>JASJDL010000176.1 GCA_030065775.1 Flavobacteriaceae bacterium | reverse complement strand
TCTATGTTCTTTTTGCTGTTAATACATCCGATATACTTGTTCGATGTAGGGTTTCAACTGAGTTACCTTGCCGTTTTCTTTATTGTTTGGCTACAGCCAATTATTTATCGTTTGTGGATCCCAAAATTCAAGGTCATCAACTATTTTTGGGAACTCTTTACAGTTTCGATCGCTGCTCAACTTGGTGTACTTCCGTTAAGTCTTTATTACTTTCATCAGTTTCCAAGTTTATTTTTTGTAACGAACCTAGTGGTCATTCCCATACTGGGCTCTATACTTGGTTTAGGGCTTTTAGTGATCTTCTTTTCACTTCTAAATTTACTGCCAGAATTTTTAACTACCGGTTTTCAGAAAATCATTGCTCTTATGAATCAATTTATCGGCTGGATCGCTGAGCAGGAAGCTTTCTTGTTTCAAACCATTTCCTTTTCCATGGTGGCAATGGTCTCGACCTACCTGCTGATTATTTTTTGCTTTCGCTGGATGGAGCAGAAATCGTATTCAAGGTTTAGAAATGCCTTAATAGCATTTCTGCTTTTGCAATCAGTCTTTATCTACGAAAAATGGGTGGCTACTTCCGAAAATGAGTTCATAATATTCAATAGAAGCCGGGTAACAATCGTTGGAAAAAGAACGGGAAACCGACTACTGCTGAATCATTCCTCAGGTAGTTTCGATACATCCGAAAATCTGGTGAAATCTTATATGATAGGCGCCAATGTTAAGAGTGTCCGTTTTATAGATTCCATTAATAAAAACATGTTTTTTAAAAGAAATATACTATTAATTGACAGTTTGGGAAGCTATGATATCTCGAGCTTTAGACCCGATTATATCGTCCTGACGTACTCCCCTAAAATTAACTTAGACCGCTTAATTCAGGTGTTACATCCAAAAGAAATCATAGCTGACAATTCCAATTACAATAGCTACGTCAAGCGATGGCAGCAGACGTGTGTAAGACATAAAATTAACTTCCATTACACAAACGAAAAAGGAGCGTTTATCCTCAATAAATAAACCTTTTAGCTCTTACTATTTTGGCTATATTTGTGCGATTAAAAAAGAGAATTCATGAAGATTATTGTTCCTATGGCGGGCATTGGCTCACGGCTGCGCCCACATACATTAACGATTCCTAAACCTTTGACCCTTATTGCCGGTAAACCGATCGTACAACGTCTGGTTGAAGACATCGTAAAAGTATTAAATCAAGATGTCGAAGAAATAGCTTTTGTTATCGGCCCTACTTTTCCAAAAGATACCGAAGAAAAGCTATTAAAGATTGCTGATGATTTAGGAGCTAATGGTGTTGTGACCGTTCAGGAAACAGCTTTGGGAACGGCACATGCTATTCAATGTGCGAAAGAATCGTTAGATGGGCCTTGTGTGGTTGCCTTTGCCGATACTCTTTTTAAAGCCGATTTTACACTAGATGCTTCAAAGGACGGTGCTATCTGGGTTAAACAAGTCGAAAATCCAAGTGCCTATGGCGTCATCAAACTCAACAACGGGGTCATTACAGATTTTGTTGAAAAACCAACAGAATTCATATCAGATCTGGCCATTATAGGTATTTATTACTTCAAAGATGGCGCTGCATTGCGTAGTGAAATCCAATTCTTATTGGATAATGACATCAAGGAAAAAGGTGAATACCAATTGACCAATGCCCTCGAAAATATGAAGCAAAAAGGGGCGCAATTTGTTCCGGGCCAGGTTGATGAATGGATGGATTGCGGTAATAAAGAAATTACCGTTGAAACAAATAGCCGAATCTTACAATTTGCACAGGAAGAAGGAGAAAATCTTGTCGCAGATTCAGTAATTTTAGAGAATTCTGAGATCATTCAACCCTGCTATATCGGCGGAAACGTAAGATTGATAAATGCTAAAGTTGGCCCAAATGTATCACTTGGCATAAATAGTGTAGTAGAAAATTCAACAATCAAAAATTCATTAATACAAACCAATACAACTGTTAAAAATGCTGTCTTGGACAATGCTATGATAGGTAATCACGTTGAATATAATGGCGACTTTACTTCAGTGAGTATTGGCGACTATTCTAAGCTGGTTTAAAATTATATGGTAAGGCCCCTGACATATCTCTTTTTAGGATTGCTCTTTAGTGGTTTAACCGGTTTTGCCCAAGAAGAGGAAATACAACAAAAATTGATGGATAGCATTGCGGTCAAAAAGAATATTAAGGAATTACAACAAGAGCAGAAAGAGCTTAATTTTCAAACTTTCTTTTTCAAGGCTTTAAGACAAAAGGCCATCGGTAATTATGACAAAGCTCTGGAAGCCCTGGAGCAATGCCAGAACATTCGCGAAGATGATTTGGCTGTCATCTTTGAAATTTCTAAAAATTATTTCGCTCAGGAAAAATATTTCGAAGCCATCGCTTTCGTCGAAAAAGCCTTAACGCAGCAACCGGAAAATCTATACTTATTGGAGCACTTAAAAGATATATATGTGCGCCAAAAAGATTATAAAAAGGCACTAGATCTACAATTAAAGATTGTTGATAAAAAACCTCAAAATCAAGCCGACTTAATTATCCTCTATATACGTAATAATCGCATTGAAGATGCACGTCAATTATTGGTTGATTTAGAAAAAAACGGATTATTGTCTGAGAGCCTGGTTCCATTTAAAGACAGTCTGTTTCCGAATAACAGTGTAACAACAGAGACCCGGGTAAAGCCAGAACTACTCCAAAATCAATCGCTCGAAGAACTTAAGGCATCCTATGTGACCAAAAAGACCTTTCCGGTACTTAAGGAAATCCTGTCACAAGAGTTTGATGACGACCAATTTTTAGACTTAGAAAAAGATAGTAAGGAGGGCTTGGATTTATTTCCAGCGCAACCTTTCGTATATTTAATGCACGGAAAAGCTTTAAACAAGCTCAAAAAATACGGAGAGGCCATCCCATATTTAAAAAATGGCCTGGATTATGTTATAGATGATCCCGAAATTGAGGCTGATTTTTATGAAGAGCTCAGTTTAAGTTTTAAAGGATTACGTAAGAATATTGAGGCCAGTAAGTACTATAATATGGCCTTGAAGAAACGCCAAAAAAAGTCATAGTTATGTTAAGGAAAGTTGGTTTTTTGTTCATGGTGATTTTAATGATAACTTCGTGTAAAACTAAGTCGGCGGTGGTGGGTACCGCCGCTAAGCCTATGACAGCAAATAAGGTAATTAAAAACCATTATAGTAATAGCTTTGATAAAGAAACGCTTTCTGCAAAAATGAAAGTGAAATATCGAGGTAAGAATGACCTGCCGGGTGTTACTGCCTCAATGCGTATTAAAAAAGATGAAGCCATTTGGATTAGCCTATCTAAACTCGGT
This sequence comes from Flavobacteriaceae bacterium, assembly GCA_030065775.1. Taxonomy (GTDB): domain Bacteria; phylum Bacteroidota; class Bacteroidia; order Flavobacteriales; family Flavobacteriaceae; genus Aureibaculum. Next base: position 3,304 of record JASJDL010000176.1, on the reverse strand, counting down.
TTCCCCGTGGGAAAGGCTTTAATTACTAAGGATAAAGTAAGCTATTATGAAAAAATTAATAAAACTTACTTTGAAGGTGATTTTGCGCTGTTGAGCAAATGGTTAGGAACCGATTTAGATTATGAAAAAGTTCAAAACCTCTTATTTGGCCAGGCTATTTTAGATTTAAAAAATGACAAACATGATGTCGCACTAAAAGACAGGTACTATGAACTGACACCTAAGAAAGCGAATGAACTGTTTGATATTTTATATTTATTAAATCCTGAGAATTTTAAGCTCATCAAACAGCAAGTAACCCAATCTGAAGAAAACAAATCATTAAGTATTGATTATGGTAACTATCAGCGCATTGATGATGAGTTTTTCCCTAAAGATGTTTTAATCACGGCTAAAGACCATAGATACACTACAACAATAAACGTAGAATATCGCTCCATAGAGTTTAATAAATCATTGCGTTTTCCGTTTTCTATACCAAATGGTTATAAAGAAATTGAACTAAAATGAGCAAAAAACCACAAAAAAGGAATAGTTTTGTGTATATGAAGTTACGTTTTCTACTCTTCATTAGCTTGTTTTTTGCCTTCGTGGGTACTGCTGAAGCCCAAACAAAATTACAGCTTGAAAAAAAACGCAAGCAGCTTCAAAAAGAGAAAAAAGAAATTCAAAAATTACTTTTTAAATCCCGACAAGAAGAAGAAGCGCTTTTGTCTGAGCTCAATGACATCAATAAACTCATTACTATACGTTCTGAACTAATAAGCACCATAGAACAAGAGGAATTAAAACTTTCTCATAAGATTAAAAAGAATAAAAAAGAGATCAATCGTTTAGAGAAATCACTTGAAAGCTTAAAAGAAGAATATGCACGAATGATTGTGCAATCATATAAAACCAAAACCAAGCAAAGCCGCTTGATGTTTTTACTTTCTTCTGAAAATTTCACCCAAGCCTATAAAAGGCTGCAATACCTTAAGCAGATCAGCTCTTATAGAAAGCTTCAGGGTGAAGAAATAAAACATACTCAAGTAGAGTTGACAGCTTTAAATGACTCACTGACATTGCAGCAGGACGAAAAAGTACTGCTGATTGCGCTGCATAATAAAGAGCAGGATAGCATTAAGAAAGAAAAGCACTCCCAAATAAGGCTTGTAGAAAAAGCAAAGGAAAAAGAACAGAAATACATTAGCCAGATTAAGGCGAAGCAACGCGAAGAGGCGCTCATTGACCGGCAAATTCAGAAGTTGATTGCTGCCGCGATTGCCAGGTCAAATAAAAAAAGGGCAACCAAATCTTCTGGTTTTAGTATGTCTCCTGAAGATAAGTTGGTGGCCGCTAATTTTGTGGCTAACAAGGGTAAGTTGCCTTGGCCTGTTGAGCGTTATATCATAGATAGACGTTATGGCAAACAAAAACATCCTACCATGCCAGGTATTACGATCAATAGTAATGGCCTGCATTTAGCAACTGAGGCAAATGCAAAAGCCCGATCGGTCTTCAAGGGAAAGGTATTGGCGATACAATTACAGCCTGGCAGAAAGAAAATGGTGTTGATACAACATGGTAATTATATTTCTGTTTACAAGAACTTAAAGGAGGTAACTGTAAAGAGGGGGCAAGCCATAAACACTAAACAAGAGATCGGTACCATACATACCGATGCGGTTACCGGTAAAACCATTCTAGAATTTGGCTTATTTAAAAATGCTTCAATTCAAAATCCCGAACCTTGGATCATTCAGGGTGAAAACATTGTTGCTTCAGCCGGTAAATAAAGCTTTTAATTCATGAGCTTCCTCGGGTTTCATTCTTCCCGAAAGTACCAGACTCAATTGCTTTCTTCTTAAAGCGCCCTCAAAACGTGTTTTTTCAAGATCGGTCTCTGGCATCAGCTGTGGTACTTTGACAGGCATTCCGGTCCGATCGACCGCGACAAAGGTATAAATCGCTTCATTGGCCTTGGTGCGTTCCCCGCTTTCGCGATCTTCAATCCACACGTCTGCATACACCTCCATCGATGATTTGAAAGCTCTTGATACTTTCGCCTCTACCATCAAGACACTTCCTACTGGTACTGATTTGTTGAAGGCCACATGATTCACAGACGCCGTAACCACAATCCGGCTTGAATGCCTCCTTGCAGCAATACTGCAGGCTTTGTCCATTCTGGCCAAAAGTTCTCCTCCGAAAAGGTTATTTAACGGATTCGTCTCTCCGGGTAATATCAGATCAGTAACTATTGTCAATGACTCTTTAGGTGTTTTTGCCTTCATACATCACATTTAGGATTTCGATTTAATTTCTTGAGCAACCGCGTCGGCGCATTAAAACTTGGCAAAGATAGCCATTTCAAAAAGTGAAATAGAAGAAATTATCTGGAAAAATTACAGGTCTTGAACCAACAACCATGCATCTTCATTCATGGTTTTTCTGACAGTTGTCAATGTCTGAAGTGCTTCATTTCTGGTATCAAAACTATTAAAAGATACCTGCGTTAAACCCCATTGATTAATGCCCAAAATACGCGCATTTTTAAAGCCTTGGTCTTTGAGTATACGTACCATTCTATCAGCATTCTCGGGAAAACGAAAAGCACCGGCAATTACGTGGTACGGATAAGTGGTTCTCGTCGCATCAATAATAATAGAAGGTAATGGGTCTGAGACAATAAAAGTGGCCTGCTGAACCTTTTGTTCAATGACTTTTTGCTGCTCTTTCGCCACTGCTATTTCCTGTTTCTGCTTATAATCATTATGCAGTTGATAGGCCCCAAAACCTAAAATAGATAAACCAATTATGAAGATAGCCGCATATTTTAAATAATTCGGTTTCTTTTTGGCCTGCTCAGTGACTAAGATAGGTGCTTTTTCTTCGACCTCTTCTACTTGTTTCTTATAAACTTCCCGTTTGATTTCAGCAGAAACAACAGTTCCTAAACCATAAGAATCGGTAAGGTAATTGACCTCTTTTTCTGGCTCAAATAGCAGGTTATCGCCTTGTTGACTTAACTTTCCTATTTGCTCCAGGAACAGATCAGTTTTCGCAAGTTCCTCTTTCCATTGCTTCACTTCAAACTTGATAAAGTTCATCGCCGATTTAAAGGGTACTTTGTCTACCGAAGCAATGTAATTGGCCAATAAACCATCATTGTTCTTTAGATGATTATTAAAAGTGAGGCGCTTATTAGGAGGATAAAATGTATTAGAATACACACTAATTCTTGCCGGTTGTACATTGGTGACAAATCCTCCAAACTCAGGTACAATAACACACTCATAACGGTAAAGAAGATCACTAATGT
>JASJDL010000175.1 GCA_030065775.1 Flavobacteriaceae bacterium | reverse complement strand
GATTTTTTCATAATGTTAGATTTTAATAGACAATAGTATTACTAGAAATTTTTTAAAAGATTTATTAGTCCCACTGTTTTTCAGGGGTACTTAAACCTTGATATAAGTGAAGAACAATACTGGAACTGAGGCTTAAGGAGTTAGTATTTCTATTACCTTGAGCGGTCATACTATCAGTTATATCCGTCCTCATACCTGTAGAATTTCCTTTTCCAATATATACAGCTAAAAATCCTTCTGATGTAGTTTTTAGATTATTCCCTTTAATTACAAAATAAATATTGCCACCGCCCTCGTGATCGGGAATTGGATTACCAATATCTCTATAGCCTTCGGTAACACTTGTTGAAGATTGTTTAATTACAATTGATGGAGCTTCAGGACGTATGGTGTGATATTTAAAAGCAAAAACATAACTATTAATTGGGATATTTATACCATTATTATTGGCAAGAGTTTGATCGGATTGTCGAAATGTACTCGGTTCAAAATCATATTGCTCTTCTGTAGTACCGACCCTAGATACATTATTTAATTCAGTTGCTAATAAATTATATTCTAATTCAGTAATTTGAATCCAATCTCCATTACTAGCATTTTGATAAGCAGCTTTAGAAGTTGTTAATGTTGACTCAATTTCTACCGGGGATGTTCCAGAATCATCTTCGCTACATGCTGCAGTCATGATTAGAAGACATAACAGCATCAATTTTTTTTGCGTTTTCATAATATTTTGTTTTGCGGTTAAACATGGTTTTGTGTGACCTTGCGCCTTAAAGGTCTGCAGCCCGAGTAAGCGCAAGACACCACAAAACGGTTCGTCGATTTAACGACAACACAAACGTATTATCAAGATTTTACTGCAAAAAATTTGTGAGGTGGACAAAAGGTGGACACCTTTTTAACTATTTTACAATCAGATACTTAAAATAAAATCTTGTAAAGAATTTTCGGTAGTAATATTTAGTTTTTTACGCAATCTATAGCGTGCTTTTTTAATACCTTCCTGTGTAATATTCAAAATATTAGCGATTTCCTTGGACGATAAATTCATTTTTATAAGAGACATCAATCGCAATTCATTTGAGGTAACATTCGGGAACCTTTGCTTGACATTCGTATTGAAATCTTTATGAACTTCTTGAAAATATCTGCTAAAGTTTTCCCAGTTATTATCATCCCGCAGATCAAAATTAATGGTTCTAATGAGTTGTTGGTAGCCATTTTTTGAGGCTTCTTTTTCTTTTAGTTTTTCAGCTTTTTGTTTCAAGCTTTCCAATACTTCATTTTTTTTAGCCAGATGCAAGGCATGAGTCGTCAATTCTTTCCTTTTGAAGGCTAATTCTGCATCTACTTTTTCTTTTTCTAGCTTATTACGTTTTATTTTTTGACGGAATCCGTAAAAACCAAATCCAACCAGCCCTAATGATAATAATAAACCTCCACCTAACAATGATTTTTGTAGGGCGTTAATCTTGGCTTTTTGTTCTAATAGTTCGATTTCATTTTCCTGTAAGGCAATTTGTTGTTCTTTTTTTTCGGTTTCGTATATCGTACTTAGTTCTTCGATTTGTTGTGAACTTTTCGTATCGAATATGGAATCTTTTAATTTCTGAAATATCAGTTGATCTTCTAAGGCTTTTTTTAGATTTCCTAATTTATAATAGGCCTGAAACCTATATTGATGTGCATTTTTTAATTCATTTATTGGCCCTTTTCCAGTTGCTTTTTCAATGGTTTTAGATGAATAAAAGATCGTTTTTTCGGGTTCCTCCAAGCTCAAGTATGTGTTCGCTATATCATTTTGTGTTCTTAATATGTTAGTATTATAGTTTTGTTCTTCATGAATTTTTAAAGCCTCATAAAGGTATTCAAGAGCTGTTTTAAACTGACCTTTTTTTGTATAAACTCTACCCAGGTGAGAGAGTGCGTTGCCTTCATTTTCCGCAATGTCAAACTTTCTGGCCAATTTCAATCCTTCGTTCAAGTGATGCATAGCCGAGTCATATTTTCTTAAATAAAAATAAATATTACCGATGTCATTGTTAGTGCTCGACAGGTAAACATTATCTTTTTGATCTCTATAAATTTTAGACGATTTTTTAAAGTACTTTAGCGCATTTTCATAATTTTTTCTCAAGTACTCAATCTGTGCAAGTTGCCTTTGAGCATCTGCTTTGCGCCATGGTTTTTCATAGACAGTATCTAAAACCCGCAGCGCATCGAGTGTTTCTTGAAATGCAATTTTATAAAAACCCTTGTGAATGTAAACATTGGATCTGTCTCCCTTTGAAATAGCATACTGATATAAAAGGTTTTCCCTTTTATATATGTTTAAAACCTCTGCATACTTCTCGATGGATGATTCATAATGGCCCATTTCGTCATCAATAACTGCCAGCGCACTTAATGTTGATGCGTAGCTGGCATCTTTATTTAATCTCTTATAAATTTCCAATGATTTTTCATAATAGTATTTAGCTGAATCGAGTTTTCCGGAATTTTGAAAATATGAACCTAAATAATAATTAGACGATGCGATCCACATTTCATTATTAGCATGTTTTGATACTTTTAATTGCTCGAGAGCCAATAGCTTTGCCAAGTAAGGTTCTTTATAGAGAAAAACGTAGTACAACCTATAAATGGCATCAACCTTCAAACTATCTTTCTTTTCGGTTCTGTAGGCGTTGATTAGACTGTCAACTCTTTTATTTTTTTCAGGGTAGCTATTTAGAAGACTGTCAAGTTTTTTCTGATTTTGTGCATTTGTATAATGCAACTGAAACAGATTTAGAGCAATAGATAACGCTAAGGCAAACCTCATTTCATAAAATTTACATTAAATATATTGAATTTCAAATGAATACAGGAATCAATTATTTTTATCTTTAGAATTGCTTTAGAAAGTAGAACTACTTTTATTTTAATAAAATGGTTTACACCATTTGTTAAATATGAAATCGTACTATTAAAATTTAAAAACTTCAGGAGTGAAAAAGGTATTACTCGTGGTGACTTTACTAATTTCTGCATTTACTTTTGCACAAGAAAAAGAACAGGCGTTTGAAGACTCCAATCAGATAATAAATCCCGGTAATTTAATTGATTTTAAGGTGTTTCCTAATCCGACTCAAGGCGCATTGACGGTGGACTTTGGTGAATTGACTGAAGGCGCGACTTTTCATATAAGCGATGTCTTAGGTAAATTAATCTATAGTCGAAAAATTACTTCCTACGATTTACAGAAAAATAGTTTTAAACTAGACATGTCTTCTTTTCATGATGGTGTGTATATGGTCTTAATGAAAACGAAAACGGCGTCAAAAACCATTAGGGTGGTCAAATCATAGAAGGCCACAAAGCTGCAAAGCACGAAGGTACGCCTCAGTTCTGAAGCCTACATCAAAATTAATGAGTTCAGAGGCATTGATCCATAACAATTCTTCAAACTCATCATCTTGCGGAACCAGTTTCATTGATTCATTATATCCAATTCGTACTACAGTAAGTCGCTGTCCTTTATATATGTAATACGGGTCCTCTGGCGGGTAGATATATTCTACGGTTTCTTCGCATAGATAATCAATATGATGGTCTTGAAGGTCGATCCCGAGCTCTTCGTGCAACTCGCGCTTAACACCGGCTATGACGTCTTCGCCTGGATCAAGTCCCCCCTGTGGAAATTTATAACCACCATCTCGTGGTGAAGAACCAATTAAAACCTGGTTTTTTGTATTGACGATAACCGCCATCACGGCTATGCGAAATGTATCTTTCGTCATAGCACAAAAATACTATTTGCTTAAATAGCAGACAAGTGAACAACCTTTTCTACACTGCGATCATCGTCATTGATAATCTTCAAGGTGGGTATTTTAGAAATCTTTTCAATAATATGCTGTACATCCAATACAAAATCTGTAAGTATTTTGCCTACTTTTTTATCGGAAGTCATCGTATCTTCTTGAGGATAATTTTCAGCTAAAAACTCAAAGTATTTGCCGGTCGCATTAAGCAGCGTATCTTTTTTAAGCATTAATGACTGGTAGAGCTTCGAATAGATTTCCAACTTTTTTTTGTTGAGTTTAGAAACCGATCTGATCTGCATTAATAGGTCGAGGCGTGTTTCAAAGGTCATACGCCCCTTTAAACCTAAAGCATTGATGGTCTCTATATCATTGACTCCTAAGCGTTTAATTAGGTATTTAGAGATCAATTGATCAATATTATAGGTAGTAAAAAAAAACTCTTCCTTGACTTCGTTCAACAGATTCATAGCACAACTGTGTTAAGAGGTAAACTTATTATTTAACTTAAAATTCTAAAGGGAGAGAAACTAAATTTCTCATAGCAATACAAACCTATTTCCTACAATAGATTTAATCAAATATAGCCAAGAAATGAATCGAAACGATGAAAAATTTATAATTTACAGTTTTTCGCCAATGATTGGTATGTTTTTCCTGTTAATCAGTAAAGTAATTAATGAAAGTAAAAATACTACTACAGCCATACCGAAAAGCGTACCGCCATCACCATTGATTTCTATGCCTAGTTTGGTTAAATGCATAAAAATAGCACCTGAAATGATTCCTACGGTAAGCAATGCGCCAAGCCAAGCGGTTCTGGGAATCAAAATAAGAATAGCCGCGATCAGTTCTGCAATTCCTGAGCCAATCCTGCCGACATCACCTAAACCTGTTTTTTCAAAAATATAAAGGCTGTCTTCGTGCCCTCCAAACTTAAAATACAATGTTTGAAGTAAAATGACTGCTACCGCAATTCTTAGGACTAAAGGGAGATATTTTTTGACCATTGTCTAAAGATTTAGTTTGCAATTTTAGACGTCGGAATTAAAAATCATTACAGACTAGTTTTTAATACCGGGCTGCACTATCTTGAAATTCTCCTTTTTCTTGGCTTCATCAACTATGCGTTTTACGTCGGCCAATAACTTTTTTGCGTCATAAATAATTCCGTCCTTGATCGTATACTTAACACCTCCAACGCGCACTACCTCGTTAGATTCATTCAGCTTGATAGCTCCGGTACCATATAATACTTTTAAATTCACTAATGGATTTTCCTCTACAATCGCAAAGTCTGCTAATTTTCCTATTTCCACAGAACCTATTTTATCATCCATTTTTAATGCTTCGGCACCATTTAATGTAGCTGCTCTGATGACTTCCAAGGGGTGAAATCCGGCTTCACGCAAGAGTTCTAATTCGCGTATATAGGCAAACCCGTATAGTTGGAATATAAATCCTGAATCTGATCCGGTGGTTACTCTTCCGCCTCGATTTTTATATTCATTAATAAAGGTCATCCACAGCTGATAGTTCTTCTTCCAGGCAATTTCCTGCTCGGTACCCCAGTAATGCCAGTAGGAACCATGGGATATTTTGCTTGGCTGGTAGAACTTCCATAGCGATGGTAGTGTATAGTCTTCATGCCATTCGGCGCGTCGGGCACGCTGCAGATCTCGGCTGGCTTCATAGATATTGAAGGTGGGGTCTAAAGTGAAATCCAATTCCAAGAGTTCATTCATTACTTTATTCCAATGATCAGAATAGGGTGGTGCTGCTTGCCGCCAAAGCTTGCCGGCCTCCTCGAAGCGGTGCTGTTCATTATTATAATTATAGTCTAAAGGATAATGCTGAATTGTCTTATCTTCAAATAAAGCCTCTGGCAATCCGTACCAATGTTCCATGGAAGTCAGTCCCGCCCTGGCAGAATGTAAGACATTCCATCTGGCTACTGCCATTTGCGCATGATGGCATGCTGAACCCAAGCCGAGTTTTTTGTTTTCATCAAGTGCTGCTCGCATAATTTCTGGTGCCGCACCAAAAAATTTGACACCATCGGCACCTTTTTTAGCGTTCTCGCGTACCCATTGTCGTGCCTGTTCAGGGGTACTTATTGGCGTTTTAGATCCTGATCCGAAAAAAGTATAGGTTACTATTCTAGGCGCAATAATTTCGTTCCTGGTACTTTGCTTTTTAAGCTTTACCGACACGTCAGCGCCGAGACCACCTGGCTCGCGAACAGTGGTGACCCCATGTGCCATCCATAATTTAAAGACGTAGTCTGCATCGGCTCCTTGTGCCTCACCACCAATATGCCCATGCATATCCACAAATCCGGGCAAGAGGTACATACCAGTGGCATCCAATTCTTTACCTCCGGCTTTTAATTTCGGGCGCTTGCTTTCATCAATTTTAACTCCAGGATAGCCCACAACTTTAATATCTTTAATGATATTTTTTTCTACAACAATATCAACCGGACTTATAGGCGGCGCCCCATTACCATTAATAACGGTTACGCCCCGAATGATCAGTTGCGTAAACGGGCCATCGCTAAAATTCTGAGTGCTTTGTTGACTGAAAGTTGAAAAAGTAGATAGAATTGCTAAGATCAGAAGAGAATAGTTGCGTTTCATCGTTTGGATTATTGTTGTAACGAAAATAGCAAATTATGTGTAGATAATTTTTTTGTTAATCGGTTTTATCAATTCTCAATTAAATTTTACTTTTGCGAATGCAACAGAAGGTACTTATTTTAGATTTCGGCTCTCAGGTTACTCAGCTGATTGCCCGGAGAATTAGAGAACTTAATATTTATTGTGAAATCCATCCGTTTAACAGCCAAAAGGTAAATCCTGATGACTTC
>JASJDL010000174.1 GCA_030065775.1 Flavobacteriaceae bacterium | reverse complement strand
ACGTTTGGAAAGCAAAAAGAAACAATCAGAAAAGAAATCTAGCCGTAAAAAACCTGATTTCGACTGAGTGGAGATACATGTCAATTGTAGTATATTTATACTTTAGAATATAACTACTTTATGAAAACTACCCTCACCTCATTGTTTATTTGTTTGACTGCCTTTTCATTCGCACAAAAAAAAATACTTAGCCATTCCGATAAGGAAATTTGGAATGCTATTAAAAATGAAACTCTTTCACCAAATGGTAATTATATCATGTATTCTCTGGAACGTGGAGAAAAAGACAATTTTCTGAAAATTAAAGACTCCAAAGCAAACTCAATACTTGAATATGACCGTGGTCAAAAAGGGCAGTTTTCATACGATTCCAAGTTCGCTTTTTTTACCATTAAACCTTGGAAAGATAGCATTAATGAACTAAAACGTAAAAAAGTCAAAAAGGACAAGTTAACAAAAGATTCCTTAGGTATTTTTAATTTGAACGAGGGCCTGCTCACCAAAATAGCAAACATAAAGTCGTATAAAATTCCTGAAAAATGGTCAGGTTATGTCGCCTACTATTTGGAGGAAGTGAAGTCAAAAAAGAAAGACAAAAAGGACAGTTCAGAAGCGAAGACAAAAAAGAAAGAAAAAATCAAAAAAGTCGGAAAAGATAATGGCTATCACCTCATATTACGAAGCTTAACCACCCAAAAGCAAGATACCTTTAAGTTTGTGACGAATTTTTCCTTTGCAAAAGAAGGGAAGCGCTTCGCATTTTCTACCACGGGCGAAAAAGATAAAATCAAAGCAGGGGTCTATGTCCTGAATCTGGACAACAATAGTTTACAACAAGTCTATCATGTTGAAAAAGCAAAATATTACCAGGTAAATCTCAGTGAATCGGGTAAAAATTTGGCTTTTGTGGTTGATACCGATACAACCAAAGCGCAAATACGCCCTTACGAATTATATCATTGGAGCGAGAACAATACTCAGGCTGAAAAATTACTTGATACCCAATCATCGCCGAAAGGATATCGGGTTTCTTCAGATGGAGCCACAAGTTTTTCAAAAGATGAATCGAAATTGTATTTCGGACTGGCTACCCCTCCAATTGTCAAAGATACTACCCTTATTGACGACGAAATTGTGAATGTAGAAGTATGGACCTACGACGAACCACGCTTGTACACTGTACAGGAATTACAGGTAAAAAATGATAAAAAGAAATCGTATCAAACTGTTATTCATCTTAATGACGATAATAAGCTGGTGCAATTGGCAACGACCACATTTCCAAACACAAAATTGGCTGATGAAGGGAATGGTGCCTATGCTTTGGTAGACAATCCCGAACCACATCAGCTTGAAAGTCAATGGGATGGCTTATGGGCAAGGGATTATGCAGCTGTTGATTCCAGAACTGGCGATCGCAAAAAAATATTGACCAAAATTGCAGGAAATGTCAACCTGAGCCCGAAAGGCAATTATGCCTTTGGATATAGCCGTACTGACAGCACCTGGTTTGCCTATAACATCAAGACCTCAACGTATCGGCCATTGACGAAAGGAGCAATTTTTTATAATGAAATTCATGATGCTCCAACACCCCCATATTCTTATGGTAATGCAGGATGGACGAAAGACGACAGGCATCTTATTCTCTATGATCGTTATGATCTTTTTAAGTATAATCCTGACAACGCCAAAAGCACAAGGCTAACTAAAGGAAGGGAAACCAAAACAGTTTACCGCTACTTAAAAATTGATGAAGAAGAGCGCTTCTTAGATCCAACTAAAAAATGGTTGCTATCAACCTTTAATGAAGACACTAAGGAGGCGGGATACTTCGAGCTGAATCCTAAAACTAATAAAGGGCAGCAACTGGTTGTCAGTGCCCATCGCTATAATCGGCCAAAAAAGTCGCAATTGGGTAATGCACTCATTTTTACCAGAGAATCTTTTCAAGAGTTTCCGGATCTTCACTATGCTGACCTTCGTCTAAAGAAGCAACAGAAAATCAGTAATGCCAATCCGCAACAGGAAGACTACAATTGGGGAACGATCGAACAAATAAAATGGACATCTTTAGATGGCAAAGAACTTACCGGAATGCTGGTAAAGCCCGAGAACTTCGACCCAAAGAAGAAATATCCAATGATCGTAAATTTCTATGAAAAAAGCTCAAACGGTTTACATCGACACCGTGCCCCTACATTTGGCAGGTCAACGATCAACTATAGCTATTATGTGAGCAACGGTTACATCATTTTTAATCCTGATGTCTATTATCGTGAAGGATATCCTGGTGAGAGTGCCTATAACTGTGTGATTCCGGGTGTTACTTCATTGATCGAAAAAGGCTTTGTAGATAAAGATAATATTGGTGTACAAGGTCACAGTTGGGGTGGTTATCAAATCGCCTATTTAGTGACAAAAACAGATATTTTTAAAGCTGCCGAAGCCGGTGCACCTGTACCGAATATGATTAGCGCTTACGGCGGGATTCGCTGGTGGACAGGCTTAAGCCGTCAGTTTCAATATGAGCATACACAGAGTAGAATTGGCGGTACACCTTGGGAATATCCGGCTAGATATATCGAAAATTCACCCATTTTTAATATTGATAAGATCAATACGCCCTTATTGATCATGCACAATGATGCCGATGGCCATGTACCCTGGTACCAGGGCATCGAATTCTTCGTGGCCCTGAGAAGATTGGGTAAACCTTCATGGTTTTTGAACTATAATGAGGAACCACATTGGCCTGTAAAGTTTCAAAATCGGAAGGATTTCAATATCCGATTATCCCAATTTTTCGATCATTATTTAAAAGGAGCTCCAAAACCCATTTGGATGGATCGCGGTGTGCCAGCAATTGAAAAGGGCATTAACCAAGGATTAGAACTGTTAAAGGGTAAAAAATAATTATTCGTTCATCTTTTCTAAGAATGCTCCCATCTTTTGATGAACGATATTCATTGCTTTTAAAGGTCGAACCATCACCTTTAGCGACTGAAGCTTCCCTTCGTCATTGAAGGTGATCATGTCAACACCCTCAACAGTAATACCGTCAATTTGGGTTTTGAATTCCAGTATTGAGAAATGGTCTTTGGTAATTTCGCTTACATATTCGAAGTGCTCATTAGCGATAATTTGTTCTGCCGCCAATAAGTACATTTTTACAAAAAATTTTCCCTCAATAGGTGTAAAAATCACAGGCGAATACAGAACTATATCATCAGCGAGGAAATCATCTAATAATGATACATCTCTGTTTGCTATAAATTGATGCCAAGTCGTTAATCCTTTCATTCAACACACCTGTTTAAATTTTACAAAGGAATATTGCCATGTTTTCTTTTGGGTCCGTCGATTTTCTTACCTTCCAACATGGCGAATGCTTTGATCAGCTTTCTACGTGTTTCTTCCGGTAAGATCACCTCATCGATAAATCCTCTTCTTGCAGCCCGATATGGATTCGCAAATTTCTTGGCATATTCGGCCTCTTTTTCAGCAAGTTTCGCATCGTGATCTTCCGCTTCAGCGATCTCTTTCTTGAAAATGATCTCACTGGCACCTTTCGCACCCATCACCGCAATTTCGGCGTTGGGCCAGGCAAAATTCATATCAGCACCTATATGCTTGGAGTTCATCACATCATAAGCGCCACCATAGGCTTTACGGGTAATCACACTTATCCTTGGAACTGTTGCCTCACTGAACGCATATAGTAACTTGGCACCGTTAGTGATGATGGCATTCCATTCCTGGTCGGTACCGGGTAAAAATCCTGGTACATCCACCAATACCAATAAAGGAATATTGAAACAATCGCAAAAACGCGTAAAACGGGCCGCCTTTTTTGAACTTTGTACGCCCAAAACCCCCGCCAGACTCATGGGCTGATTTGCCACAATGCCAATACTTCTTCCCGCCAAACGGGCAAAACCAACTACTATATTTTCTGCATAATCTTTATGGATCTCAAAAAAAGAATCGCGATCGACAATACCATCAATCACCTTGCGCATATCATATGGTTTATTAGGATTTTCAGGGACAATATCTGACAGCTCCTGCCTATATTCATCCCCTAAGTCATACGCAAGTTGTTTTGTAAGTTCCTGATTGTTCTGTGGCATAAAACTTAACAAGGTCTTAATATCTTCTAAACACTGCACATCATTTTCTGAAGTCAAATGAGTGACTCCAGATTTAGTGGCATGCGTGTTGGCACCTCCCAATTCTTCTGCTGTTACTTCTTCATTAGTCACCGTTTTAACGACATTTGGGCCTGTTACAAACATATAACTGGTATTTTCCACCATGATAGTGAAATCGGTCATAGCAGGAGAATAGACCGCGCCACCCGCGCATGGTCCCATGATTGCAGAAATTTGTGGAATAACACCCGAGGCCTGTACATTTCTATAAAAAATATCAGCATATCCACCTAAAGAACGTACTCCTTCCTGAATCCGGGCACCTCCTGAATCATTCAAACCTATGACGGGCGCGCCTACTTTTACAGCCATGTCCATCACTTTACATATCTTTTCGGCATGGGTCTCTGATAATGAGCCTCCAAACACTGTAAAATCTTGTGCGAATATATAAACGAGTCGCCCATCTATGGTTCCGTATCCGGTAACCACACCATCGCCAAAAAATTGCTGTTTTTCCATACCGAAATCCGTGGTTCGATGTGTAACCAAGATGCCCATTTCCTCAAAAGAGCCCTCATCTAATAGGTATTCGACCCGTTCGCGTGCGGTTAATTTTCCTTGTTGATGTTGGCGGTCAATTCGTTTTTGTCCACCCCCAAGTTTTGCTTCCTGTACCCTTTCTTTGAGCTTATTGATTTTAGTAGTCACTAGCAGGGGTTTTTAAAATAGTTTTCTCTTTAAGATAGCATTGCAAGGCCAATTTGGCTGCCACCATCGCCTCTTCTTCATAATTGGCTTCCAATAACTCTTTATTATAATAGTTCTTAACAAAATGTGTGTCAAAATTACCTGATCGGAAGGCTTCGTGCTCACAAACGAATTTCCCGAAAGGCAAAGTGGTTTCAATTCCCTTTACCTTATAGCTGTCGATCGCATGTATCATTTCGGTGATTGCCTCTGATCTTGTTTTACCATAAGTAATCAATTTGGAGATCATTGGATCATAATAAATCGGAATTTCCATTCCTTCTTCAAATCCGTCATCCACTCGAATATTATTACCTTGCGGTGGTTGGTAAACTTCCAAGGTTCCTATACTCGGCAAGAAGTCATCTAAAGGATCTTCTGCATAGACACGCAATTCTAGTGCATGGCCCGTAATTTTCAAGTCATCTTGTTTGAATGACACGGCTTCGCCGCGCGCGATCTTAATTTGCTGCTCTACGAGGTCAACACCGGTAATCCATTCGGTTACAGGGTGCTCCACTTGTAAGCGCGTGTTCATTTCCAAAAAGTAAAAATTTTTGTCTGCATCTAATAAGAACTCAACAGTTCCTGCGCCCACATAATCGCACGAACGGGCTACATTTACTGCTGCTTCCCCCATTTTCGCCCTGATTTCTGGTGTCAAAACACTCGATGGGGCTTCCTCTACCACTTTCTGATGACGCCGCTGAATGCTGCACTCGCGCTCAAAAAAATGAAGAACATTACCATGTGTATCGGCCAGCACTTGTATTTCTATATGCCGAGGTGAGGTGACATATTTTTCGACGAAAACAGCACCATCACCAAAAGCAGATTCGGCCTCAGAAATGGCTCTCTCCATTTGTTCGGCCATCTGGGTTTCATCCTCGACAATACGCATGCCTTTTCCGCCACCACCAGCAGAAGCCTTGATCAGTACCGGAAAGCCAATTTCTTTAGCAATTTTTTCCGCATAAGCCACATCAGTAACAGCCTCATCTACACCTGGAACCATAGGAATATCATAAGCTTTTACCGCCTCTTTGGCGGCCAATTTACTACCCATAATCCGTATGGCCTTTGACTTGGGTCCTATAAAGACAAGACCGTTTTTCTCAACTGCCTCAGCAAAATTCGCATTCTCACTTAAAAAGCCGTATCCGGGATGAATTCCATCTGCCCCTATTGATTTGGCTACTTCAATAATTTTATCACCTAGCAAATACGATTGGTTGGAGGGTGGAGGTCCGATACATACGGCCTCATCAGCAAAACGTACGTGTGGTGCATTTCTATCGGCTTCAGAAAAAACAGCCACAGTTTTTATACCCATTTTCTTCGCCGTTTTCATCACACGGATGGCG
Organism: Flavobacteriaceae bacterium; assembly: GCA_030065775.1. Taxonomy (GTDB): domain Bacteria; phylum Bacteroidota; class Bacteroidia; order Flavobacteriales; family Flavobacteriaceae; genus Aureibaculum. The sequence goes on along the minus strand of JASJDL010000174.1, from coordinate 485 downwards.
ATTTCACCGCGATTCGCTACTAGTATTTTTCTCATATTATCCTATTTCGATGAGCAATTGATTTTTATCTACTTTATCACCTGAGTTGACGAATACCTGTTGAATGATACCTTCACCAGGAGATACTAGTGCATTTTCCATTTTCATAGCTTCAAGAACCACTACGGTATCGCCTTCTTTCACCTGCTGGCCCTCCTGAACATCTACCGAAACGATCAAACCCGGCATCGGTGCTTTAATATCATTTGCCTTTTTGGATGAGGTAGCGGCTAGACCTAGTTGATCGATCATCATATCTAAAGCATTGGCAATAGACATCGAATATGTATTGCCGTTTACTTCTATCACATATTGTCTTTTATTAAAATTCGATTTAATGAGCCGGGCTTTATAGGATCGATTATTTTCTAAAATATGAAATGAATTTTCGGAATCTTGTATCGCATCAGTTTGGCGAACGTCTTCATCATTAAAATTAAAGTCAA
>JASJDL010000173.1 GCA_030065775.1 Flavobacteriaceae bacterium | reverse complement strand
AATAATAACAAATAGCCCCAGTCGTAACCTTTGTGCATTTGTAGTTTTCATAGTCTTATCATTTACTGTTTAAAGAATGCCTTTACTTTAGGGTCTTTTAATTGCGATAATTCATTAAAAGACCCTAAAGTAAAGGCATTCTTTAAACAGTAAATGATAAGACTATGAAAACTACAAATGCACAAAGGTTACGACTGGGGCTATTTGTTATTATTGGTACGGCTCTCTTTGTTGCTGCCGTCTATCTCATCGGTCAACAGCAACATCTATTTAAAAAAACATTTACCATCAGTGCGTATTTTCAGAATGTTAACGGCTTACAAAAAGGCAATAACGTGCGCTATTCAGGTATCAATATTGGAACCGTTAGTGCTATTGATATGGTCAATGATTCTACTATAAAAGTTGGAATGAGCATTGACGAAAAGATTATTAGCCATATTAAAAAAGACGCTATTGCAACAATAGGTTCCGACGGTCTGGTAGGAAATATGATCGTTAACATCGTTCCCGGAAATGGAAAATCTCCACAAATAAGTAATGGCGACACCATCGAGTCATATAGTAAAATAGGCGCCGATGATATTCTGAGTACTCTCAGTGTCAGCTCAGAAAACGCAGCTATTTTGACCTCTGACCTGTTGAAGATCACGACAGCTATGACCGAGGGCAAGGGAACCCTGGGCATCTTGCTAAACGATACGATTATGGCACGAGATCTGAAACAGTCAATTACTAACTTGAAAATTGCAAGTCACAGTGCTTCGAAATCTATTGATGAATTAAATAATATCATTACCTCTGTAAAAAACGACGACGATACGGTACTGGGAATGTTACTCAACGATTCTGTTTCAGGGAGAAAGTTAAAGACAATTGTAAGCAACCTTGAACTCAGCAGTTCTGAAATAGAATACTTGGTGCGAGATGTAAATGCCTTTGTTGATGATCTAAATGAAAGCCAGGGTACATTAAACTATGTCGTAAAAGATACTTCCCTCGTTAACAGCATTAAATCTACCTTACTCAATATTAATAAAGGAACCGACAAGTTCAATCAAAATATGGAGGCCTTAAAACATAATTTTTTAACCAGAGGCTATTTTAGAAAACAAGAACGAAAGGCGAAACGGGAAAAAGCAAAAAATGAATAATTATGAAAATTGAGCATTTACAGGAAAGAATTAACGATTATAAAACTTCCATTGAAACTGTGGTAGAGAAAAAAATGCTTTGGAAAACCAATGTGAAACCTCTACTCATTAAGACATTGAAAAGTGTTGTGGCAAATTATGACATAGGTTGGCAGGTACAAGAGTTGGATTGGATCAATAGCAATGAAGCTGTAAACATTACCTTGGAGTCTTTTCCGCCTGAGCTGATTGATTGTACGAACCAAATTCCTTCCTACCAGTTCATTCTTGGGGGTGCATTGGTATTCTCGCAGTCCTATAGTGGTGACATATATATTTTTATTGTATTCCCCGATGTGATAAATATTCCTCCGGAAAAAAAGTCAATGGATTTAGGGGTTTATAACCCAAAAAAAATAACACCGCGCCTAATTGTAGAAAAAGTGGACGTTTTCTTAAAGGAAATGATCAATTGGGACTTACCTACCTACAGGGATAGGGTGGGATTTCAAAACCAATAGTAATGGCGTACAATCCCACACTCTTTTCAATATTACCAATACTTGTTGGGGGATTGATCTTTTTTTTATTTGCCATAAGAAGCCTGTCACAAACATTGCAGGATGCCTTTTCAGAGCAAGTTAAGCGACACATTAAAAGATATACCAAAAATATATATTTGTCCATTTTTCTGGGTATAATAGCGACTATTGCCCTTGATTCTTCATCTGCCGTAATTATCATCACCATTGTGTTTATCAATGCAGGGTCCTTGAACTTCAAAAATGCAATGGGAATCATTATGGGGGCCAACATTGGCACAACAGCTTCAAGCCAAATCATTGCCCTAAATATCAGTAAATATGCCTATATACCTATGGTAATAGGTTTTCTCTTATGGTTCTTGGCTAAAGGAACAAAGTTGAAAAGAAATGGCAAAATACTGCTGTATTTCGGAATGCTTTTCTACGGATTATTCTTACTCGAGAATTCTGTCGAACCCCTCAAAGAAAGCGGTTTATTTACCGACTGGATGTTAGCAATGAATGACCCGCTAACGGGGGCTGCTACGGGAGGATTAGTAACCTTGATCATACAATCTTCAAGTGCTACGGTTGGTATGCTAATTACCTTAGCAAAGCAAAAATTAATCGAACTTCCAGCAGCGCTGGCGGCTATGCTCGGAGCAGAATTAGGTACTTGTAGTGATACTCTTCTGGCAGTGATTGGTGGCACCAGGGACGCCATACGTGCCGGAATTTTCCATCTTTTATTTAATTTATTTCCAATCGGTATAGGATTGCTATTCTTCGACCAATTTACCAGCCTTGTACGATGGCTGTCTTCGGACAATATTGCAGGGCAAATTGCTAACGGACATGTTTTATTTAGCGTACTAAGCGTATTGCTGTTCTTACCTTTTGTAAATAGTATGTACAAATTTGTGAATTATATCATCCCTAAGAGGGTAAGTAAATCGTAATTAGTGGGTGAAGTAAGACTATGAACCCAAAGGAAAACCTCATCTTGAAGTATTTAGCGTTTTCGCATTCGACCGGTAATTTCTTCTACTTTAATCGTATAAATAACCGGTATATCATCTCTGTAAATCTTGCTTGAAAATTCACTAATGAAGTCTAAACTTCGCCCTTCCTTTTTAATCACCAAGTCTTTAACGCCCAACGAGAACTCATGAAGATAGGCTTTCGCCTCACTACCTTGAAGCTGTCTAAAAGTGCCTTGTACAAGAATCGATTTCCAGTCATTTACAGAATCAATTTCCGCAACTTCAAGAGAAACCTGATCGTGCTTTCGCATCGCCCTGATTTTGTGACCATTACCTGAATAAGAAATAATTACATTATTCTTTTTATCATAGAAATAGGTAATAGGAACGACAAAAGGTCTATTGCGGTAGATATACGAAAGGAAACCGATATAATTAGTACTTAATAGCTGAAGGTTTTCTTTTGAGTTTAAGGTTCGTATCATATGGGTTCATTTGATCGATTGCTATTAGCGAAGCTATCTAAAGAAAATGGAATAAAGAATGATAATAATCAGCCCAGGAGTAAGAACCAATGAAATCTGGGTTGAAAATATTCCAATTACGAATACATGGTTAATTTGTTCTTTTATATTTTCTTTATGATTTAAATACTTCGGGCAAGTTACTAGTAACTTGCCCGACTAGTTTACTACTAATTTCTGTTTACTAAGCAGTAGCCTCTTCTTTTTGTCTAGTTTTGGCGATTTTTTCAATTAGATCAGGTACTTTTTCAAATGCAGCTGCAAGCCCTTTAGTCTTACCTGCCGCCAAGAATGAAATTTCTTCTGCTCTTGTTACTAAAAAACCAATTGGCTCAATTCCAACTCCTGCTCCGGCTCCCATGCCTTCACCTCTCTTACCTTTAGCTTCAGTACCTTCACCACCACCTGAACCAAAGCCCATACCAACTTTAATAACAGGTACACACTTAAATTCTCCTAGATCAAATTGATCACCGACAACCGTATCGGTTTTTGCCTCAGATTTAATAAAATCTGTTATTTTTCCTAATAATTCATCAAAATGTAATTCCATAGTAGTTTTTGTTATTTGTTAATAAATGATTTAATAATATAGATGGGTCTGTTTTGCAATTTGAGAATCAATTCATTCTTATTCTCAAAATTAATAGCAAAACCACCGTATCTATAATTCAAAAAAGCAAAGACAGGATACAACTTCGCATTGGAAATACAATCACCTGTATCTATATTCACAAAAAACCTTTTTACTTTAAAAGACCTTAAAAGCCGTAATCCCATTTTAAAGTTCATCGTTCGTTTCCTCTTTTTCCTAGCAGCTCTTCCCTCAATCTTTTTTAATTCTTTTGGAGCTTTATCTTTACGTAATGGATAGAAATAAAAGCTCATAAAAAGTATTTTAATTTTTACTTTTAATACTTCTTCTTTATCAGCTAATAAACAAGCTTTTAAAATTCCCGGTAATCTTACATAATAATCGTTGTCAGAAGAATTTATGTATAAAATAATCGGGGCTAGTAGCAGGTAGATTAGCATCAACAACAGCAATGATAAAATAACTGTCAAGAGCATCGTAAAACATTTGCATTTATGCAAAGAAAATCTATCTCTTTAAGTTGTACAATGACATTGATCAGCTTAAACTATTTTCTCCAGTTTTTATGTCAAAAAATCTTATAACACGTAATGCCCTTACGGTATTCCAGCGGCTTGGTCTCCCGGCTTTTTCCATATCAAAATGAACTTGCCCTGGATGTTTAGCTTGTACATTCCAGCTGCTATTTTTATTCTGCTTTTGAAGCAGTATTTCAATCGCTGGTTGCATGCGATTGTCATAGGAGGACTTTGAGTGCTGAAAGTAATCGAGTGCACTCAGAATATCATATCGCCAGCGCCTGGGGTATGATAACTGTAAAAAACGTGTATCTATAATTTCGTCTGTTCTGTCTGAAATGAATAATTGGTGCCGTAAGATGAATTCCTTGGACGACTGTTCAGCGAACTTGAGTTCGTCCAAGCGGTATTTGTAACCATTTTTTTTATATGTCGTAATGCCTTCCAATACTGAAAGTGTGGTATGAAGCGAGCTATGTTTTACAACGGATCGATTAGACCTGCAGTTAAATCCCCCATCAGGCATTATCTGCGCTAGAATACAATCCACGACAGATTCTAAATCATGTTCATTTGCTTTAAAATATGAGGCATAGTTTAAAAACATTCCGTTAATACATAAATCCGTTAACTGAGTTTTACCAATAGGCAAAATCCCACCGTCTTTTGCTTTTTCGTTTTGAAGAATAATTTCAATGGATTCTTTAATAAGTCGGTGGTCTTGTGCGATGCATAAGTTTCTCAAGTCAAGAAGTGTATAATGAGTAGATGTCCACTTGGGCTGATAAAATTTCCTGCCCCAGTGTCCGTTGTTCAAGCGTTTTGATAAAAATTTGGCTCCGAACCCTTCTTTAGCTATTCTATTTTGTAAGTCTTTTCGTTCATTGTCAAATAAATCACGATGGACTTGATATTGTATCGATATATCTCCTTGTAAAAGCCAGTCAATAATTTGCTGATTGCTCATTTCACTAATAAATTCTGGTTCTTATACAAATGTCACATTCCACGCAAAACATAACTAATTATAAATTAAATCGTTAAAGGAAAAGATATATTTTTACCTCGGATGTTATAACTTTCTAACGAGAATATTTGATCTATAACTAAAAAGATTCCTAGAAGAATACCTGCGGTTATGAGCGTACAAAAACCAATGCCTCTCTTTTCATTCATTTTGCAATTATACTTAGTTGGCGTCAACAATACTGCCTGAACCAGTAATATTAGAAGTAATTGAAGGGGTCCCTTTATAAAAAACTGTACCTACTCCAGTTATAATTACATCCAATTCATTATCAACAAAAACTTCGACATCTCCGGCACCTGTAAGGTTGACGTTACATATATTGGAGTTTAATTCAAAGGTTTCTATGTCACCAACTCCAGTTAATGTTATGTCTAAAATGTTCGTCATACCCTCTAATTCAACATCACCAACTCCAGTTAAAGTAATTTCAAGATCGGTAAGGTCGAATTGATTTTGACCAACAATATCTCCAACGCCGGTAGTAGTAAGGCTTCTGACGTCAGGAATTGTAATGTATATTTTAACCGCTTGGACGATGTCAACGCAGCGATCCAAGCTTATTCTCAATTCACCATTTACGACCTGGGTATTGATCTCATCAAGTATATTCTGCTGCGCTTCAATAACTACATCTTCAATTGGGCCTTGTGTTAATAGGATATCGGCAAAAATAGAACTGTTTATACTATGGAAATTAACAAGGGTTCTACTTTCAGAAACGAGTAATCCCTGTCCCTGAATACAATTAGAACCGGGAGGAAAATTATTATTGTCGTCACTACTACAAGATAAATTCAATAAAATGGCGAATACTCCAATGAGTCTTACTATTTTCATTGTACAAATTTTTTTATTCGTGCCACGAACTAACTTTTATTCGGCCTGTGTCTTAACGGTATTAATTGGCCTGGAGTTCAGCTTTAAGAATATTTCTAAAGCGTGTTGCGCTTAAATAATGGTCTTCCAATAATCTGCCATCATGTAAAAGATTAAACACTCCAAAACCAGAAGGAGCATTTTTTGCCTCTTGTGCTGTTTCTATTTTAGATACTTTTAGATCAATCCCGAAATCGCCAGCCACATTAAGCAGAGCTTCTGCCGATTTTTCGTGCCAAGGACATTGATCTGCATAAACTAAGTGCCAACCCTCATATTTTTTTTGTTGCGTTGTCCAATCAATCAACTTCGGCTCCGGAACCTCCAAATCCCATTTTTTGGACATAAGCTCAAACCGTCCTCTTTTATCGACTTGTTTGAAACCATTCATCTCGAAAAGCCGTTTGTCGGTAATCCATGCGCCCTTACTCGTCATCACGCACAAGCCGGCCATATTTTTTGCCTTCGCATCTTTTTCTGCTTCTTTTACCAACTGGGAGCCCAGTCCTTTATTTCTGTCATTTTTGGAATAGACATACATACAGTGAATAAACATAAAATTGTCTGCATCCACCGGGCGCCATGCCTGGCTGACA
>JASJDL010000172.1 GCA_030065775.1 Flavobacteriaceae bacterium | reverse complement strand
GCTTCCTGTACCCCCGGAAATTCCTATGACGAGCATGAAAATTAGTTTGTTTCAAAGAGCAAATTAACTAATTATTTTAATTTTTTCTCGTATGCTGTTAACTCTTGGGAATAACTTTTACTATTCCCAGGTTCTCAACACCCACATAGACATAGCCATCAGGGCCTTGACGCATACTTCTTACGCGGCCAATACCATCAAGCAGTCGCTCTTCTTTCACAACTTTTTTTCCTTTAAGTATGCACAAGTTCACATACTGAAATTTCAAAGACCCAACGAGCAAGTTACCCTTTAAACCAGGATACTTGTTACCGGTTATAAAGGTCATTCCACTCGGAGCAATCGAGGGTGTCCAGTGATGTAGCGGTTGCTCCATACCTGGTAAAGCGGTGTACTCAGTGAACTTTGTGCCACTGTAATTGATACCGAAACTAATCTTAGGCCAACCATAATTCTTGCCTTTCTCTACAATATTAATTTCATCGCCTCCTCTAGGGCCGTGTTCATGTGTCCAGATTTCACCTGTAACAGGATGTTTTTTCATGCCTTGTGCATTGCGATGCCCGTAGGAATAAATCGCCTTTTTGGAATTCTCATCGTTTACAAAGGGATTATCTTTAGGAATACGCCCATCGTCATGCAATCGATACACTTTACCTCCATCTTTGGTAATGTCTTGCGGATTTACATCACGGCGCCCGCGGTCGCCAATAGTAAAATATAAGTACCCTTGATTGTCAAATTCTATTCGTGAACCGAAATGCTGTCCTCTACCCGTATTTGGTGACGCCTTGTATAATAATTCTTTGTTCGTGGCCTGATTCCCGCTTAACTTGAATCGCATGAGTGCTGTGTTGGCCCCTCTTCCACCACCTTCCGCGGAAGCGTAGGTAATATAAATCCAGCCATTATTGCTGTAATTAGGATGCAATTCCACATCCATCAACCCTCCTTGGCCAAGTACCTCTACTTGAGGTAATTCTTGAATTTCAGCTTTCTTTCCATTATTAAAATGAATTAATTTACCTGATTTTTCGGTAATTAAAAGTGAATTGTCGGGCAAAAAGGTAAATCCCCATGGAATGTATAAATCTGGTACGACTACTTCATAGGTATAGCTATTGTTCTTAGCAGTATTGGTCTGCGCACAAGAAATGAAGTTAATCAGAAAAGTGAGTGTTATTAAAAGAGAGAAAAGTCTCATAATACTAGAATTAAAGATTCTCTAAATTACGAATAAATCGCTATTGTTACTGTTAGGAAAAAGTATATACTTGCATGCTAATTTAAATTTTTGAGTTTAGCATCTTACTCAAAAATGAATTAAGGTAGTATTTGAATTTCGGATTTGAAAAATTAAGGCCTATTCTTGCTCAAAAAGAATAAAGGTTTTGAGCAAAACGATGAGAAGGCCCGTCCACCAGCTGGCCTTATTGCTAAAAATGGCTGCGAGACAATTTATTTACGCCCAGTTCGGGGTGTACCACGGTTTAGGGTGTGGCAGGGCTTGCCCGGTTTACCAAACGGAAGGGATGGTTATCGCGCCGGGTTTGGAAGGCGGAGGTCTTCACGCCGAGGCGTGACCACCCCGACAAAATAAGGTTTGGAATTTCTTTGTAAAATTTATTTACATAAGAGGACTTTTTTATTTTAAATAAAATTAAAGTTCACTTCAATTTGTAGCACCCTACTTTCTAGATCACCAAACATGGTAAGGTTATCCTGCCAGCCTGACTTGCTAAACAAAACAATAAAAGGGCTTGTTCTCAAGATAAGCCCATTTGTCGTATTTAAATTATTCCTTCATTTGGTCTGATTTGTTCTTAACCATAGCTACTAATTGAAATACACCTTTCTGAATGGTAAGCCATGAAGGATTATTTGGACTTGCCTTAAACAACTCGTAACTCAACTTTTTTTTCTGTATGTCAAACTTCCAACTATATTTTTTCCAGACTAACGAGTCTTTATAAGCAGTTTCAATTGTTCTTTTTTCATTTTCTCCATGAAAGACTTCTAAATTGCCTCCTAGCCTATCATTCAAAACACTTTGTTCCCACTTCTTTAGCTTGGTATTAAATGATTGCAAATGAAATTCTTTGCCATTAGCATATTCTAGAAATAGCATGAGCGCACACCCATTTGTAATTTTGTAACCGTGCAGCGTAGCCGGATAATTGTTTTCCTTATTACCTTCTATATTTGTAATAGTTCCTTTCCAATAGCCTTCAAACGAATTAAGATTACGAAATGGCTTGAATAAACATAAACTATCATTTTCGTAGGTATGCGCTTCATTAAGAATCAAAGGTTCTGCTATATCCCTACTTCGATTAAATTCCATTATCCAATTAGCTGACCATGTTTTACCACCATCAGTAGAATAGCCATCGTCCCAGCGTAAACGCTTTGAGCCAATGTCGCTGAACGTATAATTATAAATTACGGTATCCTTTTTACTATTTACGAAGTAATTTGAAAACACCCCTCTTCCATGCCGAAACTCGCCCTCTAACTTAGAAATACCAGAACGATTTTTGCCAGGCCAATTGAGCCATAAAACCCATTTCTTTTTATTGATATCATAATATCGAATACTAAACCCTTTTATGGGCTCGGAATTCCAAAGCTCTAATATGGCTTTACCGTTTAGTACTCTATATATTTTTGCGGTAGCTTTTATTTTGTCTTTCCATGAATAATCTGGTTGACGTATTCTCAAGTTAACATCCCATTCACCTCTCCAAAAATCAAACTGTCTAGCTTCTTTGAACCTCCATTCCGGTGAAATAATACCTGGTTTTTCTTGTTTTGCTGTTTTTTTTGAAAAATTAATTTTACGCTTACCCGACCCGTCCTGATTCATGCGATATAATTCATCATTCTCTCCAGACTTTATTAACGTAAAAAGAATAGTTTCTCCCAAAGGAGATAACGTGAAAAAACGAGAATTTCCAAAACCTGAGCTGAGATTTCTAATCTTATTATCATTGAAATCGAAGGAATATATTTGCCACATCTTATTACGATTTGAAGCAAAAAATATTGATCCTCCATCGGGGGACCAAATCGGATTATTTTCTTTGGCAGGATTTTTAAAACGCTTGATTACAGATTTGGTTTTCAAATCAATAATGACAATATCTGAGTTTTTATTATATACCCTAACTGCTGCAAATTTATCCCCATCAGGCGAAAAACTAATCCCATAGTGGTGTTCGATATTCTTAATAACAAGTTGGTCGGTTTCCTTTTGCAGATCATAAACTCTTAGCTCATCGTTCTGAGAGCGTTTTGATATATAGTAAATTTTATGACCATCTTTAGACCATACCGGTGCCATATCCAGGCCAGGATAAGTGGTTATTTTTTTATGAATCGTGGTCTCAATATTCAAAAGGTAGATATTAAAATCATTCGATGAACGATCTTCAAGCGAATAATAAACAATTGATTTGCCATCTGGAGACCATCGAGGGTAGCCCTTCATGCTTGTATTATTGGTTAATCTGGTAAGCCCAGTTCCATCAATATTGGCAAGGTACAATTCAGGAAATTTACTTTCGCGATTTGATTCAAATACCATTAGATTATTTTTTAATGAAATATGAGCGAATCTTTCAAAAGTATTTTGCCCAATTGCAATATTACTAACTATTAAAATAGCTATTATTAAATTGGAGGTGTTCAATATTTCTTTCATTTGATCTTCAAAACATACGAATTTAACATGGAAGAAAGAATTTATATTCATAACAGTATACGAACCAGGTTTACAACTAATTTTTAGTGATTTCGGGTTTCACTTTCGAATTTGAATAACAAAAATCTCGCAATCAATAAAAGTAGCATTATTAGTACCGCCGCTATATCATAATTATTAACAGCTAAGTTGGCTCCAAATGCTAATAAGGCATTAAAAAAAATACCCGCATATGCCCATTCTCTCAACAAATTGGGTATTTTAGGCAACCATAAAGCCAATACTCCCAAAAATTTTGCAACCCCTAATGGAATTATTAGCCACAGCGGGAATTTTAACGTTGAAAACGAATCAATGATGTTTTCATGACATGAAATATACATGTAAGCACCCATAAGATAAAATAACGATATTAAAGCAGTACTTATATAAAACAGGAGTCTTAAGGTTATTGAATTCATTGGTTTCTAATAATTAATATTACTGGCTTAAATATTTATTCATTGTTATACTAAATTCTAGACTTGAAGGTTTAGGAATATTTTTATCTACTATAATCCCCTTTGGACTAATCAAAACATAATTAGGAATAAATGTTCCGTAACTTATGAGCTCCTTGTTCTCTTTTTTAATATACTTTTTTAAGTTAAGCACATAAAAGGGATTGGTAAGTGTACCGCCCGCAAAGAAATTTGGTATTTCCAAGTTATACTTTTTATATCCCTTTATAAATCTTTTATAGTTAGTATCTACGGAAACCCCAATGACTTGGATTCTAGATTTATGTTTTTTATAAAATGCTTCGATATAAGGAAATTCCTTGATACAAGGAATACAACCTGTTGACCAGAAGTCGATTAATACCCATTTATTTTCAAACTCCTTAAAATAAATTGTGTCTTTATTATTATTAATTAGCCAAGATCTATCACTTAAAATACTACCTTCTTTCACCTGTTCTAATTTCTTAGCTAGATCATTAAGTTGTTCGGAAGTAGTTCGATTCTGTGCCCTAGCACAGGTGGCAACAGTAAACATCATAATTACTGCTATGAGCTTTGTACTTATGATAAATTTTAATTGACTTTTATCTCTTGAATTTAAATATTTGAACAGTACTATATATATGAGGTGATTTTTTGCTTTCATAGCTAGAACTTGCCCTTAAAAAATAAAATGGAAGCTTGAATAATAAATAAACCGAACCAACCTGAAAAAAAAGGACCTGGATCAAGAAGCCCAAGTTCTTCAGGGTTATCGGGAAAAGAAATACTATTAAAGGCATAACCAAGACCAGAAATTAGTATCCCTAAGATTGGAACTATTTTTCCAAATAATTTGCTTTTTAAAATGGAAATAGCCAAGAAAAACAGCCCGCTCGACATAAACAAATCGAAGGCATAATCAACACCTAATTGACTTGAAAAAATACCTCTGGCAGTATCGCTATAGCTAACTAGATCATTGTGATCTAGTTTTGTTTTTAATTTTCTATACCAAACTATGTTTGAACTTTGCATAGTTGTCATTATAGAATGTAATAGCCCGGAGATGAATAAAAGTAAGGAGCTCAATTTAAAAGTAAAATTGGTCATATGGTTTTTGAAATAACTATAAAGACCGAGAATTCCCATGGAAACCAAAAAACCTGTATGCATGAACATAAATGAGCTTATCCTATAATTTATTCCGCTAACGCTTGTAGATAATGTGTAAAAAATACTTGCAAAAACGCCGCACAATGCAAACAGGTAGAAAAATTTTTTCATAACTAAAGGTTCACTTTGAAACAATATTACGCTATGCCCGACAAAAACAAGAATGCTTACTGGTATTAGTGACATTTTGTAAGCCATTAGTGATCAATTGTAATGCCTAGCTCATTTTGATGTTTTAGCAATATGTAAAAAGGAACTATTCGCAATAATTTGTTACAACTATATTTTAATAATTAGTTCTTCGAGCTGTAACAATTACAAAAACAATATGTCTTTAGTCATATGAACTTGATTAGGGTCAATAAAAATACAATCAATTGGAGTTTCATTATTTTTTCGGGTATTTTTGTGGCTTTTTTTTTGAACTTCTTTCAACCATTTGGCATAAGTAATAATAACTACTCTTTGAAAGGCCTTTTATTGATCTCAGGATATGGCTTCATTACCTCTCTTTGCATACTCATTATTGAGATAGTATCTTATAAAATAAAAGCGATTACTACTAAAAAGTACGGGTTGGCATGGCTAATATTATCAATACTTGCGATTTCTATATGCTCATTATTGTATTATACTATTATCTTCGAAACTAAACCTATTATTTACAACAGTCTCTTGGTTTGGGTCACCAATGTTGCTTTGGTAGGTCTGTTCGTGTTAGTTTTTTGGAGAACCATTGAAACCTATCAATTCAGGAGTATTTTTATTGACAAGAAAAGAAGTTTAAGCATCCCATCGAAATACAAATCCGATGGAGTTCTGTGTATTTCTCCAGAACAACTTTTAGTCGTGGAGTCAGCTGGCAACTATGTCATTATTTACTATCTCAAAAATAATTTTGTTACCAAAAAAATGATTCGAAATTCGATGAAAAATATTGAGTTATTGACCGCAAAGTTTGAAAAGCTAGTTCGATGCCATCAATCATTTCTAATAAATACTGAGCATGTAAAAAGTTATAATTCAAAAAATGGGAATTATAAAATTACTCTCGAAAACTTCCTAAAAGATATACCCGTTTCAAGAAAATTGTGGAAAGAAGTTAAAAAGCAAATTGCCGTCAACATTGGCCAAAATTTGAATTGAAGTTTTTTGGTGAAGGGAACTCAATTGAGAAAAACCAGAAATAATTTAATAGTGATTGATAATTCTAGGTAACTCGTTATCAATTAGATAACAATCGAGTTGTAAAAACTCTGGAAAAAATATGCAATTTTAGTAGTACTTTTTTAATTTTGCGCCACTTCGGGGCGTAGCTTAGTCCGGTTAAAGTGCTGGTCTGGGGGACCAGAGATCGGAGGTTCGAATCCTCTCGCCCCGACAAGCTAAAGCACAAAAATTCTTGTAGAAAGTTCACTTTCTTAAAAGAATTTTTTTGTTTTAGA
>JASJDL010000171.1 GCA_030065775.1 Flavobacteriaceae bacterium | reverse complement strand
GGTCCATCCGGCCAGGATGACAGCGACGATGCCGAATATCCCGATGGCATTATTCGCCAGAGGACCCGGGGCAATAGGTGGCGCTTCTCCTACACCTAAAAAAGCTTGAGCCTCAGGGGTTTTCAAATAGACAGCGTACAAAAGCGCAGCCGCTATCCAGGCCATATAATGACCTACATACATTCCGGCAGCAGTTGTCCACCCCGAAGAAGATGACTTTGCGAAACGAAAAACAGAGAGATCAGACATACCCACATGCATGGCTGCATTCGCAAACCATGACCATAGTACTACATGCCAGAACGAAAATTTAACCTGACCGGGGAAAGGTTCTGAACCCTCACCCCAAATATTCCAAAAATCTTCAAAGCTTCGTACATCAAGTTGATTCAATGCCACGATCCCACAAGCTAAAAATGCCAAAACAATGACCGGAGACATCCAATTTGCTGCTTGAGAAACTGTACTATACCCTTTAGCGGCAATCATTGAAATTACTGCTCCAACTGCAATCACAATCATAATCCAAGTGACGCCGTTGGGTAATGTATCCGTAAGTTTTGGCATCTCCATATCAAAAGGTACTCCAACCGCAGTTGCAGAAACTGTAATCATAGCACCCGCCAAAAAGCAAAATAAAATTCCATTGGCGAGGTTATAGGTGATCACCAGGTTTTTACCACATATACGCTCAAGGTGATAGTATAAGGTTAGCCTATGTTTTACTGCTATTTCAGCAGTTAGAAACCTCCAGCTCAATACAGCCAGTAAATTACCGATCAAGAGCCCTATAATCAAATCGAAGGCACTTACTCCTGCGGTAAGAAAAAGCGGACCAATCATGAATTCAGTTCCGGCTGCATGTTCTCCAGCATACATCCCGAGAAAACTTTTCCACCCCTTCCAGCTTTTTTTAGGTACGGGTGTTCTTTCGAATTCACCACCGGCAATTTCTTCAATTTCTTCATCAATATTGAATTGACTCATGTCGCTTTTAGTTTAATCTGGTTAATTAAGTGATCTGGTAAATCAGTAACTTTTTCACAGCACAGCTGTTCCATGACCTGCTGTAATTGAGTTTTTAAGATACTTATGGTATGATCACCACCTTTCTTACCCAATGCCGATACGCCATACATAAAAGAACGGCCCATAAAAGTGAATTTGGCACCACTGGCCATAGCTCTTGCAACATCAGGGCCTGACCGTAATCCACTATCCATCATTACTGTGATTTGAGTACCATATTTCTTTGCAATTATGGAGAGCGGTTTAATGGTTGACTGTCCGGCATCTAACTGCCTTCCGCCATGGTTCGACACGATAATACCGTCTAAACCAAGTTTTATAGCTTTTTCGGTATCTGCCTCACTTGCCACACCTTTTAAGACTATCTTACCTTTCCATTGATCTCGTATGACCGCTATCTTTTCTTCGTTCAGTCTTCCATCGAAGGTGCGATCCATGAATTGTCCCAGGGCACTGAGGTTCATATTTTTTGGCATGTATGGCTTCAGGATTTCAAAGGTCGGCTGACCATGCAGCAGCGTTTGCGCTGCCCAGTGCGGTTTACCCAGAATCTGGATGATATTTTTCAAAGACATTTTAGGAGGCATTGCCAAACCATTTCTTATATCGCGGGGACGGAACCCAAAAGTGGGTACATCGCATAGCAGTACTAAAACCGGGTAACCGGCATCAGCTGCTCTTTTCAGAATGTTGTCTCGTAATTGATCTTCTGCGGGATGGTACAATTGAAACCATGCCTTACCTTCGGTAATTTCTCCAATACGTTCGATACTACTCGTGGTAACCGTGCTCAAAACAAAAGGAATATTATGCTCAAAAGCAGCCTTTGCCAAAATCTCCGGTGACTTAGGCCACATCAGTCCCTGAAGTCCGACGGGAGCTATTCCAAAAGGAGCATCATACCGCTCACCGAATAATTCAGTTCTCATATCTGATCCGCTATACCTTTTAAGGTATCTTGGCTCGAGTTCAACCTCTTGAATATCAGACCTGTTTCGATGTAAGTTTACATCTTCATTGCAACCTCCATCTAAATATTCAAAAGCAAACTTTGGGATACGCTTTTTTGCTTTTTCGCGAAGATCGTCCACCGAAGGATACCTGGTATTATAGGGCCATTTCATAACTACAGCATTTGTCAATTTACTTGTAAAACCGGTGGTACTAGCTTTTGCATTTGGTAGTTCTCCTTCAAAAAACCGGCATTTAATTTTTTGTTGGAAATCACCATGGCTGCTCCGAGTGCGGAGCCCAAAGGCGATTTAGTGGTTCTTACTTTATATGCCTTGAAATGGAGCGCCACAAGTTTGACAAAGATGTCATTATCGGTAAACCCACCATCTATGTAAATCTTTTTTATTTCTGATTTGCCTATAGCCAAACGTGTTGTTTTTACCTGAATCAATACCAATTCTATCATAAGCTGATGAAAAGCTTCTTCGAAAGATGAAAAAACGGACAGATCAGTTTCTGATAAACGATCATCCCGATCAATTTTGATCTCTTCAAACTTAAATTGCCTTTTTTCGTTGCTTTTCAATTTTAGGTAAATGTCAAGGTTGAACTTGAGGGTTTTATGGTATGATTCATCTTTTTTAAAGTAATCCTGAAGTTTTCTGACTTGCATTTTATACTCATTTCCCATAAAAAATCGGGTGGCGCGAACAGGTTTACCATCGACTTTTAAATAGCACAGACAATTATTCATTAAATCTTCTTTCGTTAAAATAGATTTGTCAAAAGGATTCAAAGTGATGCTCCATGTACCAGTAGAAATTAAAACAAATTGTTTTTTCTCGCCAAGCAAATAAGGGAGCAATGCTGAGGAGCTGTCATGGATACCGGCGCCAATTTTAATTTTGCTTCCGTGATAGGTCATATTAAAGCTGGTTTGTGTTGGAACGATAAAAGGAAATTTTTCATCTATACTTTCTTTTATTACCCATTGGTGGTACCTCCTCTTTCGATAATCCCATAACGCAGTATGACATCCGATGCTGGTGAACTCACTCACCGGTACCCCTGTAAATAGAAAGGACAAATACTGGGGGAAGTGGAGCGTGTATTTAATCTTGTTATAGAGTTCCGGTTTTGTGAGTTTTATCCAATAGAGTTGCATACCCGAATTGAGCATCTCAGCCTCGGGAGAAGCCGTTTCCGCAGCAATGGTTAAGGGTGCTCCATGTTCTTTGTAAAATTTTGAGCTTATTTCTTTGGGTAAGGGCTTTAAATAGTTGTATAAAGGCGTTAAAACATTGCCATCTTTATCCAGGTGGATAAGACTAGCACCATAGGTTGAAAAATTAATAGCAGTGATTGTAAATTTCTTCTCTGCCAGTACGCGATCTACTATTTCTTTCAGCCACGATTGTAGCGCCTTTAAATTTTCTGTCGGAAAACCATCTTCATCCTTTATTTCCTCAAATCTCGTATATTCTTTGTACACCTGTCGGTACTTCCTATCGAATAGGAAAAATTTCTTATTGGTTTTACCGATATCGAAAACTGCCGTGACTTTTTTCATATTTTTTTATAATCCTGAAGCCCTGGCATCTTTGCCTCGTTCGTTGATGAGTGCTTGCCTGATACCCAATGACCGATACACTGATAATGGGTCCAATGCCCCATGAAGTTGTAATCTTGATTCCTTAACAAGTGGACGGACATCGGTGCGATAGGCCGTTGGTAAAATCTCCTGGCAAAGTGCTACATCCTGGGCCTCTTGAGCGGCTCTTAATTTTTGCTGATCTATGAGCAATGCCTGCGCATAAGCGATTAAAATGGCTTCTAGTGATTGTATCAAATCTTCCAGCGGATCTTTAATATTATGACTGGCATCGATCATCCAGGCTATTTCAGGGTTTTGCGGATTCTTTGCCATTCCATATACCAGTTCATTAAAAATCAGAAATAAAGTATATGGTTTTATAGATCCGACAGTTAGGTCATCGTCACCATATTTGCTGTCATTGAAATGAAAACCACCTAACATACCTTTATGAAGTAAGGTAGCAACAATTTGCTCAATATTTGTGTTTGGCAAATGGTGGCCCAGATCTACTAGCGTATACGCCCGATCACCGCATTCCTTCGCCAACATAAAGGATGTCCCCCAGTCTTGAATAACCGTACTGTAAAAATTGGGCTCATAGGGTTTGTATTCAATGTATAATTTCCAATCTTTCGGCAACGAATCATAAATGATTTTTAGACTGGTTTGTGTATACTGCAATGCTGTCTGAAAATTATGCTGCCCTGGAAAATTACTACCATCGGCCAGCCAAACCGTCAAACTTTTAGAACCCAGTTTTTTACCTATTCTAATAACTTCAATATTGTGATGGATGGCTTGCTCCCGTACATGCTGATCCACATTAGAAAGTGATCCAAACCTATAGCTTTGCCTGGCATCAGGCTGATCTTGAAATGTATTTGAATTCACTGCATCAAAACCAATATTGTGTAAAGCCGCCTTTTGCTTTATGGCTTCATAATCTTCTGGAGTATCCCAGGGAATGTGCAGGGAAACCGCACCTGCAGATTGCGTCAGCGCATGTAGAACTCCAATATCATCTATTTTTTGTTCCAGGGTGCTGGGTTCACCTCCATAAGAGAATCTTCCAAAACGAGTTCCACCGGCACCTAAAGCCCAACTGGGTATTGCTACTTGAAAAGCTTTCAATCTCTCAATTAGCTGCTGACTTTTTATTCCAAGATGCGTAAGTTGACCTGCTAAAAAATTAAACTGCGCTTTATGCGCAATAATTGATTTCTTATTGAGATCTCCTATTTGTTGTTTCTCTATTTTCATATATAGACTATTATCGCACAAAAGCATTGGGCATACCACCATCAACATTAATGGTATTACCAGTACTTTTATCCAATATGGCTACCAGCGAAAATACAGCATTGGCTACATCTTCGGGTAATATGATTTCGTTTAATAAATTCCGTTTCGCATAGTGTTTCGGTAATTCTTCCACAGATATGCCATATGCTTTGGCCCTTCCTTCAGCCCAATCACCTTCCCAAATCTTACTTCCAACGATTACACCATCAGGATTGACAGTGTTCACTCGTATTTTATCTGATCCCAATTCTGCTGCCAATAGTCGCGTCATATGCTGTTGCGCTGCCTTTGCGGTTCCATAGCCTACATTATTGGGTCCAGAAACAATCCCGTTTTTACTGGCAATAGTGACGATATCGCCTCCCATTCCTTGCGTTTTCATGATTTCAACGCCATTTTGAACCATTAAAAACTGTCCTTTAACCAATACATTTTGAAGAATATTCCAATCAGAAATGGTGGTCTCTTCAAGCGGCTTTGATATAGCTAATCCGGCGGAATGCACAATAAGATCAACACCCCCAAAATTTAAACAAGCTTCTTTATAGGCTTGTTCTATAGAGTCACTATTGGTCACGTCACAAACGGCTGTAACAGCTTGATCATTGTGGTACGATTGCTCAACTTCTGATAATACTTCCTTTTGCAAATCTGTGATAACTACATTCGCGCCTTCAGCGACGAATTTGTCTGCTATAGCTTTTCCAATACCTCCGGCAGCTCCAGTTACGATGGCTATCTTTCTCGATAGAGGTTTCTCCGCCGGCATACGTTGTAGCTTAGCTTCCTCCAGCAACCAATATTCTATATTAAAGGCTTCTTGCCTGGGCAAAGCTGTATATTCAGAAATAGCTTCAGCACCCCGCATCACGTTGATGGCATTGATGTAAAACTCACTAGCTACACGTGCAGTTTGCTTATTTTTTGCGTATGTAAACATACCAACTCCGGGGTAGATAATTACGATGGGATTTGGGTCACGTATGGCAGGACTGTTATTGTGTTTACATGCCTCGTAGTATGCCTTATAATCTTTACGATAATTTTCGAACTGTGGCTGCAATTTTTCTTTTACAAATTCGGTATTCGACAAGTCCTGATCAGGCTGTAGATTTAACACCAAAGGTTTGATCTTTGTACGTAAAAAGTGATCTGGACAGGATGTTCCCAATGGAGCAAGTTTGTCTAAATCATTGCTATTTATATAAGAGAGCACACGCTCATCATCGGTAAAATGACCAATCATTCTTTTGTGGCTCGAGCATAAGCCACGCAAGAGCGGCGCTAATGCAGCGGCTTGATTACTTCGCTTATCAGGGGGAAGTGCCTGTATTTTTATACCTCCAAAAATGCTACCGTTTTCATCTATTTTATCTTCAATATAGTTGGAAGCCATCTCTATCACCTCAAGGCTGTTCAGATAACATTCTTTGCTGGTATTACCCCAGGTGAACAAACCATGACTACCTAAGACAATTCCTCGTAAACCCGGGTTTTCTGAAATGCACTTTTCTAACTGTAGCCCGAGATCAAATCCGGGTCGTTGCCAAGGTATCCAGCCCATAGTATCTCCCCAAATCTCATGGGTTATTTTTTTACTGTCTTTGGCTGCGGCAATTGCTATTAAGGCATCAGGATGTAAGTGGTCAATGTGTTTATGAGGTAAGAGACCATGTAAAGGTGTATCAATAGAAGGGGCTTTGCCATTCAAATCATAAAGACAATGGTTGAACAAGGCGACCATTTCGTCCTCGTATTCGATACCACGATAGACTTTTTTAAGATCTCTTAAGCGTTGTGTATATAATCCTGCTATGCCTGATCGTGTTAAGGAACCTATGTCTCCGCCAGAACCCTTAACCCACATGACTTCAACCTCTTCTTGTGTTAAAGGGTCCCTTTCGATAGTCTTACAGCTGGTGTTTCCTCCGCCATAATTTGTAATCCTTAAATCGGCCCCAAGAATATTTGACCGGTATAAAAACAACGCCACTTCATCGCCTTCCAATTTGGTGGCTTCCGCATCATCCCATAA
>JASJDL010000170.1 GCA_030065775.1 Flavobacteriaceae bacterium | reverse complement strand
GTTATTTTATCGGCATACATGATGGCCTTTCCGTTTACGTTTCTTGCTGCCCGGCCTACTGTTTGCGTCAATGAGCGGTGACTACGTAAAAATCCTTCTTTGTCAGCATCTAAGATGGCAACTAGCGATACTTCGGGTAAGTCCAGGCCTTCACGGAGCAGGTTCACTCCGATTAAAACATCAAACAAGCCTTTACGAAGGTCTTGCATGATCTCAACGCGTTCTAAGGTATCCACATCACTATGAATATAGCGACAGCGCACTTGAATTCTGCTTAAATATTTCGTCAGCTCCTCTGCCATGCGCTTTGTAAGTGTGGTCACCAAAACGCGCTCATCTCTTTCAACACGCAGTTGTATTTCTTCAATCAAGTCATCTATTTGGTTCAGGCTCGGGCGTATTTCAATTTCAGGGTCGAGTAAGCCTGTCGGGCGTATTACTTGTTCTACGAATACCCCTTCCGTTTTTTGTAATTCATAATCAGCGGGTGTGGCACTTACATAGATCACTTGATTCTGTAAAGCTTCAAATTCTTCAAATTTTAAAGGGCGATTATCCATGGCAGCCGGCAGTCTGAATCCGTACTCCACCAGGTTTTCTTTACGGGAACGATCACCGCCATACATAGCATGTACCTGGGGAATGGTCACATGACTTTCATCAATAACCATCAAATAATCTCGAGGAAAGTAATCCAATAGACAGAATGGGCGTGTGCCGGCCTCTCGTCCATCGAGGTAACGCGAATAATTCTCAATTCCTGAACAATATCCCAGTTCGCGGATCATTTCTAAATCAAACTCGGTTCGCTCTTTTAAACGCTTTGCCTCTAAATGCTTACCAATCTCATTGAAATAATCGACCTGCTTCATCAGGTCCTCCTGAATGTCATAGATGGCCTGTTGTAACACTTCCGGTGAGGTTACGAAAAGATTGGCCGGATAAATATTCAACTTTTCATATTTTTCAATGACTTTATTGTTGACGATGTCAAAGCTTTCAATTTCTTCGATCTCGTCTCCAAAAAAGTGGACACGATACCCATAATCACCATATGAAGGAAAAATCGTAATCGTATCACCTTTTACCTTGAACGTACCGCTTTTAATCTCGAAGTCAGTCCGGGAGTAAAGGCTTTGTACGAGCTGATGTAGGAATTTTGTCCGGGCCAGTTTTTGATCAACTTCGATCGAGATTACATTCTTTTTGAATTCGACCGGATTTCCTATTCCATACAAACAGGAAACGGAAGCCACTACCAAAACGTCTCTGCGACCTGAAAGTAGGGAAGAAGTGGTACTTAAGCGTAGTCGCTCAATATCATCATTGATCGATAGATCTTTTTCGATATAGGTCCCTGAAACCGGAATATAAGCCTCTGGTTGGTAATAATCATAATAGGAAACAAAGTATTCTACTGCATTGTTTGGAAAAAACTGTTTGAATTCGGAATACAATTGTGCCGCCAAGGTTTTATTATGGGCTAAAACCAACGTAGGACGTTGTATTTTTTCTACGACATTCGCAACAGTGAAGGTTTTCCCGGAGCCGGTAACACCGAGAAGTGTTTGATAACGCTCATCTGATGAAATACCGCCGCTCAATTCTGCAATAGCCTCGGGCTGGTCACCTGTTGGTTTGAAATCTGATTCTAAAGTAAACTGCATCGTACAAAAATAGCGGAACTATTTTATTTTAGGAATTCGCAGCAATTAATATTTAGTTAATACTGGCCGTCAAATTTTAACATTAACGCAAGATTAAATGAGTTCATTTAAAATTGGGCTAACATGACGCAAGCGAATACCCGTTACATTTGTGGTATTCATAAATACATTATTTGGGTTAGTAATAAAGATGAGCACTGGTTTTTGGTTAACAGTGCTCTTTCTTTTTTACAAGAAATTTATAAGTCTCTTTTCTTGAGTAACCTGTACGACAGATAGATAAAAATAAAGGTCCAGACAGAAACAATGATCACATCAGTATATTGTACTGAAAAATCCTTTGAAAGATCTTCACCGACTTGTTTCGCAACACTTTGAACGGCATTTAATCGCGTGAAAGGCTCTTTAATAAGGTTTGACATGGCTTCCAAGGGTAAGAATTGCATAAATTGATTCACTTTATCACCGATATCACCAAAGTCACTGTCCTTAAATTTCCAGAATAGAAATCCTTTAAAGATGCTTTCGGCAAAAAACCACACCAGAATTCCACCGACGGCAAAAGCTGATCGTTTTACCAGGATACCCATAAATAATCCGAAAGAAAAGAATCCAACCAGTTTGAGGAAAAATGCAAACAGGTATTCAAGGTCTGAAAATACGATGGCAAATTCATTGTAATCTGAATACACATAGCCTAAGATCAATGAAACTACAAAAACAAACACGGTAGAAATAGCCGCAAACGCCAAGACTGTATAAAATTTTGAAAGGATGAATTCTTTTTTACTTAACCCGTCGATCAGGTTCTGTTTTAAGGTTTTATTGCTGTATTCGTTGGCCATCATAGAAACGATCACAAGCAGCAAAAAGAATTTAAAAATGGCAGCCATAAACGTATTGAAATGCCAGATGTAAGGGAAATTAAAAATTCCCTGATCTGCCAAATGAAATTGTACAGGGCCAATATCAAATTTAATAGCAGCGATTAATGCAATTGAAGTGAGCAGGGCAAAGTAAATAATTGACAAAACCCTACTTGCCCGGTTGTGTTTTAATTTATGGAATTCAATATCTAAAAGTCGTAACATGGTTGATTAGTTGTTGTTGGTTAAGGTTAAGAACTGTTGCTCCAAACTTGGCTTTCGTTTTACTAAATGTGAAAGTGTGATACCATTTTTAAAGAGGTATTCATTGATCTCAGTTGAAGATAGTTCTTCGCTTAAAGTTGCTATTACTTTGCCTTCTTCATGTTTAACCGCACTAATAGACTGATGCTTCTCCAGAAGCTCTTTGAGCTTCGCTTCACCATTTTCGGTATTTAATTCGAAAAAGCCTGCAGTGGCCACAATTTCATCAACACGTCCATCATAAAGTTTCACGCCTTCACGAATCACTACAACATGTGAACATACTTTTTCAACCTCATCGAGTAAATGAGATGCCAGTAAAATCGTCGTTCCATCGGCAGCAATTTCTTTAATGATCTGCCGAATTTCATGGATACCTTGTGGGTCTAAGCCATTTGTAGGTTCATCTAGAATTAATATTTCAGGATCATTCAAAAGGGCAGAGGCAATTGCCAAACGCTGTTTCATACCCAATGAATAGGTCTTAAATTTACTATGTCTGCGCTCGTAAAGGTGCACAATTTTGAGCTTTTCGTCGATCTTATCATACGGTACTCCTTTGATTTTACAGATCAGTTTTAGATTTTGCGTGGCAGTCATATACGGATAAAAATTAGGACGCTCGATAATGGCACCCACCTTTTTTAAGGCTTCATGTGTGGAAATAGCGCCATCAAACCAACTAAATTCACCCGAAGTTCGGTTGACTACATTTAATATAATTCCAAGCGTGGTGGACTTGCCGCTTCCATTAGGGCCTAAAATACCGTAGACGTTCCCTTTTTTTATGTCAAAAGACAGATTATTGACCGCATGTACGCGACCGTATTTTTTATCAAGGTTTTTGAGAGATAAGATTGTTTCCAAAAGATTCGACTGTTTTGGTTGTTGTTTAGTATGACGACAAAAGTTAAGAATTGTAACACAAATCTGAGTTTTTCTAACGAATTTCGTTACTTTGGTCAGTAAAATTTTTGAATAGGAATCAACCAAATATTTATCACCGATAACAGCAAATGAATGTCACAGCGAGCGAAGGAAATTAGTTCATTAAATCATCAAAATTATCGAAACCTAACTCGTCAATGTTAAAGTCCTCATCTTTTACATTAGAGGGGTCTTCAATGATTTCACTTCTAAATTCTTTTTCTGGTGCTTCGTCAGGCACATTTCCTAAAGATAATAATAAAGCGGGCAGTTCATTTTCGTGTATACCTTCAAGCAAATCTACCAATTCCACGAAAAAAGACCACATCGAAAAGAAATCATAGACATAAATGAGCTTAGATTTCTCCTGGTCAAGAATTTCAGATAATAAAATATGCTGCATGGTTAAGGCATCACCGGATTCGCTCATATCGAATAATGGAATCTCCTCTCCTTGATTCCAGTTATCATCAGTCGTAAAGAACGAAGCCATTTCCGAGCCATCGAAACCAAAAGCATTCGTAATGGCATTGTGCAGGTCTTCAAGGGAATTATCTTTATGGATGGCAATCTCCCGGATGACATCTTGTTCCGTATCTAATATGATGCGAAGTTTATAGATCATTTTTACCACTAAAATCTGGACAAAGTTAGCTATTTTAGCGTCATAATCACAGTTTTTAAAATTTAAACCGATTGCTGCAAATATGGAAACAAGCAAATTGTTGGAACTACTGAATGACGCTTCTAAAAATACCTTAATGGAAACGCTTGAAATTAACTTTCTGGTAGCAACGACTGACAAAGTTGTCGCCAGAATGCCTGTAACACCAAAGGTGCATCAGCCCGACGGGGTGTTGCATGGTGGCGCGAGTGTCGCTTTAGCCGAAACTGTTGGAAGTTATGCTTCCTTTCTCAATATTGATCCAGAAAAGCAAATGGTAAGAGGTTTAGAGATATCTGCGAATCATATTCGTGGAAAAAAAGAAGGATTTGTTACTGCTACAGCAAAGCCGCTTCATAAGGGGAGAACAACGCATCTCTGGGAAATCCGCGTCGAAGATGAGGATCACAAACTGATCTCATTGTGTAAGCTCTCAACTATTATTCTAGGCAAGAAATAGGCATTCATTTATGAGAATACTGAAAAAGATCTTAAAAATTACTATCATTATTTTGGTTGTGCTTTTTACCGGATTGCTTATTGCAGCGCATATGATCTTGAAGCCGAGGTCTGATGAAAAGATCATTGAGAAATTACAAACAGCGTATACCAATCCGGTAATCCATCATAAGACTTTTGGAGATTACGAATACAGAACTATACACCTTCAAAAAAAACTAGATACCACTTTGCCGATCTTAATTTTTGCGCATGGTTCACCGGGCTCGACTATGGATTTTAAACGTTACCTAAAGGATTCCTTGCTGAATGCCCGGGCGAATATCATCACCTATGAACGAATCGGTTATGGGCCTCGTAATCATGGAAAAACGCCTGCTAATATGGCTGTCGAACTGAGTATTTTACACGATGTGATAGATGAGTATCCTGAAGGAAAGGTTGTGCTCGCCGGTTATTCCTATGGTGGTTCGGTTATATTGGCGTCGGAGAAATCATACAAATACAAAGTATCCATGGCCAGTGCTGTAGTCGGAGAATATGAACCCATGTTTAAAACACTTTCGTTTTACAAATGGAAATTGACCCGTTGGTTGCTTCCGCCGAAGGTGAAAGCAGCCGCTAAAGAAAAATATGCTCATGTTGAAGAATTTCCTCGATACAAGGATAAATGGAACCGAAGCCCCTCGAAAGTAATTAATATTCATGGGGATAAAGACTGGATTGTACCTTATAAGAACTCAGAATTTTTGCAAGAGATTTTCGATCAAGATAAATTCACAATGGTAACGATTCCGGGAGGGGGTCATGAACTTATCTGGTCTGATTTTGAGTTGATCAAAGCCGAACTATTAAAAACCCTGAACTGACTTGAAACTTGAAAAACTCTTTCAAAAACTTGAAAATACATACAGAGCTCAACGACCTTTTGCAGTATACCGTAAGCCCAATGATACAAATGTGATCGGTTATTTTCAAAACAATGTAGTCCCACATTATTTAGGGGATTACAGTGATAAAGGTTTCATTTTTGCTCCTTTTAACAGGAATGAAAAAGCCTTGTTTATTCCACAGAATGCCTCTGAAAATTGGGTCGTTCAAGGTACGGAAGCTTTGCAATCAAATAGTACGAATATAGTGCTTCAGGTATCAGATCTTAATAATCAAAAAAAACAACATCTCAAGCTTGTTGAAAAAGGTATTGGTTTTATAAAACAAGGTACTGCGCAAAAAATCGTTTTGTCAAGAAAGGAATCTCTAACCTTCAAGGAATTTTCTATATCCAGCGCTTTTAAAAAATTAGTGCATCAATATGCGAACGCACTGATTTATGTTTGGTTTCACCCGAAAAGTGGTCTATGGATAGGCGCTACCCCTGAAAGACTCTTATCGGTTTCAAAAAATAAATTTTCGACCATGGCCTTGGCGGGAACACAAGTTTATCAAGGAATAGCAGCTGTTAAATGGCAAAATAAGGAAAAGGAAGAGCAACAGTATGTCACTGATTTTATAAAGTCATCTATAGGCGATCTTGTAACACAATTGAGAATTTCAAAACCATATACAATGAAAGCAGGGAACCTATTACATTTGAGAACTGACCTAGCGGGTATCTTAACTAAGAATGAAGATTTAGGATTGCTGATAGAGAAGCTGCATCCAACACCTGCAGTTTGTGGGGTTCCTACTAATATCGCTAGAGACTTCATAGTAAATAATGAGGAATATGACCGCGAGTTTTATACCGGTTTCCTGGGTGAGCTCAGTTTGAATGAGCAAACTGATCTGTTTGTGAATTTGCGCTGTATGAAGATTGATGAGAATCGGGCGAATATTTTTGTTGGTGGTGGAATTACATCCGAGAGTGATGCAGAGCGAGAATGGCAGGAAACCGTCGAGAAAAGTAAAGTAATAAAAAAAGCCTTAGCGTTTCGCTAAGGCTTCCTTCCCCTTTTTTAATTTTTAAGCTTACTTAGCTGTTGTACTAGATAATCTTTTTTACTCTTCATATTAAAAACAACTTCGAGGCAAAAACTCCTACTACAAATGAATATTTTTTTCAATAAAATTTATAATCACTTGATAGTCAATTA
>JASJDL010000169.1 GCA_030065775.1 Flavobacteriaceae bacterium | reverse complement strand
CAAATTTTTTACCGTGACTGTGCTGCACTGTTAAATATCTGAATATCAATTTTTTATTGAACAGTTTTAAAAATAAGAACGGACAAACAAGCAATAAGTGCGATCACCGGTAACCAAAGGGAATAAGTCTTAATACCTTCCGGTGCTTTTGCTTCCCGTTTTTTAATGGTGATCAGGGCTACATTGAGTAACGAAAACACAAGTAAAATTATAAAGCTTGTAGCTTCCGCCAGTCCTACTAATGGAAAGAAAAGGGCTAACATCAAAACAGTTCCTGCGGCTACGCCCGTAGCGGCAATAGGGGTCCTGGTAGTGGCATTGACCACTGAAAAAAACTGAGGGGCCTTTTTTTCTTTACCAAGGCCATAGAGTACCCTTGAGGCCATGACGATTTGTACCAGGGCACCATTTAATCCTGTAAGGATACTGATGACCACAAAAAATAGGCTTACGAGGGCTCCGTCGGTTGCTATGATCCTTGCTAAGGGTGCATTGACCGTTGCAAGCTCGCTGGGAGCAACGGTTAAGACCATAGTGCTCGCTACTACCACATAGAGCAGGGTGGTGGCAATGACTGCCCGGATCATTGCCCTTGGGAGTGTTTTCTTCACATCCTTTACTTCCTCGGCCATATTGACCATATCTTCAAAGCCTACAAAAGCATAAAAACTTAAAAAGGCCCCTGAGAGGATGCCAATAACAGGAAAACCATCCCCGAAATGTGTACTGAGGTTTGAGAATATTTCCGGCATCTTTTGGAGATTACCACCTTTAGAAAGCACAATATAAATTAGGGCACCTACTTCTATGAGGGTAATGATCAAGACCACTTTTACCGATTTTCCGATGCCCCACGCACAGACCAGGCCCATCGATACCACTAAAATAATAATACCAATGGCTTCGGGTACCGCTACCAGTTCCTGTAAAAAACCGATAGTGGCTACAGAAAGCGTTGCTGCCGAAACCACACCTGTTAGAATGACCAGATAGCCTACAAAACCAGATAACCAGGGCTTACGAAAGGCTTCGTCTGTATATTTGGCTTCTCCGGCACTGACCGGGTAGCGTGCCGATAATTCGGCAAAGGTGAAGACATTCAAAAAGGCCAGGAGCCCGGCAATTAAAAAGGAGAGCGGTGCCGCCAGGCCTGCCATGTCGGCGATTTTTCCAGAAAGTGCATAGAATCCACCACCCACCATAGTGCCCAGTCCGTAAAGGAATAATACGGGTAATGAGATCGACCGTTTTAAGGTGGTTGTATTCATTGCAGTAGCATATGGCCTATTAATAACATGCTATTTAAAGGTACGGTTTTAATTTGGAGCCTGGTATTTCATTAGTAAGTATATTTGGAGCTTGTTTGTTAACAGTACGTTTTACAGCTCATACAATGAAAAGACTAGTATTTTATTTTTTAATGTTTCCAATTGTTCTATTGGCACAAATCAACGAAAGTGATACGCTTAACGTTAAAGCAAGCCTTTCTATTACCGGATTTTATCAAGGGGGAAATGTAGAAACCTTAATTTTTCGAACAAAAACAGATTTTAGTTTTAAACCCTGGAAGAAGTGGGTATTCAAAAACCAAAACTCCTACATTTATCAGGAGTTTGGTAAAGAAAAGGCAGATGAAGATATATTGAGCCTGAACTTTTTGTATTTGAACCCCCAGCGAAAAATATATCCGTTTGTATTGGGTTTTATAAGCACTAATTTTCGGAGGGAAATTGACCTTCGATTTCTATTCGGAGCGGGTGCCACTTTTCAAATTATAAACAAAGAAGATCATTGGCTTAAATTTTCAATTTCCAGCGAATATGAGCAGACAGATTTTTCTGAAACCGACTTTAACTATTCGCAGTATGACGGACAGTCATCAATAAACACCTTTCGTGGAACCTTATGGGTCAATGGCAATTATAAGCTGTTTAAAAACAGAATGATTTTGACTCATGAAAGTTATTTTCAGCCCTCTCTTGAGGAAGGCAATAATTTTCGCTGGCAAGCCGATGTAGGTCTGGAGTTCCCCATCTGGAAGTTTTTGAATTTTAAAATAAACTACCGTCACACCTTTGAAAATATCGTGATAGAAAACCAAAAACAAGAAGATCGATTCTTGACTTTAGGTTTTACTGTAAAAAGCTATTGATGAGCTGATCAACGCTCACAATCAGGTCAATGGTGGTTTTTTTTATTGAAGTATTATTCAATGTTACTACGTCGTAACGGTCACTTCTCGTTTCAGGATCAAGGCACTAATCAGGTTGACTACGGCACCGATCAGAAATACCATAATGAACATGATAATTCCCTGAAACCAGGGTGTATAGACAAAATCAGGTGTCTGTGCCAGTTGTTCGTTAAATGCCACAAGTTCAGCTGTCGACAGCTCTTTGCGCTGCCATTCGAGAAATTCGTCCTTTTGTAAGGCGAAGAACAAAATGCTTTGAATAGCCATGACAATCCCCGCAATGCAGGTGATGCCCAGGCCAATTTTAAATGCCTGGCCAAAACTAACCGTTCCGTTGTTGAGCTTGTCCCGAAAATAACGAACACCGAAGGGAATACATAATAAGGAGAGCGTAATGGAAAGGTAGCCTATAGTCTGTGAACCCTTGACCCCAATAGTATCTGCAATCAAGATCCAATTCAGAGTACCTAATATACTGGCTATCAATCCGCCAATAATACCATACTTCAAAATAAATTTTTTCATGACAATGAAATTTTAATGAGATTCAAACTTACCGGAATTAAGTTTCTTTGACATCCTACGAAAGTAGGATTTTAGTATACATTTGGAAAATCATCCCAAAGTAGGACACTTATATAGGGGTATTATCGTTGACTGAAATGATCGTATAATAGCTCTTAGATGATCTCTAAATCCCTGCCAATTCTGATCGCTTCGGTTCTTCGCCGGGCGTCGAGCTTCAATAATATTTTTGATACATGGGATTTGACTGTTGTTTCTGCAATGAAGAGCTGCTCAGCAATTTCTTTGTTAGAGTGCCCGTTGGCCATGAGGTTCAATACCCGTAATTCCTGGTCACTTAAACTTGATTTCTGCACTTGTCGTTTACGTGTCTCCTTTTTAATGTAGAAATGACGACTGATGAGCATTCCGAGAATTAAAAAGAGTGTCCCTGTAATGATTACATAGAGGTTTTCTGACCCACCCAGGGCGAAAAGAGACCACTGTTCAAATTGAAATAGTAATAAGATGACCGCACACAAGCTCCCAAATATGAGAATCGTTTTTTTCATTCTTTTGAATTATTCGACATCCTGCCCAAAAGTTAGTAAATTATTATCAGGATCGAGAATGGAAAATTCTTTTTGTCCCCATGGCTGCACCTGTAACGGAGCATTGGGATGAATAGCAATGTTGTTATCAAGGTAGTGCTGGTACAATCCATCGATGTCTTCCGTTCTGATATAGACCATACCGTAATTATCTTTCGGATTCAATTCTTTAAAGCCAAAAAAGTGGATTTCAATACAGTCTTTCTTTACCATTAAATAATTGTCATATTCCTTACTGCCCAATTGGTGGAAGCCTAATTTATTGATGTAGAAATCTTTGGTGGTGGCCTTGTCGCGCATCGGGAGTTTGGGGTGGATATCGGTATGCATGTCGGTTAACTATTTTCTTGGACAAGATCGATTACTTCGCATACTTTAGTGCGAGAGAGAAAAAGAATGCGCCTATAATGAGATAAATAAGCAGCTCTACTAGAAAATCACTCGTCATATAGATCTCCTCAAATGAACTACCTTTAAAAAGTTTCAAAGCATTTATCACGACTGCTGTGCATAACCCCCAAAGGAGTCCAATTTTAAGATGTTTTTTCATAAATAGATCAATTGTTCACTACTGTAAAGATGTCTTTAAAAGTACGAAATAAACGTTTGACTAAAGAATGGTTATTTGCTATGTTTAAACAACTGCCGGTACCTGGGTTTCCAAGTTTTGTTGTCTTCAGAGCGCTCTATGGTTCTCAATACCTTGCCATCAGGTCGTAGCGTCCAGCTTTGTCTTGAGTAAAATGTTTTATTGTTATAGGTAAAGGTTTTGTGAAAGAAGAGTTGGCCATCGCTAACAAGGCTGTTCCAGGTTTGGGCATTGAGGTCATCGACATAAAACAGTTTCCAGGTTTTGGTCTCGTTGTCATAGGCGCGTAGCACTTCGGCATTAACGTACTGGCCATCACCGACAAAGATGGTCCACTGCTCGCTAAAGGCGTTTTTACCTTCTAATTTGTTTACTGTAAAGCTGTCTTTTTCAGGAATGGTATCGTTGTTGTAGATGGTAATTTCGGAGGCCCAGGTACCGTTTTTCCAGAAGTCAAAATACTTCGGTGATTGTTGAGCATAGACCTGACCGAATATCGGTACTATAAAAACTAGAAATAGTATGCGCATACATCCTGAAAGTTAGTTCACTCTAAATGTACGATTTTTAGATGAGGCATGCGATACTAAGCCTCAAACCCATTTTATCGTGTTCTTAAATACTTGTACAGCTTGGCGTTGAGTTCATTAAGAACGGCTGGAATACTGGTAACATAGGATTTCGTTTTTTTAATTGCTTTGCCTTTTTTAAAGAATACCGACCCATTGTTGAGGTCGATAGCTTTCCATCCCATATCATATTTGCTATTGACTTTTGTTAGAATTTCTAGAGGTTCAAATTTGTACAGTCCTTTCTTAAAGCTAACTTTAACAGTGTATTTCATATGGAGATAACCCTTACCAACCTTTATGGCATTGTCTTTAATGCCTGTGAAGTGGATAAAATCATTTTCAATTTCGGTGTCAAGCGCTAGGGTAGCATTCGTAGAAGTGTTTTCAATCCATTTCCTTGTTTTTTGGTACAATTCGGTTGCAGGAGTGCTGTCTAAGTTCGCTATTGCATATTTTGGGTCCAATCCATTTTCATTGAAAATAAATTCAGTCTGGCCATATACAAGTGAGGTGCCCAGTACCATCATAAGGAAAATTGTACTTCTCATTTTTTGGAAATCGTATTGTATGAGGAAATTCGTCATCAATTAATTTTACGAGCTATTTGCGGTAGTATTTTTCTCGTAAAATTCAATGATCAATGCTGCCAGTTCCTCTCCTTTTTCCTCTTGGATAAAGTGTCCGGCCTCTAGAATTTTATGATCTTGCGTCTTTGTACCCGGAACTAATTTTTGAAACACTTTTTCGGCTCCGATCATTATGGTGTCTTTCGCTCCAAATAGGGTTAAGAATGGTTTGTTCCACGACCTTAATTTCGTCCATGCTTCACGGTTTTTAACGCACTCAGGGTCCTCCGGATCAATTGGGACTAACGTTGGAAAAATTCGCGCTCCGGCTTTGTATTCTTCAGAGGGAAAAGGTGCGTTGTACGCTTCGTAGACCTTTTCAGATAGCGGTGTAACGGTACCCATATCTAATACTTTGCCAATATTAAATTTGGGCGAATGTTGTGAAAAGTCCCTCCATTGTATAAAGCTCTCAGGCATAGGAAAGTCGCCCGTCGGTAAGGTAGTATTGGAAGCTACCACCATGTCAAACCGGGTATCCATTTCTGTGATGATTCGTAATCCGATTAATCCGCCCCAATCCTGGCAAAACAGGATCATATTGTTAAGGTTCAGTTTTGTGATAAACGTTGAAATCCAATTTACATGTTTTTGATAGGAATACTCTTGTTTATGTACTAGTTTGTCTGACTTACCGAATCCGATTAAATCCGGTGCGATCACTCGAAAATTCTTGGCAAGGGTGGGTATCATTTTACGATATAAGTACGACCAACTTGGTTCTCCATGCAGTAGTAAAACGGTTGGTTTGTGTTCGTTGCCTTCGTCAAGATAGTGCAATTGTAATCCGTCTTCGACTTCCAGGTACTGACTTTGAAAATCATAATCTTCTAAATTTTCAAACCTGCTTTCGGGCGTTCTAATAATTTCCTTCATGGTTGTAGTACTGCCGGGTTTATAAATGGTAATGCTAACTAAATATACAAAGATTATCGAGAGTAGGTGCCAGTTCCATGTAAGCTGTGAATTATATATAGTATTAGCTACTGCCTATTATGGAGTGCAATTATTTTGCTCTAATAATATATTGATAGGGAAGCAAATCGACCTTAGTATCAAAAGAGGTGTAGCCTGCTTTTTTTAATTCGTCAATAACGCTATCCATAGCTAATTTATGGTTTAAAGGTGGGCCTACAGGAATTTCGGTTTTAAAGAAATCGATAACTACTAACTCCCCGTTAGTTTTTAAGCCTTTCTTTACTTTTTTAAAATAGTTTGGACGGTTTTCTATATGGTGATAGGTATTCACAATTATGACCTTATCTACCTCTTTTTCTTTCAGGTTAGGTGAATCGT
The DNA here is from genome assembly GCA_030065775.1 of Flavobacteriaceae bacterium. Classification (GTDB taxonomy): domain Bacteria; phylum Bacteroidota; class Bacteroidia; order Flavobacteriales; family Flavobacteriaceae; genus Aureibaculum. The sequence goes on along the minus strand of JASJDL010000169.1, from coordinate 561 downwards.
AAGGTATTTTACGGATTTCAATATTCTCTAAAATGTCTTTCTCAATGCGGTTTCGAATAAATTCCAGGAACTCATCATTTACATCAGCAGCAATGACTTTCGCCCCTTTTTCGGCTAATTTTACCGAGAAATAACCTGAACCGGCGCCGATATCCATGATTGTTTGTCCTTGTATATCGCCTAGGTAATTCAATACTTTTTCCGGTTGTTGATAGGCGTCTCTTTCCGGGGATTCAAATCGTTCGATTAAATCTTTTACCGAAGATCGATGCATGTGTTCATTCGCTGAACCGTGTTTTGATTTCTTGTCTTCGCGATTCGCATGCTTATTTTCTTTTACCTGGTCAGTGGTGGTATCGCGATGCTTAGTAGTACATCCGAGGCATAGAAAAAATGTTATTAGAAAGGCCAGTTTTTTCATTTCTAAATCCGTTTTAAATTAAAAAGATTAGGGTTAAAGACTAGATTTTTATTTGGTTGTGCATAATTCTGCAGGAACTGTCAACCCTTGAATCAGCCGATTAAAAGTAGTGATTTTTTATTTAGAAGGAAGCAGTAATG
>JASJDL010000168.1 GCA_030065775.1 Flavobacteriaceae bacterium | reverse complement strand
TCATGCTTTTTAAAACAAAAGATTTTATTAGAATAAAAGGCTTTGATGAACGTTATTTTCTATATATGGAAGATATAGACATATGTAAAAAAATAGATGCGATAGGCAAAAAGAAGCTATATTATCCTTACGAGCAAATCTTCCATGATTTAAACAGAGAATCAAGGAAAAATTTTAATGCATTCTTCTATCATATTACATCTATTTTTCAATATTTTTACAAATGGAAGTTCGCTAAATAATTTTTCATTCATGGATCAGTTCATATATTCAAATACACTACTATCTATCTTTTTAGTTTTATTGGCGACTTTTTTATTTACCTACTATTTAATACCAAAAATAATCAACGTTGTGAACCATAAACGACTTATGGAGTCCCCAAACCATAGGAGCTCACATACTGAATTGACACCCACTTTCGGGGGAGTTTCTTTCTTTATTATTTTGGTGCTTACATTACTTTTGGTAAAAAACTTGCAAGAAAGTTCTCTAAGCATCAATATTATTGCAGGGCTTACTATCATACTGTTTACAGGCTTAAAGGATGATTTGGTCATCATTTCTCACAGATCAAAATTATTAGGTCAATCATTTGCTGGAATCGTTTTTTTATACAGCACTAAGTTATATAATATCAATTTGAATGGTTTTTTAGGCCTTCACGAAATGCATGTTGTAGTTAGTTTCATTTTAACTTTACTAATTATAATTATAATTATTAATGCTTTTAACTTGATCGATGGTATTGATGGACTTGCCGCCTCAATAGGCATCATCATTTTGACCATTTTCGCTGTGGTATACTATTTTTTAGAACTATATTTTTTCACATTTATGACTGTTTCTTTAGTCGGTTCATTATTGGCATTTTTAAGGTTTAATTTATCGTCTAGAAAGAAGATATTTATGGGCGATACAGGTTCGATGATCATCGGCTTTATAGTATCAGTCATGACGTTAAAGTTTTTGAGCCTGACACCTTCTCAACTTGAACAGATCAACTTTGTACCGCGAAATTCTCCCTTCGTGATTCTATCTATTCTAATTTTTCCAATTTTCGACATGATTCGAATTTTAATGCTAAGAATAAGTAAAAAACGGCATCCGTTGCTGGCTGACAAGAACCATTCACACCATGTTCTTTTGGAAAGAGGAAACTCCCATAGAAAAACCAGTGTTCTTATCGGACTTTTTAGCTTAATTGCATCGCTTTTATTGCTCTATCTGGCGACGGTTTTAACCAGTATTTGGATGTTATTGGCGATATTTCTACTATCTTATTTAGTATTTTTAGGATTATTTTCGAAATTATCATTGGGTAAGCAATAAGATAAATTTAGAAAGTATATTTGCACCCAAACAGATATATCAATGAACATTCTCATTCTGGGTTCTGGAGGCAGGGAACATGCTTTTACTTTAAAACTATCCCAAAGTACAAAAATCAATGAATTATTTGTAGCTCCGGGCAATGCTGGTACTGCTCAAATTGCTACGAATTTGGCTATAAATCCAACTGATTTTGAAGCAATTAAAAAAGTGGTTATCAACAACAAAATCGATATGGTAGTTGTGGGGCCAGAAGCACCATTGGTGGCAGGAGTCCACGACTTTTTCTTATCGGATGCCGATCTAAAACAAATCCCAGTCATTGGCCCTAAAAAAGATGGAGCACTACTCGAAGGCAGTAAGGATTTTTCTAAACAATTTATGCAAAAACATGGTATTCCAACAGCAGGTTACCGATCTTTTACAAATGAAACGCTGGAGGCGGGATATACCTTTTTGGAAACTTTACAGGCACCGTATGTGCTAAAGGCAGACGGGCTCGCGGCGGGAAAAGGGGTGTTGATACTTAATTCGCTCGAAGAGGCAAAAAAAGAACTCAAAGAAATGCTTACGAACCAGAAGTTCGGTAATGCCTCAGCAACCGTAGTGATCGAAGAATTTCTTGATGGTATTGAACTGTCGGTTTTTGTCTTGACCGACGGTAAAAGCTATAAGATTTTACCTTCGGCTAAGGATTACAAGCGCATAGGCGAAGGGGATACCGGCCTCAATACTGGTGGTATGGGTGCAATTTCCCCTGTACCATTTACCGATGAAGTATTTTTAAAAAAAGTAGAAGAGCGCATTATAAAACCAACAGTTTATGGCCTTCAGAAAGACGGGATTGATTATCGCGGATTTATTTTTATAGGATTAATGAACGTGAATGGAGATCCGTACGTAATCGAATACAATGTACGAATGGGAGACCCCGAAACCGAAGTGGTATTACCAAGGATAGCATCAGATTTGCTTGATCTTTTTGAGGGGGTTGCCGATCAGACCCTACATGAAAAGTCTTTTGAGGTCTCTCCACAAACCGCAACGACTGTGATGCTCGTATCAGGGGGCTATCCTGAAGCCTATGAAAAGAATAAAGAGATTAGCGGCGTGGCACTCATAAAAGATTCAATTGTTTTTCATGCCGGAACAAAGAAAGAATCAGATAAAGTTTTGACAAATGGCGGACGAGTATTAGCTATAACTTCCTTAGGGAATTCCATTGAAGAAGCTCTGGAGACATCCTATCGAAATATTGAAAAGGTCCATTTTGAAAAGATGAATTACCGAAAAGATATCGGTTTTGATTTGACCTAACTGTCTTTCTGAACTTGTTTCAGAACCACATCATGATAAGAAAAAAAATAATTGTAGCACCATTAAATTGGGGGTTAGGGCATGCCACACGCTGTATTCCGATCATTAATTTACTGCTTCAAAATAATTTTACTCCTGTTATCGCTTCCGATGGCAATGCACTTGATCTTCTAAAAAAAGAATTTCCTGACCTTGAAATACTCGAATTGCCCACTTATAATATTCGTTATGGTAGGCATGTAAGATGGAATCTGTTCTTACGAGTCCCGAAAATTTTAAGAGCAGTCAGACGGGAGACCAGGGTGATCAATGAATACATTGCAATGAATGAGGGAGTTGTCGGGATCATTTCAGATAACCGTTTCGGCGTATACAGCGAACGCATACCATCCGTTTATGTAACACATCAGTTAAATGTGCTATCGGGATGGACAACCTGGCTAACAACTAAAATTCATCGTTCTTGTATCCAAAAGTTCAATGAATGTTGGATTCCTGATCAGCAAGATAGCAGCTTTTCGGGGAAACTGTCTTTATCACAAAAAATAGGTATTCCGTTAAGATACATAGGGATTTTAAGCCGGTTCAAACCGGAAAAACTTCCTATTAAGAATACTGTTTTACTATTGCTTTCCGGCCCTGAGCCGAACAGAACACATCTGGAAGAAAAACTTTTAAAACAGTTCACAAACTACCGGGGAAATATTGTCATGGTCAGAGGAATTATGCAAGACAAACAGACAAGTTCCCGAATAGGAAATATAACCACCTACAATTACTTATTATCACCAGACTTAGAAAGAAAGATCAACCAATCAGAACTGGTGATATGCAGATCAGGGTATTCATCTGTGATGGACTTAGCCGCATTAGGTAAAAAAGCATTTTTTATTCCTACCCACGGCCAAAATGAACAAGAGCTCTTAGCGAAGCATTTGGAAACTCAAAAAATAGCACCTTATTCTAATGAACGAGCTTTCGAAATTGATATGTTGAAAAAAGTGAAAACGTATAAGGGTTTTCATTCCGTCAATATGCAACTCGACAAAGACTTACTGCACCTTTTCGAGGGTAAATGAAAAAGTAGAGCCTTCACCATACGTACTCTCAACAAAGACCTGTTGGTTATGGGTTTCGATAATGTGCTTGACGATAGAAAGCCCTAAACCCGACCCTCCTTGGCCTCTGGACCTGCTTTTATCGACCCGGTAAAAACGCTCAAAGACCCGTGATAAATTCGCTTCTCTAATACCTTCACCGTCATCAGAGACCTTGATAATTACTCTGTCGTTGTTGTAATTGCTAACAGCTAACGTCGTCCTCCCATCCATTTTTCCATACTTAATAGAATTTTCAATCAAGTTAATGAGCACTTGCTCTATTCGGTTGATGTCGGCCCGAACAAAAATTGGTACGTCATAAGTTTTGTCAAAAGTTAAAGAGATCGTTCTTTTTTTGGCTTTCATCTCCAAAAGTTCTATTACATTCTCGATTAATTCAACAATGTTGAATTTCTCAAAAACAGGATTCAAATCACCAGTTTCTAACTTCGAGATCATATCGAGGTCTTTAACCACATCTATCAAACGTTCTACACCTTTATTGGCACGTTTTAAATATTTATTTCTAATAGATTTATCATTGATGGCGCCCTCAATAAGGGTAAGGATATAACCTTGAACAGTAAATAATGGTGTTTTGAGTTCATGTGCTACGTTTCCTAAAAATTCGCGCCTGTACTCTTCCCTAATTTGCAGCATTTCAATCTCCAAACGCTTGTCTTCAGCGAATTTTTTCACCTCCTTTGACAAGGTTTCCATGTCTGAGGTGATCGATTTCTTTGTCAGATCATTTACATCGAGCAGTGTGACTTCATCGTAGATTTTTTTTACCCGCTTATAAATAAAGAGTTCTACCCGAAACTGAATGATCAAAAATGAAAGAATATAAAAACTGGCTGATGTTAAAAGAATGAACCATATATTGATTTCTTCTAAAAACAAATAAGATAAGATTGTAGTAAGAATAGCTACAACCAATGTTAATAAAAACGACGATTTAAAAGCAAATTTATAAGTACGGCGTAGCTTCATTTTTAGCCATTGAATTTATAGCCAACACCTTTGACGGTTTTAAAATAATGATCCCCTATTTTCTCGCGAAGTTTCCTGATATGTACGTCAATTGTGCGCCCGCCAACGACAACATCATTTCCCCAAACTGTTTCTAGAATGGCCTCCCGCTTAAATACTTTGCCTGGCTTTGAGGTCAACAATACTAATAGCTCAAACTCTTTTCTGGGGAGCGAAATTTTATCGTTGCCCATTTGCACAAAATATTCGTCTTTATTGATAGTAATTTCACCAACAGTAACGATATTATCGTTTTCTGAAGAAGTATCCTTTAGCCTCCTTAGCAATGATTTTACCTTACTTACCAATACTTTTGGCTTTACTGGTTTGGTAATGTAATCATCGGCTCCTGCTTCAAAACCTGCCACCTGTGAATAGTCTTCGCCACGCGCCGTAAAAAATGCGATGATCACATCTTTCAAGCCTTTGATATCGCGTATTTTTTCACAGGCTTCCATACCATCCATTTCAGGCATCATAACATCCAATAAAATGAGATGAGGAGTTATTTTTTTAGCCGCTTTTACAGCTTCTACCCCGTTTGACGCAGTAAAAACCTGATACCCTTCATTCTGAAGATTGTAACTCACAATTTCTAGTATATCTGGCTCGTCATCAACTAACAGAATTTTAATGTCTTTTTTCTTCATTGGTATAGTTATTGAGAACCAAAAATAGCTATTATATCTTTTGATTTACAAACTTAACAATTTGATAACAAATGGTAAAAAAGTGGATTTTAATTTGTGACGGGATTACACAATAATACACAGATTTTGACGTTGCATCCTGCAAAATTTGAGATATTTTTATAACTTTACTGCAGAAGGCTGGCCAACAAATGATGTAAGTATGAAAAAACTTTACTTTCTGACTTTCTTTTTTATACTCAGCAGCTTTTCGTTTGCTCAGAATTCCAGTGAGCTTGGTGTTGAAGACTCGAAAAACAGACAATCATATGAAATAGAGGGATTTAAAATGTATCCCAATCCAATTGTTAACGGCATTCTGTTCATCACATCTTTTGAAGATCAACTCAAAGAGGTCGAAATTTATGATATCCTTGGGAAAAGAGTTTTTTCAAGAACGCTTTTAAAAGGAAAAAGTAGACTAAATATTTCTACATTGAAGTCAGGAGTTTATATCATAAGGGTTCGAGAAAACAATAAAACAGCCACTAGAAAGTTAGTGGTTAAATAGGGTAAACCAAACCCCATTTTAAAGCGAATCATTTCTGGTTCGCTTTTTTTTGGCAGTGAAATTTGCTACTTTTAAGTTACCATGCTCAATAAAATCAACATAGCCAATATTTTATTTCTTGATATAGAGACCGTACCCGAAGTTGAATCTTTTGCGGAGTTGTCTGATGAAAAGCAGGAGCTTTTTGCCCTCAAAACCCAGTACCAGCGAAAGGATGAAGTCTCTGCAGAAGAATTTTATGAACGGGCAGGTATTTGGGCTGAATTCGGAAAAATTATCTGCATCTTTGTAGGTTTTTTTACCTCAGAAGAAGATCAAAGAACTTTTAGGGTAAAGTCTTTGTCAGGAAATGAGAAAGAACTCCTTCAGAGCTTTAAAAATTTGATAGAATCGCATTTTAATAAGCCGCAGCATTTACTTTGTGCACACAATGGTAAGGAATTCGATTTCCCTTATATCGCTCGCAGAATGATCATCAATGGCATGGAATTACCTGATAAATTAAACCTGTTTGGTAAAAAACCATGGGAGGTAGCCCATCTTGATACCATGGATTTATGGAAGTTCGGCGACTATAAACATTTTACTTCTTTACGATTGCTGACCAATATTTTGAACATTCCCTCTCCGAAGGATGAAATTGACGGCAGCGATGTAGCTCGCGTTTACTATCAAGAGCAAAACCTTGAAAAGATCATTAATTATTGCGAAAAAGATACCATAGCAGTAGCACAATTAGTACTGCGATTTCGAAATCTCGAGTTATTGAAAGAGAAGGAAATTATTAAGGTTTAACCTTTTTTGTCAGGAACTAATAAAATAAAAACCCAGGTCAACGCCTGGGTTTTTGAGAATCAAAGCTTAACGAAATTACCGTTTTATAAACTTTTCTGTGAATGTTTCTTCTTCATCAGTCAATTCTATAAAATAGATGCCTTTTTGAAGTGCACTTACATCTACTACATTGTTTTTGATCGTTCCCTTG
>JASJDL010000010.1 GCA_030065775.1 Flavobacteriaceae bacterium | reverse complement strand
GGTACCTTAGCTCAGTTGGTAGAGCAACGGACTGAAAATCCGTGTGTCCCTGGTTCGATTCCTGGAGGTACCACTTAAAATACAAAACCCACTCAAAAAATGAGTGGGTTTATTTTTTTCAGGAATTGAACCAAAGGAATAGCGACCATTAGGAGTTAATCCTGGCGGTAACACAAGAGACCATAGAATTTCTGCGGTTTTTGATTTAAAGTTATTCTTATATCATCTTTAAATTATTGACTTCCTGCTGCGTGAGGTGGCGCCAGTGCCCGCGGGGTAAATTTTTCTTTGTTAATCCTCCAAATAAAACCCTGTCTAGCTTTGTTACCTTGTAGCCGAAGTGTTCAAATATTTTGTGCACAATACGGTTTCTGCCAGAATGGATCTCAATACCCACCTCGGTTTTAGGCTGATTTTCTATATACGATACAGCATCAATATAGACCATCTTACCTTCCAGCATAAAATTTTCAGACATCTTTTGAAGGTCTTTCGTACTTAATTTTTTATCTAATGAAACCTGGTACAGTTTTCTAAACGGTACTTTTGGTTGTGTTAGCTTCTTGGCAATATCGCCATCATTAGTGAATAATAATAAACCCGTGGTATTACGGTCTAAACGCCCCACTGGATACAAACGTTCTTTTGTGGCACTTGAGATTAATTCCATAACGGTTTTTCTTCCACGCTGATCTGCAACGTCGGTAATATAATTTTTTGGTTTATTGAGTAAAACATACCGTTTGGTTTCAGGGCTTATTAATTGACCGTCAAAGCGTACTTCGTCCCCCGGTTTTACCTGGTAGCCCATTTCTGTTACTACCTTTCCATTGACGGTAGCACTTCCAGCTTTGATGAAGGTATCGGCTTCACGACGGGAACAGATACCCGCATTCGCAATGTATTTGTTTAAGCGAATAGAACCTGAGCCCGATTTCTTTTGCACATCAGTAGTTTTGCGTGCCTCTTTTTTAGAACCCGACTTACTTTTATTAGCTATTCTTTGTTGAGAAGGAGATTTTCGAGAAGTACTGCTGGCGTGTCGTCCTCTCGACGATGATTTTCTAGTTGCCATTTTAAAAAATTTTGGCAAAGGTACTTCTTAAATGTATGGTGTGCTAATCTTTTAGTGAAATTGTGGATTGCCGCTCTCGATTTACCATCAATTTTGTTACGTCGGGTCGAGAATAATGACCTACGGGATCAAAATTCTGACGTTCCTCCAATACCCGGTTAAAATCTAAAGTTTCAATTAGTAGCCCTTCTTTCTGAAGTTGTGGTTCAATGAGCCATTCCCCGTCAGGGCCGGCAATGCAACTACCGCCATTGGCCAAAATAGTTGGCGCTTCTTCGATTATTTTCTCCAAATGTGGCGTATCCTTCGGAAAATCTTCCCGTGTCATGAGGCTTGAAACCGAAATAACGTACGAGCGCGATTCGCGCGCTATAAATCTTGTAATATCTTTGGTATTATGGTCACTACCGGGCCAAACGGCAATATGTAAATTTTCACCTTGTCCATACAGGGTAGCTCTAGGTAATGGCATCCAATTTTCCCAGCAATTTAAACCCCCAACTGTGAACTTCTTAAGTGGATGTACTTGCAAGCCATGACCATCCCCAGGCGCCCAGGTCAGACGTTCGTCATACGTAGGTTGTAGCTTTCTGTGGATCGAACCTATAGTACCTTTTTGATTGATATACACTAGGGAAGCATAAATGCTGTGACCACCACGATCTAAAGGACGTTCAATGATCCCTAAATAAATAGCGATGTTAAGAGTCCTACCCAGCTCACAAATTGAATCTAAATCACCGCGTTCAACGGTAACCGCATTGTTTACATAATGCGCATGGAGTTCTTTATTAACTTTAGTATTCCATTGAGCACCTCCTGTCAAAGCCAGCCAGAATGGATACCCGGGCACAAGACCTTCACCAAATACGATCAATTCGCACTGTTCTTCGGCAGCTTCAGCAATTGCATTTTTGACCTTCTCCAAGGTTTTATCTTTGTTTAACCAAACTGGCGAGATTTGCGCCAATGCAACTTTTAAATACTGATCCATATTATAAAATTCGTTGAATGATAACCGAGGTATCGATTAAAACTAAGCTAAAAACACCCGCAATCAAAACAAGCTTTATAACATTGTGCAAAAAGACATAGTTCTTTTTTGAATTACCTATCCACAATTGAAATGTCATGATCGCCAGGATAATTCCAGTACCATAAAAGTAGTATTTCATGTAACCAATCTCGGGATATTTCCATAAAAAATAAGCGGGAACCGCAACCAGAATTGCCAAAAAACTGATCAATCCCTTTGTAAAATTATCACCATAAGCTACGGGTACCGTTTTATAGTCTTGTAACAAGTCACCTTTGATATTTTCTAATTCTTTTAGAAGTTCTTTGATCAATAAAATAATTCCTAAAAATAGGGCATGCGCAAAAATAACCTTTGAAAAATTGCGATAATAAACAAAGATTATAAAAAAGGGCAACAACGCCAGTACTGTGGAGGAAATTAATCCTGTTAAGGGATATTTGCTCAACTTGTGGGAATAAAACCAGATTAAGAAAATATAAACCGCAAAAAACAAAGCAGCCTTCCAGGAAATAATAAATCCTAAAACAAAACCAGAAAAATTTAGGAAGAAATAGATGTTGAGCTTCGTCTTTTGATTGACAATACTATCAATTTTGGCTTTTAACGGACGGTTAATGCGATCTTTTTCAGCATCATAAAAATTATTAATGATATAACCGGCAGCGATCACACAAACAGTCGCAAACACAATTAAAAATAAGTCTGAATCAAAAACTACATCTTTTAAAGAGCTTTCAGGTGAAAAAATAAATAAAGAGGCTAAATACTGCGCCAGAACAATAATCAAAATATTGTATCCTCGCACTACAGAAAGCAGGCTGAAAAACTTATAAAAGATAGAATATTTTTTTTTGGAAACGTGCTTCACAACGCCATCAAAGTTATCCATAAAAATGGATTCTGCATCACAAAGTATACACCAACTCTAATTTGTAGTCTTTCAGAAGCTCTTTGGTTTTCTGATAATCATGTGTAAAGCCAAGAATATAACCACCACCGCCTGAACCGCATAATTTCAGGTAATAATCATTGGTTTCAATACCTTTTTGCCAGACCTTATGAAATGCTTTTGGGATCATTGGCTTAAAATTGGCCAAGACCACCTTAGATAATTGTTTGACATTGCCCAATAGTGATTTCACATTGCCGTGTAAGAAGTCGTCGATACAAGCATCGGTATACCTGGCAAAATCTTCATCGATCATTTTTCTAAAACCTTCATTTTTCATTTTATTCATGAAAATACTCACCATAGGGCCCGTTTCACCAACTTGCTGAGAATCTAGCAAAAATACAGCACCCTTTCCTTCTTTTTGGGAGGGAATACCGGTAGGTTCAAGGTTGTCTTTTGAATTGATAAGTATTGGCAGGCTGAGATAGCTATTTAGCGGATCAAGACCAGAACTTTTGCCATGAAAAAAGGACTCCATAGCAGCGAAAATATCTTTCAGTTTTAATAATTTTTCTCTTGTAAGATTTTCCAGAACAGTGATCTTATCGTTGGCATATTTGTCGTAGATAGCAGCGACCAAGGCACCTGAACTACCAACACCGTAACCCTGGGGAATACTGGAGTCAAAATACATACCCGCATTGATATCGCGTTCGAGTTCATCGAATCGAAACTGTACCAACTCTTTGGAAAGACCTCTTAAATAGTTCTGGAATTCTGCTAAGTTCTTATTAGATTTTTTAGAAGCTTCGCTCGGGTTTTCATTTGTCTTTAAAGCACCCTGATAGGAATTATATGGTATAGCTAAACCTTTAGAATCTTTAATGATTCCATATTCACCGAACAATAAGATTTTTGCGTAAAATAAGGGCCCCTTCATGGAATTTTTCTTGCTATCTCAATAAAATTCACACAAATATAACGGTAAATTCACAATTTCAGTCAAATTATTTGGTCAAATTTTTAGCACCAGCACCAATACGATCACTGATATAGTGCCTGTTTTGGCAAAATTGAAGTAATTCTGTCGTTATAAATTTGTGAATAGATTTCTTCTCTTTCTCAGGATAAAGCACGTGTACATTGGCCCCGGCATCTAATGTAAAACAAATAGTCGCACCGGTCTTTTTGCGGAAATCCCAGATCTTATTGATAATCGAAAGCGTGTTGGGTTTCATGAGGATGAAGTACGGATTACTGGTCATCATCATGGCATGTAAAGTCAACGCTTCACTCTCAACAAGAGCTACAAACGCTTTAAGGTCGCCATTTTGTAGGATAGCACTCAGTTTACTAATGTTCTCGTTCGCTTGATCAAAACGTTGCCCCGCGAAAGGATGTTCATGCATTAAATTATGGCCAACAGTACTTGATACCTGTTTTTGACCCTTATCTACTAAAAGGATGGTGTCATGAAAGTTGTGAAAATTGGTATGTACTTCATGGGGAAATTCAACTCCAAATAAATCGGAACTTCCTTTGAGCCCAGGATGTTCACCCCAAACAACTATGCTACCTTTAATACTTCGTGCAGCACTGCCTGATCCTAAACGTGCAAGCCAGGAAGCTTTTTGGTAAAAAAACTCATCTGACATTGATGGATTTAATTCCTTTTCCATACTCATAATACATAGAGCCAGGGCAGCCATACCACTCGCGGATGACGCTATACCACTGCTATGAGGAAAAGAATTATGGGTTTTAATATTCAAGTCGTAATCATCTAGAAACGGAACGTAGTTCTTTATCCTTGTTAGAAAAGCAGCAATCTTAGGTTTAAAATCATCTTGTCTTTGATCGTCGACATAGACGTTAAAATTGAGTTCATTTTTATGCGATATTGAACCAACTTTAGTATGATTTCTAAATTCTAAAGTAGTGATGGTATGGCAAGCATCTAAGGTAAAACTTATCGAGGTGTTTTTAGGTAATTGCATACCATGCTTTCCCCAATACTTTACGAGGGCGATATTGCTTGGGGCTTTCCAAGTGAAGCTTCCATCGGATAAAATTTTAGTATCAGGGGCCTTGTAGATAAATTCGTTTCCGTCCAAAATTTTGGTTTTGTGCAAAGATAGAATTATTAGTTTTGCACTTCAAGAGAAAAAATGAGTCGAAAAATAAAATTGATTTGGGATTTTCGTGGACCGTCTGCTCAAAAAACGGCGGAACATCATGTAGTGCATCTCAAGGACTATGCTGATGTACAAAAGATTACTTCTTATAAAATTGCTACCCAAACTTTTTCCGATTTTCATACAACGGCTTTCATGATCATCAACGAAAAAGATATGATAGCGGTACGAGACGCGTTAAGACCGCATCGAGGTGAAGTAGCGAAGTAGATTTATGACAATAATTTATCGGCTGAAGCTTCCATTACAAGATCATCCATAACAAAACCGTTGCCTATATCAAGCTTCTTTTCTCCGATCACTTCAAAGCCTCTTTTTTGATACCAGTTAATCGTATTCGAGTTGTGGCGGTTTACAGTTAACCAGACGGATTTAAAAGATCGTTTTAAGGTTAATTTTTTGACAAATTCAAGTAATTCGTAACCATACCCTTTTCCTTGGGTAGTAGCATCGATATAAATTTTGCTGATCATGATTTTCCCTTCCGGATAGTTAGGACGTAAGCTTAGATAGCCAACAGGGGTCTTTTCTTGATATATCAAATAATACTCATACCCTGACTCAATTTGTTCAGAAATAGCTCTTTCACTTTGGAGGTGCTCGAGCATATAATCCACCTGATCCTGGCCAATAATGGGTACATAATGATGGTTCCAGATAGTATGCGCGATTTCAGCAGTAGTTTTTACCTGTTCGGGATTCAGTACTTTAACAATCATAGGTTTGGTTATTCGTTGCAAATTAGTCAAAATTCGTGTTACTTTTTATTGAATTGCTCGTCTATTGAACAACCATTCGTATCCGCGAAAGCGTTAAAAAAAGAATAAATCTGTCTTAAGAAAATGTGAAACAAAGTGTAGAGACTATAAGATTGATTTAATTCGCAGTACAAAAATTGAAACCATGCAAAAAAATAAAAGCTTACTAGTTTTCGCAGTCGTATTTGGATTTATATTCACAATGCAAGCACAGATAGTAAGCTCTAAAATTATAGACTCTGTCACAAAGGAACCGGTACCTTATGCCACGATCTTGTATAAAAAAAGCGGAATGATTAGTAATGAAGAAGGCCGTTTTAGTTTTTTGTACAGAAAAGATTCCAAACCAACAGATACCTTAACCATTTCTTGTATTGGGTTTAAGACCATCGCCAAGCCCCTAAACCAGTTTAAAGACAGTGTTATTTATTTGGCGCCTAAAGCTATTGAATTACGGGAGGTTGTACTTAGCAGTAAAAACTATACTGCTGAAGAGATCATTGAAAAAGTAAAAGAAAACATTCCTCAGAATTACAATTTTGATTTGACTAAAAAGCGCCTGTTTTTCCGTGAATCGAACCATCAAAACTTTATAAAGTCTGATTACACACTAAAAAAATCAACCATAAAAGAACTCAATAAACCATTTCTTGACAGTGTGATGCAAAGCATCCCGAAGAATAACTCGTACTATACGGAGGTTTTATGTGACCTTTACGGGAATTTTGATAAAGAAAAGCAGAAAATTGACCTGATTAAAGCCTCAGAACTTTACGATAAGAATAACGAAGTCGGTTTAACTGCTTTGGAGGAAAAATTCGAACGTATCATCAACCAAAACGTAAAGAAAAACTCTTACTTCAAGATAAAATCTGGGATTTTTGGGACCAAACTTGACATGGATGAACTACAAAATGAAGCAGTAGATTCAACCAATGCCGAAGCACTCAATAAAAAATTGGAAGAAGAGAAGAAAAAAAAGGAAGACCGAAAAAAGAACTTTGCAAAATACCGACGGTCTAGTTTGTCGGGACTCTTTGGCGGTTTGTTTTTTCAAGAGAAGAGCAATCTTAATTTTATCAATAAATCCAACAGGTACGACTTTACCTTATTAGATATTACTTTTTTAGGTGATGATGCGGTATATGTATTGGAATTCAAGCCAAAGCGGTCCGAAGACTTCAAAGGAAAACTCTATGTGAATACCGAAGACTTCGCTATTATTCGGGCTGATTATGAAAATGTAAAAGCGGTGAAGAATTTTAAATTATTGGGTTTTTCTTTTAGAATTTATCTGGCAAAAGGGAAAATGATTTTTGGTAAGGATGAAGATAATCGATACAACCTGCAATATCTTGAAAAAGAAAATGCCAGTAGATTTGGTGTTCGCAGACCTTTGAAGATTATTGAGAAAAATAAACATGTAAAGGGGCGTCGCAAACAGAATGAACTCTATGTAAAGTTAGACTTTGCGATTACCAGTTCAGAAAAAAAGGAAGTGGTTATTTTTGATACCGATGCCATAACAGCAACGGCTTTTGAAGGTTTTAAAGAACAAAACAGTGTGCTACCTACTTATATGCCGAAATATAGTCCTGAGTTTTGGAAAGGCTATGATATTATGGAACCCAATCAGGCGATTCGAGATTTCACCGTGATCGCAGAGTAATGAAATGCTTCAAGTGTTTGGACTTCGCTGTAATCGGTTCACCAGCAGTTTATTTGGGTACTGGCATCTCTTCGCTATCTTTCACCCTTGCACTCATAAATGATTTTGAGGGTTCTGTAGTTCTGATCTGTTCTAGCCAAAACACACCGTCATAGGGTAGACTATTTCCGCGCGTCGACAGGAAATCAATATCACCGTCTTTATCTAAGTCAAGAGGAATAAATTTATCGAACATGCCGCGTTTACGGCGCGATATATCTTGTCGTATCCAAGGTTTATATGGGTCTTGCGGATGTTCAAACCATGCCAGCCTCCCAAGAGGATCCTTAACAGTGATGTCTTCATCTGTTCTTCTGTTTCCTCTGCTATAACCGCCGGTAATTACATCTGGTTTCCCATCATTGGTAATATCCGCGACAGCGAAACCAACCAGCCTATCCGGTTTTATTGAACCGATAGAATGTGCAATCCAGTCTTGAGACAATTCTTGAGGTTGTTCCAGCCATACCAGCGTTGTTCCAAGGGGAAATTCATCAATGACTTCTGTGAGTAAAATATCGAGTCTACCATCACTATTTACATCCAAAAAATCCATATTAAAACCGTTCACTTTTGGAATGGAGTCATTTAATTCTATTTTGTCGTTATCTGACATATTAGCTCTCCTAATAATCACTGGATGCTCTTTAAAACGTATGGTGTCGTTGCTCATATTTTCGAAAAGGATAATCTTATTTTCACCTCTAGAGCCTGCAATAACATCCAGGTCACCGTCTTTATCGATATCTATGGGCCGCGAGTTGATAGGAATCTTAACCTTGATCAATTCCTGTTCAACCCATGAATCATTCTTCAATGGATCTCCTTTAATTTCAAAATATGAAATGGTATTGAGTCCATCAACAGCATTATCATTAGTGCCGGCACCTAATTGATCACCTTTGTTGGCGCTAATCACTTCAGGCTTCCCATCATTATTCAAATCTGCTAGAAATACTCGAATGAATGATCCGCGTTCTTGAGTAACTTCGGGAATGATCCTTGGCCATTTCGAGGAGCGAATCTCAGACATAGGATTCTGAAAATAGATAAGGTGACCCAATTCGCAAGCTGCAACTACATCTAAATAACCATCGCCATTTACGTCATCAATTGCAACGTCTTCAGCTGCAGCGGCTTCTTTTCCTTGAGCTAAAGTAATCGACACCCATTTATTTGAGTCTTGTGATCCGAATGCAATTCTAATGTGACCTTCAAGAGCACCGTCATATTCTGTGTCAGATTCATGAACAGAGACAATATCAATAATACCATCTTTGTCAAGGTCTCCGATCGATAACCCATCACTTCCACTTATATCAATTCCGCTGCTGGCAGTATCATCTATAATATGTTCTTTCCATGAGATATAATACCCATCTGATGACCGCGCTTTAGATAACTGGTCTGCGACGGGTACACTATTATCTGAAGATTTTGAAGGTTGTGAGCAAGAAGCAAACACAAAGCAGCACAAGATTAAAAAGCTCTTTAAGTTCATGATTCGTTCACCAATTGATTATGGGTTTTTTTGATTATCGAAACGCCAAGTTTAAAAACTAGCTCTTTTTATTTCGATGTATCCATGCCGACCAGGCACCGGTTGACCATAGCGCCCAGGCGATCAATACGGGTTGAAAAAATAGCCGAATGAATCTTGCCCTATCTGAATTCAAAACACCAAAGGCATCGGTACCATTCAAATATTGCGATATATTCCCGGGAAAGATTGCTACAAAAAACAATGCCAATGCAAAACCGACTTTTACACGTTGCTTCGTCCAAAAGAGAATCGAAAGCCCCAAGAGTATTTCAATGACTCCGGATGTTAACACCACTAAGTCTTTACCTAACGGCACCCAATCTGGTACCTGTGCCTGAAAGTCAATCCGGTTAAAAGTGAGATGGCTGATACCGGCATATACCATAAAACAGCCCAACAGAATTCTAAAAATGTTTTGAGTGCGTGAGGTTTTTATTTGGTCGTGCATAATGCTAGGTATTAAGTGAGGCGTCTTTGAAGGATTAAGTCGTACTCATTAGTATTCAAACATAGGAAAATTAAGGCAAAATTTTGCAATTTAAATATTAATCGTATATTTGCGATGAACTATGAATAAAACTTTACAGCATATTGAGTATTCAGAGGAGTCAAAAGAACTGGCACGTTACGCCAAGGCATTAGGGCATCCTGTTCGATTGGTGATTTTAAAACATTTGAGCAATCAAAGTTGTTGCTACACAGGCGATCTCGTCGATGTATTGCCATTGGCACAATCAACGATTTCGCAACATTTAAAAGAGCTAAAAGATGCCGGTTTGATAGAGGGTGAGGTGAATCCACCTAAAATACGCTATTGCATTCATCAGGAGAGTTGGCAAAAGGCTAAGGAGCTTTTTGACACATTGTTTAAACAAGATTTCGGAGGAATACAGTGTTGCTAAAAAAATTTGAAAATAATTATCGTAAAATTACGATTTGAGTATAGAAATTAAACATATAACCGCTGAAGACTGGTCTAATGTTTCGTCGATTTACAAAGATGGAATTGCAACCGGAGTGGCCACTTTTGAGACTGAAGTTCCATCGTGGGACCAGTGGAATGCCTCACATTTAAAGATGTGCAGGCTGGCAGCCTGGATAGCTAATCAATTGGTAGGCTGGGCGGCCTTATCACCTGTATCAAGCCGTTGTGTGTATGGTGGCGTGGCAGAAGTAAGTGTTTATGTACATACCAGATTTCAAGGAAAAGGAATCGGTTCTAAATTGCTCGAACATTTAATAACCGAAAGCGAACAAGAAAGTATTTGGACCTTACAATCCGGTATCTTTCCTCAAAATATTGCAAGCATTAATTTACATAAAAAACTAGGTTTCAGAACAATAGGCTATCGCGAAAGAATAGGAAAGTTAGGGGATACCTGGTATAATAATGTTTTAATGGAACGAAGAAGTAAAACGGTAGGAATAGATTAAATATAAATTATGGAAACGCTATATTTTCTAGGCACTTTTTGTCTCGTACTATTTATGATTTTGGCTACCTATGATGGCTTTTATCTTCATATTTTTAAATATAAATTGTTTAATAGAAAAGATAGTCTCTTCGAACATAAAATTCACGCCTTGAGAGCCATGTTATTTCCTGTAATTGTATGGCTTTTGTTTATTGAGAATAATGAAGTAAGCCTTGTGATAGGCGCTGTTATCGTTATAATAGATTTGGTTGTACTTGCGTTAGATGCCTATTCAGAAGCGGATAGTAGAGCTTTTATGGGAGGTCTACCTAAATGGGAGTATATCATACATCTATTTGCGAATGCATTTCATTTTGCATCTATAATTCTGATAATAGGCACTAAACTGACCGTTAGTGAAAACAAGATTCTAATGAATACACAACTAACTGATTCCCTTGGCAGGGATATTTTTAGTTTTGTTGCTGTGAATATAATTCCAGGTGCGATTATTTTGGCTTTAATTCATGTTTTATTGCTTTTTCCTCCTGGAAAAGACACCTGGAACCGATTGCGAAAAAAAATAGTTTGTTGTTAAAAAATAATAAGTATGAAAACACAAGAATTTTTAAACATTTTAAAAGAACACGGCGAAAAGGAATTGCTATTTGAGTACAAAGATGGCACCTATGTTGGTGCAAATTATCATATCACCGAAGTAAAGAATACAACTATAAAATCGGTAGATTGCGGAGGCAGATCGGATGATTGGAATGAAACCATCATTCAGCTTTGGGAAAGTCCGAAAGAAATTGATAAAGTCGAATATATGACTTCAAAGAAGGCCTTATCAATCCTTGAAAAAGTGGATAAAATTCACAAAATTGATAAAGGGTCACAGGTGTTTTTTGAATATAGTAATGAGCTGTTTCACAAAGCAAATCTGGAAATTCATAACGTAAAATTAACTTCAGATAAAACAATAATACAGTTATTTGTTTCTCAAACAGATTGTAAAGCCAAGGACGCTTTTGGAGCGCCAAGTCAAACGCTCGTTACCGCAGATGACACATGCTGCTCTGGGTCTGCTTGTTGTTAACAATACGTAATAATTCGTTTGTGAAGATTAAAAAGAAAAATAAGACGAAGCTTTTTGGTGAGCTCAAAAATACTATATCGAATTTAGATCCCTTAAGCTTAAGCGAAGACCGTAAAGTACTATTAAAACCTTTGGTTCATTATATTCAGAATAGGGTAGACTTTAAAAAAGATATTCGATTGAATTTTATTTGCACTCACAACTCTCGGAGAAGTCATTTATCTCAGGTTTGGGCACAGACTATGGCCCGGTATTTTGGTGTTCGTAACGTCTTTTGTTACTCCGGCGGAACTGAAGCCACTGCCTTATTTCCAAAAGTGGTTGAGACATTAGAAAATTCTGGTTTTGAGATCACCAAAATTTCTCAGGGTGACAATCCGGTGTATGTCATTAAATTTGGGGAAAGTATATATCCTGTGATCGGTTTTTCAAAAACGTTTGATCATGCGTTAAACCCAAAATCTGATTTTGCGGCAATACTAACATGTTCTGATGCTGATGAAAATTGTCCAGTTATATCGGGAGCCGAAACACGAGTAACCATTACATATGAAGACCCGAAAGCATTCGATGATACACCTCAACAAGCGGAAAAATACCACGAACGTAGCCAGCAAATTGCTACAGAAATGTATTATATCTTCTCCAGCATTATTTAATAATGATTTTTTTTAAAGAATACGTAGGGGAATTCCTAGGGACTTTACTGCTTGTTTTTTTTGGATGTGGCGCTGTAGCTGTTTCTGTAGTGTTCGGAGCCCTCAACCTTTTGGGTGTAGCGCTTATTTTTGGATTAGGAGTGGCTATGGCCATTTTTGCGGTTAGAAATATATGTCCGGCTCATCTAAATCCTGCAGTCAGTGTTGCGATGGTCTTTGCCAAACAACTTAGACCTAAAAAATTACCTTTTTATCTGATAGCCCAGTTTCTAGGTGCTTTGGTCGGTGGACTGCTTTTATTTCTGATATTTAATACTGCCATTGCAAATTATGAAGAAGTCAACGGAATTCTAAGAGGGAGCACGTATTCATATCGCTCAGCGATGATGTTTGGTGAATATTTCCCGAATCCCACTTTCGCGGAAAAATTCTCAGTATCATATCTTCAGGCGTGTTTTCTCGAAGGCCTGGGCACCTTTCTATTGGTATTTGTGATCTTCAGAGTGACAGAAAAACCTGAGCAGCTCAACAATGCGACTCCATTATTGATTGGCCTGACGGTTACGATTTTAATATGTCTGATTGCACCTTTTACCCAGGGAGGATTCAATCCTGCACGCGATTTTTCCCCCAGGATTGTGGCCTATTTTGCCGGTTGGAAATCAGCTGCATTTCCCGCTGTACGCTTTAGTTTTTTAACCGTGTATATCTTATCGCCAATGCTCGGCGGTATAATAGCTTCATATCTAAATAAAGCAATTCTAGATCAAAAAGAATGATTCCTAGGTGACGTATTCATAAACAATTTGTAGATAATGTTTGATACTCACTTCTATTGACTCTTGAAACCAATGAAATTTTTTGTATTTCGGCTATTTTAATACAATCTAAGTCAGGGTTATCATACACATTTGCTGCAATAAGCGATAAATTATTGCTAAGATCTAATTGTGATAATTCGTTGTTATTGATGTACAATTCTCTTAAAATACGCATATTGGTCAGATCAACTGACGTCAATTTATTATGGTTTAACAGCATCAATTCCATACGAGTCTTATCACGTAAATCTAAGCTGTTAATATTTGTGTGTCTTACATATAAACCTCTGAGATTGTCGTGATCTGATATATCTAAATTAGAAATGTCTGAATGTTGCACCGAAAGCACTGATAGTGATAAATTATTAGAAATATCTATCTCACTCATTGGATTATGCCTTATGGAAAGGTACTCCAGTAAACTATTGTTCATTAAGTCAAGTCTGCTAACCCGCGTATTCCAGACCAGCAAATCCCTTAAATTTGTGTTTTGTTCAATATTAAGAGAATTTATATTCTGATTGTTCTTAACAACCAATCTTTCTAAACCGCTATTTGAGCTGACATCAACTTCTCCTATTAAGTTGCAGTCTTCAACATGATATGTTTTCAGGCTGGTATTGTTCTTTATATCGGGTGTGGCTAAATTGTTGAGGTTTTTTAAAACAAGCTCATTTAATTGCGGTTTGTTATTGATTTCTAATGAGGTTATGGTCAATCCATCCAAACTAATGGATTCTATATTTGAATTATTGCTGAGATCCAGACTGGGAATTAAAGATGATTTTAGTTCTAATTCTTTTAGTTTTAAATTTTGTGATATATCGACTGAATTCGCCCTTTCTATTATAATCTGCTCCAGTTCAGGGTTTCCCGTAAAGTCATAATCCAAAGATAAATCGTTCACAACTTTTACCACCTTCAAGTCGGGGCATTCCCTAAAATCAAGGTTGCTAAAACTAGCGTAAGTAAGTTCAAGAGTTTCTAATTTTTTTAGCTGCGATAAATCTGCAACGAAATCAATACCCGTAGCGCCATGAGGCTGATCGAGCCCTCTAATAGTGAAATGCTTTAACTTCGTATTTTGACTAAAGTCGTAATTCTCAAGTCTTAGATTATTACCTAAGAATAGATCATAGAAATAAATCCATTCTATGTTTTTGAGCGTTTCCAGACCATCTAAACTATCTAATGTTGTAAACCGTCCACCAATATAAAGGCCTTTTGCGTTTTCCAGAGATTTTGTAAGCACCTTCCCGTCCAATTGGTCTTCGGTATCGATATCATTAATAATTAAAGTTCTTTCAAATTCCTCATTGGTTATCGTGGTATATTCTCTTTCAGGCAAGTTGTTACAATTTGTGGTAAATGTTGTATGATATCCATACTTAAAGTCAGAAATGTCTTGGTTTTCAAAAATTTTAGCACAAATAAGCTTTGGGCAATTAATGGTGTTCAAATTTTTTAATTTCGTCAGATTGCTTATATCAAGAGAGGTAATGCCTGCGACTGATAATTTGGCAGTTTTTAAATTGACATTGCTGCTCAGATCTAATGCCACAAAATCGCTGGTGGTGCTGGTAAGATGTAAAGAACTTAAGTTTACACTATTGGAGATATTTAATTGTTCCAAAGAGTTACTTCGAACAGTTAGACTGTCTAATTTGACATTTTCACGTAGATTTAAGAGTTTTAATCTGGCTAGTTCAAGAGTAAGATTTTTCAGGTCTGACTCTAAAGGAAGTATCAAATGATTCTCAATGATAGTTTGCTCTAATTTTACATCAATAAGATTTATGTTATCATCTAAATCAAGAATGCTGATTGCTCCACCATAGATGTAAAGAGTTTTTAGATTGACAAAATCTTGAATTCCTTCTAAATCGAGCTCTTTATTTATGCCGAATATCACTATTAAATCCGAAATTTTTTGAGCATCAGTATAGAGCATCTGCCCATTAACCATTTGATCGCTATCCAAGCCTTGATCTACTAAAATCTGCTCAAACTTTTCGTCTGGTATGAGTGTATATGTTTTCTCCATGTTATCTGCAGAGTCATCAGGGTTACATGAATAAGCGAAGATTATAATGAGAACGAGAAATAGTTTTTTCAAGATCAGCAATTTGATGGTTATAACCTAAGACTAAGTTAACAAAATTTTAACAACTACTGTAGTGCAATGGCTTTACCAGCAACATAAGCGCCAGTCCAGGCATTTTGAAAATTAAATCCGCCGGTAACAGCATCAATATTCAATACTTCACCAGCCATGAAGAGATTTTTATGAAGTTTACTTTCAAATCGTTTAAAATTAATTTCCTTTAGATCTACCCCACCAGCTGTAACGAACTCTTCTTTAAAGGTCGATTTTCCCTTGGCTTTAAAAATGGTATTTGTCAATTGAGAAGCCAGATCTTCGAGTTGTTGATTGCTTAAATCTGCCCAATTCTGTTTTGGATTTATTTGAGCGGCCGAAACCAGGTTTTCCCAAAGGCGCCTGGGAATGCCTTGAAAGACATTTTTTTGAACTACGGTCCTTTTGGCGTAGGTCGCTTTGGCTGATTTCAAAAGTTTCAATACCTCTTCTTTTGATTTGGAAATCCAGTTGACATGAACATCGTATTGATAATTTTTTTCAGCAAGAAATAAGGCTCCAAAAGCTGATAATTTTAATATGGAAGGGCCGCTAATTCCCCAGTGGGTAATGAGTAAAGGGCCTCTTGCTTCATAAGGAGAATCGACCAAGTTCACAGTGGCATCAGGAACGGAAATACCTGGAATATCTAGAATTCTTAGATCTTTAGTATTAAAAGTAAATAAGGAAGGTACTGGCGGGATAACGGTATGCCCTAGTTGTGCCAGCAGTCTCCAAAATTTTGGGCTGCTTCCGGTTGCGATCAGTAATTTATCTGTCAGGAACTTTTGGGAATCAGTACTAATTTTAAACTGGTTTTCGATCTTCGAAATATGCTTTACATGTTGATTGAGCTGTACCTCAACACCTCCTTGTTTAGCACTTTGCAAGAGACAATCGATCACAGTCTGTGATGAATTAGACACTGGAAATACGCGGTTGTCTGCTTCTATCTTTAATGCAACACCGCGCTCTTCGAACCATTGCATCACATCTCCGGTCATAAATTGATGAAAGGGGCCAAGTAGTTCTCTTTTGCCTCTAGGGTAAAATTCCACCAAATCTTTCGGGTCAAAACATGCATGTGTAACGTTACAGCGACCACCTCCCGAAATTTTAACCTTTTGAAGTACCTTATTGCTTTTTTCAAGTATGGTAACCTGTAAATCAGGATTAGTTTCAGCGATCGTTATCGCGGCAAAAAACCCTGCTGCTCCACCACCAATTATAACTACTCGCTGATTCATAGTACCATTTCTTGGTAAGGTATTATTGTGGGGAATCCTTTCTTCTTAAAATAATTCGGAGTGTGTTCGTTTCCCGTAGCGAGTATAAAATCGCCACCCCAGGCACCAAGACTTTTTGTTTGTCCAAAATAATCCGAAAACAAAACTTGCTGAACAGGTTTTTGATCAATAACCGATGCAATGAGGCGTTCATGTTCCATCAAAATTTGATCGAAATCGGTTAAAGAATCTGCGATTAAGATCGCATTTGTCAATGCCGAGATCTCTTCTTTGAAAGCATATTTATCGGCTTGAAATTTTTGATATCGGGCAATGCCATCCCGGCTATTTTGCTTTTTATTGAGATGTACGAAATATAACTGCGCTTTAAAAATAGGATCAAAATTCACACTTTCAATAATTGGCTCTTGGTCTTTCAACTGATAGATAATAGGTGAATCATGTTGGGCACACGCAATGTCATAGCCGCTGCCACCGAAGATTTTGAATTGCAACGAAAAGGCATCAATTTTGGCCCATTGTGCTATATTATTGATGAGTGTTGATGAAGAACCCAGCCCCCAATTTCTTGGGAAATCGAGATTAGACTTAATGTACCACCCTTTCGTATCTTTTAGAAAATCAGGATTTAATTTTTTGGCTTCCAGCAGGGCTTCTTGAAGTTTCAATCCGAGTGAGTCACTGCCATCTTCTATATTTGAAGCAAAGGTCTCAGAAATTATCCGAAGTCCTGGTAAGTCAAATTCAACTTGTAACCAGGGGTTGTTCTGTTCATCAAAACTCTCCCAAATTAGTCTGGAGTCTTCAATAGGCTGCGCGTTAAGTGCTTGTCCTTTTTTGGTAGGCAAAGCCAATGAGCGCGCTCCGTCTAAAACGAGGTATTCACCTGTGATCAGCAATTTACCATTACTATAAAATCGTTCCATTAACCCCGGTTTCGATTGTAAATAGGTAGTAATAAAAAAGAAAATCCGCCAAAAACAATAATCATCAGGGTTTGGGCGGTCCACATGATCCATCCGAAAGCATTCGCCGGATTTCCGGCAACGCCATATAATGCTAAAGCACCGGCAACAAAAACAGGATACGTACCCAGTCCGCCGTTGGTCAGGGCCATACTTAATCCGCCAACTACGAAGCCTACAATAATTGCTTCAAAAGGTAAATGAGTTGTTTCAGGCAGCGCAAAAGTGACCACGTAGAACATGAGTACATACATCACCCAAATAAAAAAAGTATGTAAAATGAAAGGCCATTTTTTCTTCATTCTGAAGATACTTATGGCCCCTTCAAATAATCCGTTTACAAATTTTTTAACCCTGAGTAAAAATCCACTTTTGGCTCTCTGAATTAATTGAAATCCTATAATGGCAAATCCTCCTAGCAACAATAAAATCAGGATGCCAATTACTGTACTGGAAGTACCATTTTTAAATAAGTAACCTTTTATGAGTTCTGCCTGTGAGATAAAGGCGATTCCGATAATAAATAATAATAGAATTACATCGGCAATTCTTTCGGCAACAATAGTTCCAATGGCTTTTTCAAACGGAATCTTTTCATATCTTGAAATTGCTGTTCCTCTGGCGACATCACCTGCTCTTGGCATCGCCAGATTCACTAAATAGGCCATTAAAACAGTCATAAAACTGTTGACAAATCTTGGCTTGTACCCTAATGGTTCAAATAAAAATTGCCAGCGATAGGCTCTTGAAAAATGGCTCAGCATTCCAAAAAATAATGATAAACCCACCCACCAGTAGTTAGCCGATTTAAACGAATTTATGATATCTTTTTTGTCTTGTGGAGACAGTTGGGCCAAAAAATACCAGATCACACCTATGCCTATGGCTATAGGAATTATTGCAAACAATGTTTTTTTAAAACTAGAATTCAAGGTAAGGTTTTTTCGCTGACAAAAGTAGTTAATTTAAAGCGATGTTATCGATCAAACGAATGTTTCCTGCATAGGCCGCTACAAATGCCCTATATTTATTTTTTTTTAGTTTTCGCCGTGCAGGTTTTAAAGTCTTACTATTGGCAATTTCAAAATACTCCAACTGAAGTTCAAGGTTATTCTTGTATTGTTTAGTTACCCATTGCTCTATAGTTGGGATCGATTCTTTTTTGAACCTATTTTTAGTTTCTTTGAGTATTTGATAGATAAAAGGAGCGGCATCTCGTTGTTTTTTTGTGAGTCGTGTATTTCGTGAGCTCATGGCCAAACCATCTGCTTCGCGATGAATTTTACATCCAATTATTTTTACAGGAAGTTGGTATTTATCGACCAATTTTTTGATAATCTGCAATTGTTGAAAATCCTTTTCACCGAAATAGGCTTTGTGAGGTTGTACAATCTCAAAAAGACGTTTTACTATGGTGCCGACACCGTCAAAATGGCCATTGCGATGTTTTCCTTCCATTTCATATTCTAATCCATCAAAATGAAACTTTTTGGCTTTGATGTTTTGTTGGTACATTTCTTCAACAGAGGGTGCAAAAACTATAGTATGCTTCGTCGTTTTTAACAGATTGACATCGGTATCAAGTGTTCGGGGATATTTTTTAAGGTCTTCGCTTTTATCAAATTGGGTTGGGTTCACAAAAATACTCACTACAACTATATCATTCTCTTTAATCGCTCTTTTAACAAGGGCCAGATGTCCGTCATGAAGTGCCCCCATAGTAGGAACGAATCCGATCGAATTTTTGGTGCGTTTTTTGTTGAGATATTTCTGTAATGATAGGATAGAATGAAAAACCCGCATGAAGTTCTTAATTATGAGTTAAAAGCGGGTAAACTTACTGTTTTTAGGTCTAAATCTGCATAAAATTTTGTAATTTTGCATATTCGTAACTAAGATGGATTTATGAAAGATAAGAGAATTCTGTACGTTTCTTCTGAAGTTGTACCCTACTTGCCTGAGAATGAAACTGCTAACATGTCTTTTGAAGTAGCTAGAAAAATGCATAACAATGGTGCACAGACACGTATTTTTATGCCGAGATTTGGTGTCATTAATGAGCGAAGACATCAGCTACATGAAGTGATACGATTGTCGGGTATGAACCTCATAATCAATGATATGGATATGCCATTAATCATTAAAGTGGCTTCGATTCCAAAGGAGAGAATGCAGGTTTACTTTATAGACAATGAAGAGTACTTTAAGCGCAAAGCACTTTATACTGATGAAGAAGGAAATTTATTTCCTGACAACGATGAACGAGCGATTTTCTTTGCCAAGGGTGTTGTGGAAACGGTGAAAAAATTGAATTGGGCACCTGATATTATTCATGTGCATGGATGGATGGCCTCTTTACTGCCTTTGTACCTTAGAGAGTATTATAAAAATGATCCTCTTTTTGCCGAAAGTAAAATAGTTACCTCTATCTATAATAATGATTTTAAAGGCTCATTGGGTGAGGAAATGATCACGAAAATTAAATTTGACTCTATTTCTGAAGAAAAATTAAAATCATTAACTAAGGCGAATCATACTAACCTTTTAAAAATTGCGATTGAAAATTCTGATGCTGTTATCAAAGGAAGCGAAAAGCTGCCAAAAGAGATTTTAGAGCATATCGAATCTTCTGAAACCCCAGTATTAGAATACCAGCCTGTTGATGATTTCACAGAGGCCTATTCCGATTTTTACCTAACCAAAGTCTTATAATTGATTATTTAAATATTACTATTTGTTTATGACTAATAAAATTATAAACAGTGCAAAGTATTTGCTTGTTTTTTGTGTAGTCTTTTTCGGCGTAATTTCCTGTGAGAAAGATTTCGAGAATATCGGTGTAAATATTGTTAATAATAATCTGTTTGATACTGAATTTCAAGATTTTGAAGTTGTTGCCTATTCGAAGAACGTAGATTCATCGAGGGTTGATGGCCTACCCATATATGGTATTGGTGTTTTGAATGATGATGATTTCGGAATTCTTAGATCAGCTTTCATTTCTCAGCTCGGTCTACCGGTAGGTGGAATTGACTTTGGCCTTAACCCGGTTATAGATACCGTAATATTAGATATACCTTATTTTGCTACCAGGCAAGAAAATAATGAAGACGGTACACCGAATTTTACACTAGATTCAATTTTCGGAGATGCCGACACATCTTATCAATTAGAAGTCAATAGACTCACGACTTTTTTGAATACCCTCGACCCTCAAGATCCCACTAGGAACAAGCTATACTATTCGAATGAATCTTACACAAAGGGTGAGCAACTCTATGCTGAAAGCTTCGAACCTGATGCTAATGATACGGTACTTTATGTGACAAGAAGTTTTTTTGAAAATGAGCAGCGAATTGATACAATACTAAAGGAAGCAAGGAATCCGTCTGTTAAATTGGGTTTGGATTCAGATGAGTTTAAGCGAATATTTATCGATGAAATCACCGAAGCAGAAGCAGAGTCACCTGAGCTCTTTTCGAATTATTTCAGAGGTATAATTATTGAACCTCAGTCTGATCTGGGATCTCTAATGTTCCTTTCAATGAACGATGCCAACATATCGATTTATTATACGAATGAGGTTTTGACTGACGAGACAACAGTGGATCTTAATGGTGATGGCGATACTGATGATGTAAATGTTCCGGTAAAAACTAAACAGACCGTGGTATTTCCCTTATCTGGGATTAGGGCCGCAACGTATAACAGGGATTACTCTTCAGCTACAGAATTACTAGCTCAATTCAATGCGCCTGATTCCATAAATGGCCATAGCAAACTTTTTGTACAGGGTGCTCAGGGTTCTATTGTGGAATTAAAACTTTTTGACGGAATTGACCTTGACAGTTTGAATAGAATTAGACAAGAAGGATGGTTAATTAATGGTGCGGTTTTAGAGTTGTATTTAGACGATCCGGAAGCATCACGGTTGCCAAATAGGTTATACTTATACAACGCTGAGCAAGGTGTTTCAATTCTTGACCATATAACCGAGGCTCCCATTGGTGTTGACGGAAATTTAATTACAAATGAGGATGACGACCCAGAAGACTACTTCTACAGATTCTTTATAACAGATTATATTTCAGAAGTCTTAAAGAATGATGATCCATTGGAATTGTATAAACTTGCGATCAAAATGTATCATCCTACTGAAGCACCTGTAAGTATTGTTGATACTATAGTAAAAAACTTTAGCTGGAATGCTCAAAGTGTTGTTATAAAAGGTAATAACTTTGATGAAAATGATCAAGATTTTGATAGAAGACTTAAGTTGAGAATCTACTATACCAAAACACCGGAATAAACTAAAAAAATACGCTATGTGTGGAATTACTTGTTATGTGGGGCATCGGGAAGCTTATCCCATAATCATTAACGGGCTTCAACGCCTCGAATACAGAGGGTACGATAGTGCCGGTATTGCGTTGTATGACGGCGATAACCTTAAACTTTCGAAGACCAAAGGAAAAGTAAGTGATCTCTTAGAACGGGTAGAAAAAGAAATTACCACCGAGGGTAATTTAGGAATTGGTCATACACGTTGGGCTACACATGGTGTTCCGAATGATGTTAATGCGCATCCGCATGTATCACAATCAGGAGATTTGGTAATAATTCATAATGGTATCATAGAAAACTACGATACTATTAAAAAGGAATTAATCAAGCGAGGATACAGCTTTAAAAGCGATACGGATACAGAAGTTTTAGTAAACCTCATTGAAGAGGTTAAAAAACAGAATGGGGTTATGCTCGGTAAGGCGGTGCAAATTGCATTGAATCAAGTGATTGGAGCCTATGCGATAGCCGTATTTGATAAAACAAAGCCCAATGAAATCGTTGTTGCTCGTTTAGGAAGTCCAATTGCCATTGGACTGGGAAAAGATAAATCAGAATACTTTGTCGCTTCTGATGCTTCACCTTTTATTGAATACACAAAAGATGCCGTATACTTAGAAGATGAGGAAATGGCCATAATTCGTCTAGGCAAAGATGTAAAAATCAGAAAGATTCAGGATGATTCCCTGGTAACTCCTGATATTCAAGAACTACAAATGAATTTGGAGCAGATTGAAAAGGGAGGTTATGAGCATTTTATGTTAAAGGAAATCCATGAGCAACCAAGAGCGATAGTGGATACGTATAGAGGTCGCTTATTGCTCAAGCAGGCGATCATTAAAATGGCGGGTGTAGAAGATAATATGAAGAAATTCTTAAATGCTGATCGCATTATTATTGTTGCCTGTGGAACCTCATGGCACGCAGGCCTAGTGGCTGAATATATTTTTGAGGATTTTGCCAGAGTACCTGTTGAGGTCGAGTATGCTTCAGAATTCAGATATCGCAATCCTATCATAACTGAAAAAGACATCGTGATAGCCATTTCACAGTCGGGTGAAACAGCCGATACGCTTGCAGCGATCAAATTGGCTAAATCTAAAGGAGCGTTTGTCTTTGGTGTCTGTAATGTTGTTGGATCGTCTATTGCACGGGAAACAGATGCTGGTGCATATACGCATGCCGGACCTGAAATAGGCGTAGCGTCCACAAAAGCATTTACAACGCAAATCACGGTATTAACCTTAATTGCACTTCGATTGTCAAGAGCAAAGGGAACCATGTCTAGCTCAGACTACCGCATGCATTTACAGGAATTGGAATTGATTCCGAAAAAAGTAGAAGAACTGTTGAAAATAGATGAGCATGTAAAATACATCTCAAGTATTTATAAAGATGCCGCTAATTTCTTGTATCTAGGAAGAGGGTTCAATTTCCCTGTGGCACTCGAAGGTGCTTTAAAGTTAAAGGAAATTTCTTATATCCATGCAGAAGGCTATCCGGCTGCGGAAATGAAACACGGGCCGATTGCATTAATCGATGAAAATATGCCGATAGTGGTAATTGCCACCAAAAGAGGCCATTATGAAAAGGTTGTAAGTAATATTCAAGAGATCAAGTCGCGTAAAGGTCAGATTATTGCGGTTGTTACAGAGGGAGATACGCAGGTGAAAGAAATTGCAGATCATGTCATAGAAATACCCGAAACGGAGGAGGCATTAACACCATTGTTGACTACGATTCCTCTTCAGTTATTATCATATCATATCGCTGTAATGCGCGGTTGTAATGTAGATCAGCCCAGAAATCTAGCAAAATCGGTGACGGTCGAATAACTACTTGCCGTTGTACTCATTCATGGTATTTTTAATACCGGCCGTACCAAAAGATAGGATTGCCTGAATGGCCTTTTCAAGTCGTTCTGGCAATTTTTTATTTTCGTCTTCACTCCATCTGCCTAAGACATAATCTACCTGACGTCCCTTTGAGAATTCGTTACTGATGCCAAAACGAAAACGTGCGTAGTTTGTCGAGTTTAAAACTTCAATAATGTCTTTAAGGCCGTTATGTCCACCGTCACTTCCCTTAGCTTTTATGCGAATTGTGCCGAATGGGAGATTTAAGTCATCACAGATGATCAAGATATTCTCTAATGGAACTTTTTCTTTACCCGCCCAATATTTTACGGCCTTACCGCTTAGGTTCATGAATGTTGAGGGCTTTAATAAGATAAAGGCGCGTCCTTTAAACCTGAATTTTGCCAGGTCACCAAGTTTTTGTGTTTCAAAAGTTGCTTCTCTTGTCTTAGCGAGTTCATCGAGTATCTTGAACCCGATATTATGACGGGTTTCGTCATATTTAGCTCCTATATTTCCTAAACCAACGATCAAATATTTCTTCATGGATTCTTCTGTAGTAGATTTCGTTCCGAAAAGGGATCTTAAAAAAGATATGATCTGCATCCGGCAAATATAATCGATATGGTTATAAATGAAAAAGCTCCGCTTTAAGCGAAGCTCTTCCTAGTGTTCATTTGAATTGAATTCTTATTCTTGAGAAGCTTCTGCCTCTGGTGCTGCAGCACCTTCAGTTGCTCCTTCTTCAGTAGCAGCTCCCTCTTCAGTTCCTTCTTCATCTTCTTCATCCTCATCAACAGTAGTTGTAATAGCAGCTCTCGCCATTCTTACTTGACATACTACCATATTGTCTGGATGTAAAATTGAAAAATCATCGCTGGCAACATCGGTTACATAAATTTTATCACCAATTTTTAGTTTCGATATATCGGCTGTGATAAAGTCAGGCAGATTTGCTGGAATCGCACGAACTCTTAATCTACGATTCGGGAAACGCAAAACACCCCCCGCAATAACTCCAGGAGCATTACCCTCAAGTTTAACAGGAATATTCATGGTTACTTCTTTATCATCAAATAGTTGATAAAAGTCAATATGCAAGATTTTATCGGTTACCGGATGGAATTGAATATCCTGCAGTATCGCAGCATACTTTTGTCCATCTAATTCAATTGACGCCGTGTAAACATTTGGAGTATACACCAAATTTCTGAATGTTATTTCATCAGCTGAAAAGTGTAATGGTTTGTCTCCTCCGTATAACACGCAAGGAACCTTTCCAGCATTACGTAAGGCCTTTGTCGAAGACTTGCCCACGCTTTCTCTTTGAGATCCTTTGATCGTAATTGATTTCATTACTTACTAAAAAATTTATTTACATTAAAAATTGATCACTTATCGACTGGTTGCTTTGCACTTTGTGCATTACGTCTGCGAATAAGGGCGCGCAAGATACAACTTTTATTTTAGATAATTGTTTTTTTAGCGGAATTGTATCGGTAATAATTAACTGCTCTAATTTTGAGTTTTCTATGCGCTCATAAGCCTCCCCAGAAAGTACTGCATGGGTACAGATTGCGCGAACGCTTTTTGCACCTTTTTCCATCATCAGATCAGCGGCTTTCGTTAAGGTACCCGCGGTATCGATCATATCGTCGACCAAGATCACGTTTTTACCTTCTACATTACCGATGAGTTCCATATGTGAAATTATATTCGCCTTTTTGCGCTGCTTGTAACAGATAACAACTTCACTTTCCAGAAATTTAGAGTAGGCATAAGCTCTCTTTGAACCACCCATATCTGGAGAAGCAATGGTTAGATTATCCAGGTTCATTTTTTTAATTTCAGGTAAAAATATGGTCGAAGCATAAAGATGGTCAACGGGTTTTTCAAAGAATCCTTGAATCTGGTCGGCATGTAAATCCATGGTTATGATGCGCGTAGCACCCGCAGCCTGCAATAGATTTGCGACCATTTTAGCTGCTATAGGTACACGAGGTTTATCCTTTCTGTCCTGACGTGCCCATCCGAAATAAGGAATCACTGCCGTGATATGACGTGCGGAAGCCCGCTTGGCAGCATCAATAAACAAAAGCATTTCCATTAAGTTATCCATGGGTGGAATGGTGGAACCAATAATGAATATACGACGTCCTCGAATGGATTCTTCAAAAGAAACCTGAAATTCACCATCGCTAAAAACATTTTTTCTTGATTTTCCTAGTTTACCGCCGTAGGCATCGGCTATTTTATGGGCTAATTCTAAAGATTGTGAGCAAGCAAAAAGTTTGGGCTTAGGTACTTTTTGTTTCATTTGAGTTGTGTGTTTTAAAGTAATTGCGTTGATTTTCAATTTGGCACAAAAGTAAAAATTATTTAAAAAGCCAAGCCACTCTTCTTTACTATTTTATATGACAGAAGCAAAATATTTTATAGATTTGCATCCCATTTGCCAAAGTGGTGGAATTGGTAGACACGTTGGATTCAAAATCCAATGCTAGCAATAGCGTGTGGGTTCGAGTCCCACCTTTGGTACAGACCTCGCAAAACTGCGAGGTTTTTTTATTTTGGTGTGAGCGACTAATAATTTGTTAACTTTATTCGCACTAACCAATACGTATGAATCTAAATACCCTTAAAAATCTACTCCTTTCTTCCTGTTTAGTTTTATTTATTTCCTGTAAAACTTTGAATACTGTAGATTTTGAAAAGCCTGTTGATACGACAACAAAACCAATTTCAAGTCAACTGAAGAAAGTTTTTAGTTTAGAAGATGCAGGAGTTTACACCAGTAATCAATTTGATGGAGCGCGATTAAATGGAGTTGAAACGGCTAGTGATAGTTCTGCAATTTTAATAATAAACCCCGAAAATGAACCCATAAACCGCAGTGCTTATTATGCCTTCAAGGCCTGGTCATCAGTACCTAAAACATTCTATTTTACGTTCAAATATCCGAAAGGCCATAAGCATCGATATATCCCTAAACTCAAGAAAAATAATCGTTGGAGACTCATTGACTCTACCAATATTTTCAAGAAAGATTCAATAGTTACGATTAAAGTTTCCCTTGATAAGAAACCATTAACAATTGCTGCACAAGAACTCCAGACTTCTACAGATGTTAAAAATTGGTATATGAAGTTAATTAGGGGAAAGGAGTATGTTCGTTTTAAGAATTTTGGCAAATCGAAGTTAGGCAGGCAACTTCCTGTATTAGATATCTACAGGGGTGCTAAAAAAAACAAGCCGATTATTGTTTTGCTTACACGACAACACCCACCCGAAGTAACAGGTTTTTTTGCATTTAAAGAATTTTTGCAAACGGTTTTAGATAATTCAGAGCTTTCTAGTGATTTTTTAAGGAAATATCGCGTCTTGGCATTTCCTATAGTGAATCCAGATGGTGTTGATCTTGGGCATTGGAGGCATAGCGCTGCGGGAGTTGATACGAACAGAGATTGGTCAAAATACCATCAACCCGAAGTAAGGAATATCGTCAAGTTTGTTACGAAACAACTTAAAAAAGACAAAGCTGTGCTGCTGCTAGGTCTCGATTTCCATTCTACCTATGAAGACGTTTTTTATACCAATAAAATCAGAGAGCGTACCACATTACCAAACTTTATTGAGGATTGGTTCGCGGCTTTAGAAGAAAATATCTCCGGGTATAAGGTTAATGAAAAAGCTGCAAATAGTACTTCACCGGTGTCAAAAGGCTGGTTTTTATATGGGCATAACGCTGTGGGGATCACCTATGAAATTGGAGACAAAACCCCTAGAGATCAAATAAAATTAATTGGCAAAGTATCAGCGCAACAGATGATGCATGTTTTATTGAAATGAGAATAGTTATTCGTATTTGTTTGTTTACAGTTTTAAGCCTGAGCTGTAAAAATGAACCCAAAACTGAAGTTTTATTTGATAGTAGTTTTGCGGGCGCCAGATTAGACAGCGTTTCCTTTAAGGGAAATGATAAATACATCGCTTATATAAACCCTGCTTTTGAACCTGTTAATAAAAGCCCCTGGTTCGCCTTTGGGATCACATCAGGGTCTGAAAAAGAGATTGAAGTAACCTTGGATTATGGAGCGTATAAGCATCGTTACATCCCAAAATTAAGCCCAGACAAGAAATCATGGGAAAAAATAGAGGAATCGGATATAAAGATTGATACATCTCTGGGTACAGCCACTTTAAGGCTCAATGTCTCTTCAAAGAAAATTTATGTCGCAGCCCAGGAAATTGAATCAAGTAATGATACCTATTCATGGCTTGACAGTATTCTGATTCTTCGTCCTTTTTTAAGTAAAGAAGTGGCCGGACAAACAGTCTTAAAAAATAACAACTATGTATTGAATTCCAATAAAGAATTAAACAGATCGGTTGTTATGATCGCAAGACAACACCCACCCGAAATACCCGGGGGAACAATTGGTTTTAAAGCTTTTTATGAAGAAATGATAGGTGATTCTGAAATCGCAAATTCATTTAGAAATGAGTTCAATATTATAGTATTTCCACTGTTGAATCCAGATGGCGCAGATATGGGTAATTGGCGTCATAATGCGAACGGAACTGATCTAAATAGAGACTGGGTAGATTTCAAAGAACCCGAAACGCAAGCTGTAAAATCATATATAGAGACTAAAATTAAAGAAGGAACTAAAATAGAATTTGCCATAGATTTCCATACATCGTATAGCGGGCCCTATATGCTGGTCTTAGATTCAGTTAATGAAATAAAAACAAAAAAAATCATCCCTAACTGGATTGGAAATATCCAAAACAACTCTTCATTCAAAGTTGAAGCCAGAAGACGTAGTCAAGAATTACCATATTGTTATAATTATTTTTTTAATCAAATTGGGTGCGAAGCTGTCACTTATGAAGATGGAGACGAAGTGGATAGGGATACAATTAGAAAGCGGGCAGGAGTATATGCCCGTGAATTAATGAAAACTTTGCTTTTAACAACCACATCGCAATGAATCTCAAGATTGGCACATACCTCGTAATTATCTTACTACTATATTCTTCTTGCTCCAAAAGAAAAATAGAAGCAGATATCCTTATCAAAAATGGCATCGTTTATAATGGTATCGATTCAGCGGCGAGCGATTTGACCATCGCTATAACGGGCGATAAAATTGTTTTTATTGGTAATGAAAAGGACGCAACAATAGAAGCTACAAGGACGATAGATGCCTCAGGGCTGATTGTTTCACCAGGATTTATTGATCCGCATACACATGCAGACCGAGACTTAATAGATACAACAAAGTCACATAATCGGCCTTTTCTTTTTCAAGGAATCACAACCGTTGTAGTTGGAAACGATGGGGATAGTTTCTACCCGTCTTCTAAATACATCAAATTATATGAAACACAAGGTATTGGTACCAATGCGGTTCCTTTAGTAGGTCACGCAACTATTAGAGAACAGGTGATGGGTAAAAGTGATAGGAAAGCCAGCGAAGAAGAAATTCTTAAAATGCAAGAATTGTTGCAAGAAGAAATGGATGCAGGTGCTTTTGGCATGTCAACAGGACTGTTTTATGCACCTGGAAGCTATGCTGATACTGAAGAAGTTATTGCTCTTGCTAAAATAGTGGCAGAGAATGATGGTATTTACGATACGCATTTAAGAGATGAAAGCTCCTATTCAGTTGGGTTGATCCCTGCAATTGAAGAAGCCATTACTATAGGTAAGCAAGCAAAATTACCAATACATATTTCTCATATAAAATGTTTGGGGGTTGATGTTTGGAAGCAAAGTGATTCTATTATCAAACTAATTGAATCAGCGCGACAAGAAGGTATAGAGGTTACGGCAAATCAATATCCTTATAACGCTTCTGCAACCAGTTTAAAGGCAGCAGTTGTACCCCGTTGGGCCGAAAGCGGGGGTGAAGATTCACTCTTTATTCGATATAAAAGCCCTCAACTAAAGCAAAGAATCTTAGCGGAAACCCGAAAGAATATTACACGTCGTGGAGGCCCTGATAAACTACTAATAGTGAAGATTCCAGACTCGAGTTTAGTAAATAAAAGTTTACTGGAAATAGCACAGGAATTGAAGATATCTCCAGAAGAAACCGTATTCGAGGTGATTAAAAAAGGATATGTTCGTGTGGCATCCTTCAATATGAATCCATATGACATTAAAAACTTCATGCGGCAGGATTGGGTGGTGACCGGGTCAGATGGTAATACAGGCCATCCCCGTAAGTACGGATCATTTCCTCGGAAGTTCAACACCTATATTAGAAAAGAAAAAATAATTGACGTAGCTACCTTTATTAACAGTAGTACCTCTAAAACAGCGGAAATATTTGGAATCCCGAAAAGAGGAATATTGAATAAAGGTTATTATGCCGATATAATTATCTTCAGTCCTGAAACATTTCAAGATAAAGCAAATTATAAAGATGCATTTCAGCTGGCACAAGGGTTGGAATACAGTATTATCAATGGAAAAATATCCGTTGCCAATGGAAAATTCACGAATCAATTGAACGGTAAAGTTTTAAAGAAGTAAAAAAGAAATTTTTACTTTAAAGGAACTACTTCTTTAGCTGGGTTTTTATTTTTTTAATCTACTGGGTTTTACTATTTTTGCCGCGTTTAAACCATAACCAAGAAAAAACAACAACTTTTATGGAATCATTAGTACAATTTTTACCTGCATTTGGTGTCTTAGCATTGATTTTTGTTTACGCTAAAAATGTTTGGGTATCTAAACAGGAAGTAGGCGATGAAAATATGGCATCAATAGCAAAGAACATTGCTGATGGGGCTATGTCATTTTTAAAAGCCGAATACAAAATATTATCCATTTTCGTTTTAGCCATTGCCGCACTCTTAGTGTTTAAAGGACAGTCAGAAGCAGATTCAAATTGGATGGTTGCTATCTCATTTGTAGTTGGCGCTATCTGTTCTGCGTTGGCCGGATTTATTGGAATGCGTGTAGCCACAAAAGCGAATGTGAGAACTACAAACGCAGCTAGAATATCTTTAGGAAAAGCATTAGAAGTAGCATTTGCAGGTGGATCCGTAATGGGATTAGGTGTTGTTGGTTTAGGTGTTTTAGGCCTAAGCGGATTGTTTGCTTTTTACAATACGCAAGGTTGGGGAATCAATGAAGTATTAAATGTACTATCTGGTTTTTCTCTTGGAGCCTCTTCAATAGCTTTATTTGCTCGTGTAGGAGGAGGAATTTATACCAAAGCTGCTGATGTTGGAGCTGACTTGGTTGGAAAGGTTGAGGCCGGTATTCCTGAGGATCACCCGTTGAATCCCGCAACGATTGCAGATAATGTTGGAGATAATGTTGGAGACGTCGCTGGAATGGGTGCCGATTTATTCGAATCGTATGTTGGTTCTATAATTGGTACAATGGTTTTGGGTGCTTTACTGGTTACGCCAGGTTTTGATGGCTTAGGAGCCGTCTATTTGCCATTAGCTCTAGCAGCAGTTGGAATTGTAATGTCAATTATAGGAACCTTTTTTGTGAGAGTAAAGGAAGGAGGTTCTCCTCATACGGCTTTAAATGTTGGTGAATTTGGATCTGCGGGATTAATGTTGGTGGCATCATGGTTCATCATAAAAGCCTTTATTCCTGAGACTATTGAAGGACTTCCTTATGGTTCTGTTGGTGTTTTTGCAGCAGTAATTGCCGGATTAATCGCAGGATTATTAGTTGGAAAAGTTACAGAGTATTATACAGGTACAGGTAAGAAGCCGGTTAGAGATATTGTAAGACAGTCTGAGACCGGTTCTGCAACAAATATTATTTCTGGTTTGGGTGTTGGCATGATGTCAACAGCAATTCCTATTATATTAATAGCAGCTGCTATTTTAGTTTCGCATCACTTCGCAGGATTGTACGGTATTGCTATTGCCGCTGTTGGTATGCTAGCAAATACAGGTATTCAGTTGGCGGTTGACGCTTACGGGCCAATTTCAGATAATGCGGGTGGTATTGCCGAAATGAGTGAATTGCCTAGCGAGGTACGTCAACGTACAGATAAGTTAGATGCAGTAGGTAATACAACTGCGGCAATTGGTAAAGGATTCGCGATTGCATCTGCGGCTTTAACGGCTTTAGCCTTATTCGCGGCATTTATGAAAACAGCTAATGTAACTGCAATTGATGTCTCTCAACCAAAAATTATGGCCGGATTATTAGTTGGTGGTATGCTGCCATTCGTATTCTCGGCATTATCGATGAATGCTGTTGGTAGAGCTGCCATGGCAATGATCGAAGAAGTACGTAGACAATTTAGAGATATTCCTGCTTTAAAGGATGCTTTAGAGGTAATGCGCAAGTATGATAGTGATATGTCTAAGGCGTCTGAAGCTGATCGTAAGATATTTGATGCTGCTAATGGTGTTGCAGAGTATGAGAAATGCGTGGAAATTTCAACCACAGCTTCTATAAAAGAAATGGTATTCCCTGGATTGCTAGCGATTGCTGTTCCTGTAGCAGTAGGATTTATTGGCGGTGCGGAAATGTTGGGAGGTTTATTAGCAGGTGTAACAACTGCAGGTGTCTTAATGGCGATTTTCCAGTCAAATGCAGGAGGTGCCTGGGATAATGCAAAAAAAATGATCGAAGAAGAAGGTAGAAAGGGTTCAGATGCTCATAAAGCAGCTGTGGTTGGTGATACTGTCGGAGATCCATTTAAGGATACCTCGGGTCCTTCATTGAATATTCTTTTAAAGTTAATGTCTGTAGTGGCCTTAGTTATTGCTCCAAGTATTGCAATAAGTGTTGATGAGGTAACAGCCTATAATAAGAAGGGTGCTATCGTGAATGAAATGGTAGCAGATAATGCGAATACTGAGATGAAAGTACTTGTTAAAAAGGAAAACGGTGAGAAGAATGCTACGGTAATCACAACGACAGAAGTAAATGGCAAAAAAGATGTCACTGTTAAGACTGTTGAAGGTGATGAGGTAGATCACTTAATCGCAGAACACGAAGAATAAATTACACTATTTTAAAATAGTAAAAGCGAACTGAAAAGTTCGCTTTTTTTTATCGCTATAATTCAAAGTCACTTATTTCTTATACTTTATTTTATCCCAATTTACATCAGCTTTTTTTCTTAATTCATTGGGTCCTTCTTTTAGCCAACTCTCCAAAGTATTATCAAAAAAAGCATTGTAAAAAAGATATAATTTCCCATTCCTAATTTCAAAAGTTTTTGGATTTATACGAACTTTCTCTCCTTTATCTGCCATGGCATAAGCACACCATCCTCCATATTTAGGGACGTACATTTTAGGATTGGCTTTAAATTTTTCCAAATTAGCACCTGATGAGAACTTATAGTCGGCATTATTGTAGGTGTACGTGTATTTGGAAATTCCTCGTAATACCTTATTTGAAAAATAAGACACAACATCATAACCGTTGGCTATATAGCCTTTTTCTTCATTATAATCAATTTGCTGGCCAAAACTCGATATCGCACATCCTAAAGACAAGAAGAAAATAAAAAAAGTTTTTCTCATAAATTTAATGTTTTGCGAGTTTGACGTAAAGATACCTATACACATTACTAAAGTGCCGGACCTTTTTAATTAGTAAATACTTGAATTTTTGTTAAGGATTAAAATATTTTTTGGATCAATCTTTAAAATGTACCAATCCTATGGCTTGTCTGCGATACCTTTAATTCGGTACGGTTTACATAAAAATGGTAGCACTTCATTAGTAATGGGTTTT
>JASJDL010000167.1 GCA_030065775.1 Flavobacteriaceae bacterium | reverse complement strand
AATGAAATGCTTTTTGATCTTTGCCATCTAATTCGTGATAAGCACAATCTTGCTCCACCACGAAAACATCAATACGTAACTTTAAAATATGATGGAATTCAGTAAGTGTAAGTTCTTTAAATGATTTGCATACCCATTGCATAACTTAGCAAGTCGCAGCAATTTTCGCTACCCTATTCTGATGACGGCCTCCCTCAAACTCAGTCTTTAAAAATAACTCAACAAAAGATTTCGCCTGGTGTATTGAAACAAATCGTGCCGGTATACTCAAAATATTTGCATCATTGTGTTGACGAGCCAATGTAACCAGCTCATTGTTCCAGCACAGAGCAGCTCGTATACCTTGATGCTTATTAGCCGTCATTTGAGCGCCATTACCGCTTCCACATATAATAATACCAACATCGGCATCTTTTGATTCTACAGCATCAGCAACAGGATGAATAAAATCAGGATAATCCACACTTGCTTCATCATCAGTACCAAAATTCAACACTGTAAATCCTTTATTCTCAAGCAATTTTATGAGTTCCAGTTTATAGGAAGTACCGGCGTGATCATTACCAATAGCGATGGTTTTCATAATCAATAAATTTACCTGACAAAGGTACGATAAAAGAGAATTATAAACAGAAAATATGACCAATGTTCATTATATTTTATAAGTAGGTAAAAATCAATAAGCTAGCCATATTTCGCAAATGTTAACAAAATAACAACTAAATCTTGTAATTATATTTTGTTTTTTAATGATTATTTTCAATACACTACCCAAACTATAAAAAGCAAATTATTTTTTGAGTTTTTTAATGCAATTTATAAACATGAAAAAGTGATGTTGTAAACAACTTCATGGTGTTGAAATATTAAAAAAAAGCATTTAAAAACGTTTTTAAATGAATGTTAATAAAGAGTGAAACTGTATTGATTTTAAAGTGATTACTAAAAGATGAATTGTTAATTAGTGTTGACTCTTTTTTAAAAGTGATAAATCAAAATAAAATCTAAATTTTTTATTTCACAAATTAACAAGCTATCATAACTAAATATTTGATATTTATTTTTAAAAAGAAATTCATGATTACTATAACTGTTGTTAAAAACTGCTTAGCTAACCTGAGAGGTTTTATGTAGAATGGAAGTAGGAATTTCACTAAGGTGAAGATCGCCTGTGGTATTATTTAATGTGTTAGAAATAGTTAGGTAGGTAATGAAGAATCCTAAGCAAAACACAAGGATGAAGGCCAATATGATTTTATAGAAGTTTTTCATTTTTAACTACTCGCTTTATACTAAAGACGTGTATTTAACACTTCTGTTACATTTTATTTAAGAAAATTTTAAGAAAATAGTTGTACTTT
Source organism: Flavobacteriaceae bacterium (assembly GCA_030065775.1). Taxonomy (GTDB): domain Bacteria; phylum Bacteroidota; class Bacteroidia; order Flavobacteriales; family Flavobacteriaceae; genus Aureibaculum. The sequence continues at coordinate 5,659 of JASJDL010000167.1, read as the reverse complement.
CGCTTCTCAGTTTGCTATTTAAACATTTAAGCCTTTTAAAGTTATGAAGAGAAATTACCTATTAATAGCGTTCTTGTTGGCTACATATACGATCAATTCTCAGAAGATCACTACGATAGCAGGAAACGGAAAGACCGGTTTTTCCGGGGATGGAGACAAGGCCACAAATGCACGATTAAACTTACCTTTTAATCTTACGTTGGATCAAGACCAGAACATTTATATTGCTGATACGCATAATAACAGTGTGCGCCGTGTAGATGCCAAAACCGGAGTAATAACAACTGTAGTTCGCGACGAAGATAAATTTTCGGTTGATGCATTAAAAGATCCTACAGGTATTGCCGTAGATAAAGATAAAAACCTGTATATCGCTGAACTATCAAATCTACGTATAAGACGTGTAAACGTAGAATCAGGTAGTGCCATGACTTTGGTCGGAAAAAAATCTGAAACAGAACAACCTAATATAGATTCTGATTTATCAGGCCCGTTCAATATGGTTTTTGATAAAGATGGAAATATGTATGTATCTGTTGTGGGAGAAAGCAGAATTAGAAGAGTTGATTTTATCACTGGTGAAATTTCTGATTTTGCAGGAACTGGAGAAGCAGGTTTTTCGGGAGATGGAAATAATGCAAATAGGGTTCAATTAAACAGCCCTACTGGATTAGCCATCGATTCAAAAGGAAACTTGTTTATTTCCGATAGTGGAAATGAACGCGTTCGTAAGATCAATTTAGCAACAGGAATTATCTCAACAGTTGCAGGAACCGGAAGAACAGGCTTCTCAGGAGAAGGACTTGCAGCAAGCAAAGCAAAGTTATCAAACCCCTTAGGGCTGGCGGTTGATAAAGAAGATAATTTATACGTTGTCGACAGAGGAAATAATAGAATTAGAAAGATCGATGCAGAGAGTGGTTTGATCACTACTGTAGTGGGTACTGGAAAATCTGGTTTTTCAGGCGATGGAGGTCTAGCAAAAAATGCTCGTTTATCAAACCCAACAGGTATTGCGTTTGATGCAAGTGACAATTTATATATTGTTGATAGAGGTAATAATAGAATCAGAATGGTTTCAGGGCTCTTCGACTATTAAATTAATGTTATCATTTTAATATATCGACGACCTCGGTTCTTACCGAGGTTTTTTATTAGATCTTAATTTATATATTTAAAGATAGAATCTACCGCAAAGGCATGCCAAAAAAAAGAAAAGGATTTTACAAAAAGAAAGGAAGTGTTATTAAAGATTTAGCTTCTAAAATTTTAAAATTTCTAAATAAGAATTCCACCCAATCTTTCAATTATAAACAGATTGCAGCAAAGTTGGAGATTAAAAGCCATCATGAGAAACAGCAACTGATACAGAAATTGGAAGAACTCAAACAAAAAGAACGTATTAAAGAAACGGCTAGAGGTAAATTTCAGATCATTCAGAATGAACACTACCATACGGGAATTTTGGATGTGGTTTCAAGCGGTAATGCCTATTTTATTTCTGATGATCTAGAACACGATGTATTTATACCATCTATTAATCTCAATAAGGGATTAGATAACGACACGGTTAAAGTTTATGTATACAGGCGCAGAAATAACAATCGGTTTGAAGGCGAGGTTATTGAAATTTTAGAACGTGCAAAAAATGAGTTTGTTGGAGTCTTACAAGTAAGTAAGAATTTCGGGTTTGTTTTACCCGATAATCCAACAATGTATGCAGATATTTTTATCCCAAAAAGTAAATTAAAAGATGCTGAACATGGTGATAAAGTATTAGCAAAGATGACCGATTGGCCTGAAAATTCTAAAAATCCGTTTGGAAAAATTAAAAAGGTACTTGGAAAACCCGGAGAGCACGATACCGAAATTCATTCAATATTATTAGAATATGATCTACCGTATGAATTTCCTGTAGAAGTTGAGAATGAGGCTAGGCAGCTTCCTATTGCAATTACGAAAGAAGAAATCGCATTACGTCGCGATATGCGCGGTGATTTGACATTTACCATTGACCCGAAAGATGCGAAAGACTTTGATGACGCCCTGTCATTTACTGAACTCGAAAATGGAAATTACGAAATAGGCATCCATATCGCTGATGTATCGCACTATCTGCAACCAGGGACCGTGCTTGATAACGAAGCCTACCAACGAGCTACCTCAGTGTATTTGGTAGATAGAGTGGTACCGATGTTGCCCGAAATGCTATCAAATGGTGTCTGTTCCCTTCGACCTGAAGAAGAAAAACTCACGTTTTCGGCAGTATTCGAAATTACAGAAAAAGCCGAGGTTATTAAACAATGGTTTGGCCGAACCGTTACCTATTCAGATAAGCGCTTTGCCTATGAAGAGGCTCAAGTCATTATTGAGACTAAAAACAATATAATTCCAGCAAACGTATCCTTAACGGGAGAGCAATACACAGTAGATAAAAATATTGTTTCAGCGACTTTGAAATTGGATGAGCTGGCTAAAAAACTTCGCGAAAAGCGCCTAAAACATGGTGCTATCACTTTTGACAAAACTGAGGTGAAGTTCAATTTGGATGATAATAATGAACCTGTAGGTGTTTATTTTAAACAATCAAAGGATGCAAATAAACTGATAGAGGAGTTTATGTTATTAGCGAATCGAAAAGTGGCTGAATATATTGGTAAAGAAAGAGGGCGACCCAGCAATAAAACATTTGTATACAGGGTACACGATGAACCCGATCCAGAGAAATTGGCCGGATTACAATCGATTATAGGAAAATTTGGTTATAAAATCGACACTAGAACAAGAGAATCTACCTCTGATTCATTAAATAAATTATTAAGTGATGTTCAGGGAAAAGCAGAATCAAATATGGTGGAGACTTTAGCGATCCGATCGATGAGTAAAGCGATGTATACTACTGAAAATATTGGGCATTACGGACTCGCATTCGATTATTATTCGCATTTCACCTCACCAATACGACGTTATCCCGATGTGATGACGCATCGATTATTACAACATTATTTAGACGGTGGAAAATCTCCCAAGGCATTTGTGTATGAAGAAAAATGTGAGCATTCTTCAGATAGGGAATTGCTGGCCACCAAGGCCGAACGAGATTCAATTAAATACATGCAGGTAAAGTACATGCAAGACCACCAGGATCAAGAATTCAAAGGTGTTATTTCCGGCGTCACAGAATGGGGCATTTATGTAGAAATATTTGAGAATAAATGTGAAGGTATGGTGCGGATACGTGATATTAAAGAAGACTATTATATTTATGATGAGAAGCAATATGCATTGGTGGGCCAGACAACACAAAACCTTATACAGCTCGGTGATGAGGTGCTAGTAAAAGTTAAGAATACTGACTTAGAACGAAAACATTTGGACTTCGATTTAATCGATTATTAAATGTAAAATGATTTTATACTAAAGTTTTAACACAAACTTTAACACTGCCAGAACACTTTTTACGTCAAAAATTAAGTTGCTATCTTTGAATCTAAATTCCTCTTTATCTATGAAATTATTTGCTAACTCAAGAAAGCTTGTTTTGACTTGTTTTCTATTCATTTCTGTTCTTGGATTTTCACAAGAGCGTACCATTAATTTAGGCGATTTTAATGTCTTAAAGGTATTTAGCGGTATGACGCTTGAACTGATCCGGTCTGACGAACAAAAGATTGTGATCATTGGTGAAAAAAGAGAGAACCTCACCGTGAAGAATACAAATGGAAAACTAAAAGTCTTTTTAAATTTTCCTGAGCTCTACAATGATAAAGATGTCAATATTAAACTGTATTATAAAGATGATCTTGATATTCTGGATGCAAATGAAGGTGCTGCGATTTTTTCAGACCAAACATTTAATCAGCAAAATGTGACGATTCGATCGCAAGAGGGGGCATATATTCATTTGGTTCTGGATGTTAAATATGTTACTGTAAAGGCAGTTTCTGGGGGCAATATTCGCTTACGCGGAAAAGTAGTAGACCAGGAAGTTGAGGTGACTACCGGAGGGGTTTATGAAGGCTACGAATTAGATTCTGAAATCGCCGAAGTAATGTCAGCCTCAGGGGGAAAGGTGGAAATAAAAACCAGTTCTTTTTTAGATGCAAAAGTTCGTTTTGGTGGAAAAATTGACTATAAAGGAAATCCTGTAAAAGTAAAAACCAATAAAATAATAGGCGGTAGCATTATTAACAAAAGCTAATACTAGGCATATGTAATTAATTACTACCTTTGTTATCTAAATTTAGAAAAGATGATTACAGCAGCGATATTTTTAGGAATGATAGGGCCCTGGCAAATAGCAGTTATTGTTGTTTTGGTGCTATTGCTATTTGGAGGGAAAAAAATTCCTGAACTAATGAGAGGTTTGGGTTCAGGTATTAAAGAATTTAAGGACGCTACTAAACCTGATGAAGACGATAAAAAACTAGAAGAAAAATAAGTTATTGTTACTTAAACAAAATTAAAACCCGAAGTAAAGACTTCGGGTTTTTTTAATCTATTGTTTCGGTTTCCATCGTATCTGGAGGAATAACCAATTCTGTTTTAAAATTGGGTAATACTTTATCAGCTAAAGCTTTATTCTTTAATTTTTCAGCTTCTAAAAAGTACCAAAACTTTTGTTCTTCGTTATAAATACCCAACAAATAACTTTTAGATTTGATACGCATCCCTGGCATTTTTATTTGATTATTCCCTTCAACATAACAGCGATATTCACCATCGTCATTTACAATATCTGATACCGAAACTACTTCGGCTTTTTCAAAGACCATTCCCTGCTCCTTCATACCTTTCATAGCTGCTTTGATAATGGAAAGCGCATTCTCCTTGCCGCCCATCACCTCAATAATAGGTGGATACGTATGTTTTAAAAGCAAGTCGAAATCAGAATTCAACGTAGCCTCTGCAGCTATTTTTGCATCCCTTAAAGCACTTTTCTTTAATGAATTGTTTTGCGAATATGTAGAAAAGGTAACAAAAAGTACGACTACAAAAATTTTATACCGCATCACCACCTCTCTTTTTTGCCTGTGACTTCTTCATAGCTTCGCCTATCTGATTACTCGCGGTAAAACTAGCGACCATATTATTGAGCATATCGCTACCTGCTTGAGGAGAGTTTGGCAGTAAGATTAAATTACTATTCGTTTCTTCACCAATCGCCTGAAGGGTATCGTAATGCTGTGTGACTACAATCAAAGCAGAAGCCTCTTGAGAATTGATTCCCACTTTATTCAGCACCTCTACAGATTCTTCTAATCCTCGTGCAATTTCACGGCGTTGATCAGCAATACCCTGCCCCTGTAAACGTTTACTTTCTGCTTCTGCTTTTGCTTTTTCTACAATAAGTATGCGCTGAGCATCACCTTCAAACTGAGCAGCAATCTTTTCACGTTCGGCTGCGTTAATACGGTTCATGGCTTCTTTTACTTGGGCATCAGGATCAATATCTGTCACAAGTGTTTTGATTATGTCATAACCGTAGTTTACCATGGCGTCCTGAAGTTCAGATTTTACGGCAATAGCGATATCATCTTTTTTAACGAAGACATCATCCAATTTCATTTTAGGAACTTCTGCACGAACCACATCAAACACATAAGAAGTGATCTGATCATGCGGATATTCTAACTTATAAAAAGCGTCATATACTTTA
>JASJDL010000166.1 GCA_030065775.1 Flavobacteriaceae bacterium | reverse complement strand
GTTTTAATTTGACAACTGTTTTACCTAATTAAATCAATTTTTTATGTCAATAAACTGGTTAACAATATCTTAACATTGTATTTTTAATTTAGATTTTGAATCTGTATTTTAGCCTGCAATTATGGGGAGCATACGTTTATTTTTAGTTTTTATTGGTTTTACTTTTTGCAGTTTTTCACAGGCCGATTATCCTGTAGATTATTTCGAAAAGCCCTTGGACATTCCGTTAATATTATCGGGTACTTTTGGTGAATTGCGCAGCAATCACTTTCATTCTGGCCTAGATATTAAAACCCAAAAACGAACTGGGTTTAATGTCTACGCTTCCGCGGAAGGTTATGTCTCCCGTATTAAAATTTCGCATTGGGGCTATGGCAAGGCCTTATACATTACACATCCTAACGGATACACAAGCGTTTATGCGCACCTAAAGAAATTTGCCCCTAAGATAGAAGCTTATGTTAAAAAGCATCAGTATGAAAAGGAAAGCTATGAAATTCACTTATTCCCCAAAGCAAATGAATTGGTTGTCACCAAACAGGAGGTTGTTGCTTTTAGTGGAAACAGCGGAAGTTCTGGTGGCCCTCATTTACATTATGAAATACGTGATACCCAGGCCAAGCCTATCAATCCAATGTTTTTTGGTATTGAAATTCCAGACGACAAACATCCCGAAATAAGAGCCGCTGTGGCCTATTCATTTGGCGATTCATCGCATGTAAATAACAGTAACAGTATTAAAGAACTATCATTTAAAAGACAGGCAGACGGCACTTTGTTGGCTGATAAAATAGAAGCCTATGGAACCATAGGATTTGGAATTAATGCGGTAGATAAACAAAATGCCGCATTGAACAACAACGGTCTATTTGAACTTAGAATGAAGGTCAATGGCTCCATAGCATACCAACATACTGTCGGTACATTCGCATTCAATGAGACCAGGTATATGAATGCACTTATTGACTATGGTCGGTATTATAAGAAACGACAGAGAATTCAAAAGTGTTTCGTTGAAGAGGCCAATAAATTAAGTATCTACCAAAACCTTAAGAACAATGGCTTTCTTACCATTAAAGATGGTGTATCCTATACGATTGAAATTACAGCCAGTGATTTCGCAGGTAATTCAAAGAAATTGATCATTCCTGTCAAAGGAAAGAAAGACGCTGTTCTTTTTAAAAAGCAGGTCAAGACAACCCCTTATTTCTTTAAACGCAACGAATTCAATAAAATTTCTGACAGTACGGTTACAGTTGCCTTTCCGAAACAAAGTTTTTACAAGGATATCTATTTTGATTTTAAACACGAAGAAGATGTTGTGAAACTCCATAATGCAGGCGTGCCATTGCATAAGAATTTTACATTGACATTTGATGTCTCGAAATATCCGAAAGAAGAACAAGATAAATTATTTATAGCACGTATTAACACGAAAGGAAGGCCTTATTATTCTGGAACGCGAAGAAAAGAAAATAAATTGTACACGCTAAATAAAACATTAGGGAATTATGCTTTATTCTCTGATAATCAAAGACCTGTAATCAAACCTGTTAATTTTAGAGATGGGCAATGGCTGACCAATTACAACTTTCTCAAAGTACGTATCACCGACAAACTTTCGGGCGTAAAATCGTATCGGGCCGAAATCAACGGTGAATGGATTTTAATGGAGTTCGACGCCAAGCGAGGGCTCCTTACTTATGACTTTAACGATAAGGAATTGACTGGTGAAAAACACGAATTAAAGTTGATGGTCGTTGATCATGTTAACAATACGAATACGTATATTGCAACGTTTTACAGACATAATGATTTATAGAACGTTAAATTTTCTTTTTTGAAAAAATTTAGTGCCAGTTTTTTTATCCTCTTTTTATTTACAAACTTTCTTATTGCCCAGACAGGTACTTTAAAAGGAGTTATCAAAGACGAAAAAGGTAATCCCATTGAAGGAGTTTCTGTAAGTTTTGGACAAACCGGAGCGGCATCCAACAGCAAAGGAGAATATGAATTAACGATCCCTTCGGGGAGGTTTATTACTGTTATTTTCAGCCATGTTTCCTTCAATTCACTATCAAAAAGAGTTCGAGTACGAAGAAACAGAACGGTAAATTTTTCGCCCAAGTTGACTACGAAAAACGAACATATCCAAGAAATTGTAGTTAAAGACGACAGTGATAAGGTACAGGGAATTGATAAAGTTGATGTTGAAACGGCCAAACAATTGCCTGGAGCTAATGCCGGTATTGAAGCCACTTTGCGAAATATCGGTTTGGGCGTAAGCGGCACCAATGAATTAAGTACGCAATACAATGTGCGTGGCGGCAATTACGATGAAAACCTGGTCTATATCAATGGCATTGAAGTTTACAGGCCTTTTTTGGTGCGTTCCGGTCAGCAGGAAGGCTTAAGTTTTGTCAATCCTAACCTCACCCAAAATGTAAAATTTTCCGCGGGTGGATTTCAAGCGAAGTACGGCGATAAACTATCCTCTGTACTTGATATTCAATATAGAAAAGCGAGGGCATTTAGTGTTGCCGCAGACGCAAGTTTATTAGGTGCAAGTGTTACCGTTGAACGTCGGTCTGAAAACGACAAACTTGCAACAAGCATAGGAGTCCGCTATAGAAATAATAGCCTTTTCGTCAATTCTAAAGACATTGAAACGAATTTCAGGCCTAATTTCACTGATGTGCAGTCCTATATTTCTTATGACATTTCTGATAGGTTCGGACTCGAATTTCTGGGAAACTTTTCCTTAAATAATTATGATTACACTCCGGTGACGCGCAGAACAAATTTTGGAAGTGTAGAAGGCACCCAGGCATTAGTCGTAAATTATGATGGCCGTGAAGAAGATCAATATCTTACCTTATTTGGAGCGCTGAAGGCTACCTACGTTGTGAATGATAACCTAGTATTGAACCTTACCACTTCTTCCTACAACACTCAGGAAGAGGAATATTTTGATATCCTCGCCAGATATGGAATTGGCCAGGTGAATGCAGATTTTGGCAGCGATAGCTTTGGTAATGTACAGAATGTGCAAGCCATCGGTTCACAATTAGACCATGCCCGTAATGACCTTGATGCACTTATTTCAAATGTACAGGTGCGGGCGACCCTCAAGCAAGGAGCTAATATTTTTGAAATCGGTGCAAAATATCAAACCGAAAATATTAAAGATCGAATCATTGAATGGGAAGTCATCGACTCGGCAGGATTCTCCTTGCGCCCACCAGGTTTTACTCCAAGAAACGATGAGCCTTATACACCTTTTGTGGGGCCCTTGGTACCATTTACAGGTGTTCGTGCATTCAATGAAGTCACCACCAATAGAATCTCAGGTTTTGCACAATGGAGCCGTGAATTTGATATCAATGAGCACCAATTATGGGTAAATTTGGGGGTCAGGGCTCAAAACTGGACCGTAAAACCGAAAAATGGCGCCTCAGATACGCATACCGTGGTGAGTCCAAGAGCGCAATTAGCTTATAAACCCAATTGGAAAAAAGACATGATATTCAGGTTATCGGGTGGTTATTATTACCAGCCTCCCTTCTATCGCGAGTTACGTGATTCATTAGGTGTAGTGCGTCCTGCAGTCAAAGCACAGCGTTCGATTCATATCGTATTAGGCAATGATTATAGTTTTAAACTTTGGGACCGCCCCTTCAAATTGGTAACAGAAGCGTATTATAAAACCTTATCGGATGTCAACCCCTTTACAGTGGACAATGTACAGATACGCTATCGGGCCAGAAACAATGCCAAGGCCTTTGCTACCGGTTTTGATACGCGCTTAAATGGTGAGTTTGTTCCCGGTACGGAGTCTTACTTTACCTTTGGTTACCTGCTTACCAAGGAAAATATTGAGGATCGGGGCTATATTTCGCGTCCTACTGACCAGCGGTTAAAGTTCGCTATCTTGTTCCAGGATTATGTTCCTTCGAACCCCAACTTAAAAATGTATCTGAACCTGGTGTATAATACCGGCGTTCCGGGAGGATCTCCTGCTTATGCCGACCCGTACAATTTTCAAAACAGGCTGCGTGACTACTTCAGGTCAGATATTGGTATCTCGTATGTTTTGGTGGATGAAAAGAAGCGACCTCAGGCCGACTGGCTGCAAAAGTTTAAGGAATTTTCTTTAGGTGTAGAACTCTTCAATATGTTCGATGTGCAAAACTCAATTACCAATACCTGGGTACGTGATATTGCAGCCAATCAATCGGTAGCCGTACCCAACTTTTTATCTGGTAGGGTATTGAACATAAAAGCAAGTGTTCGGTTTTAATGGTCAATATTAAACCTTTTTTTGCGTTACTAGTCTAAGTAAGAAATCCAAGCCAGTGCTAGAAGAATCAGTACTTATTGAACAGCTGAAAAATGCTCAAACTCAGGATAGTGCCTTTCGGCAGTTAATGACCCAATACAAAGAGCGCTTATATTGGCACATCCGCAAAATTGTCATTTCACATGATGACGCCGACGACGTACTCCAAAATACCTTTATAAAAGTTTATAGAAATATTGATAAATTTAATGCTGAAAGCAAGTTGTTTTCATGGATGTACCGTATTGCCACCAATGAATCGATTACCTTTATCAATAAACGCGCGAAGTCGCAAAATGTTGATATTTCTGAGATGCAGTACAAACTGACTGAAAGTCTCGAGGCAGATGTGCATTATGATGGGGATGAAATGCAGTTAAAATTGCAAAAGGCCATAGCTCAATTACCCCAAAAACAGCAACTGGTTTTTAATATGAAATATTTTGATGATATGAAGTACCAGGAAATCTCTGATGTACTGGAAACCTCGGTAGGCGCCTTAAAAGCTTCGTACCATCATGCCGTAAAGAAAATTGAACATATTTTAACACAATAATATTAAACCTTAGCACTATTTTTTAGTCTAAGTGGCGAAATGAAACAGAAAATTTTAGACATAGTAAAGCAAAAAGGACACGGTTTTAAAGTCCCTGAGGGATATTTTAATACCGTTGAAGGTGCTGTCTTGTCTGAATTGACCACAGATACGTTTCCTAAGAATCACGGATTTACTACTCCAAAAGGATATTTTGAAGCTGTAGAAGATGCTGTACGTACAAAATTGAGTATTAAGCAACTTCCCAAGGAAGAAGGGTTTACCACTCCAAAAGGTTATTTTGACTCGCTCGAAGATCAGGTTTTTGCCAAATTAGGTAGAGAGCCTCAGCAAACAAGCCTGGCTGATATTCCTGAAGGGTATTTCGAGACGCTTGAAGACCGAGTATTTGCCAGACTAGAACAGGAAAAGGCTCTCAAAGAACCGAAGGTCATTACTTTAGGCACGCGCCTAAGAAAAGTTTGGGCCCCGGTAGCTGTAGCTGCTTCGTTAGCTGTATTAGCCGTACTCTATTACAATAAGCCTCCTGATATCGGCTCAGATTTAGTGGTTGATGAACTAATTGAAGAAAATCTTATAAATCTAGACAGCTACGAAATTGCAGAAGTTTTTAATGATGTAGATTTGGCATCGAATGAAGAAATTGACGAAGACGATGAACTGCTGGATTACTTAAATGGCACAGATGTTGAAAGCATACTGTTAGAAAATTAAATTAGTAAATGAAACGAATCATAATAATAACTCTTTTTTTACTAACCACGGTTCAGGTTACTGCACAGGCCAACAGGGAAAAGATAAAAGCCATGAAGACCGCTTTTATTACCAATGCCCTTGACTTATCTTCTAAAGAAGCGCAGCAGTTCTGGCCTATTTATAATGAATACGATAAGCGTATCTACCAGGCCAAAACAGTGAAAACAAGGGAAATCGCCCGAAGAGTGCGCGCTGCAGGCGGCGTGCAGCAATTATCTGATAGCGAGGCCAATGAAATACTGCAGGGGTTTATGGATATCGAATTTGAAGTTGCTCGAGCGAAACAAGACCTTAAAAACAAATTAATGAATGTGGTTTCTGCGAAAAAGATCATTTTGTTGTTTCGGGCCGAAACAGATTTTAACAAAAAATTACTACGTGACTTTCGCGAGCAGCGCCAAAAGAATCTACAAAAACGTATAAGAAATTAGTTTTCTTAACGTTATAACCTTTGATATTAATAGCTTTTTATCACTTATGACATATTTAAAAACACTATGTGTAGCCTTTATTGGCTTATTTGGTCTGCATATAGCCCAGGCACAAGATCAGGCTTCGGCGAATACTACAGATCATAAAAAGACCATAAAAGTTACTGAAAAGAAAGAAAAAATAGTGGTACACAAAGGTGTTACCTACTATGTTATTGATGGTATGTGGCATACCAAGATGAAGAATCGGTATATTCTAAAAACAGCCCCAGATGGTGCTAAAATCGATTTTATACCCGATGGTGGCAAGTTGGTCACCTTAGCCGGTAAAAAATACTATAAGTGCAGAGGCGTTTTCTACAAAAGGCTGAAAGATGGTACTTATGAAATAGAACGACCTTAAAAAAGGGAAAATAATTTAGAGGAAAGCCCCAAACTTCGTTTTGGAGCTTTCTTATTTTAAGGGTTTTATAATTGGACTTTAAATAATATATTCGTGAGTAAACTTTAAAAAACTAACGAAACCATGAAAAAACTCCTGCTCTTAGGGGCCATTGCCCTATTTTCTTTTATTGATGCGCAAGCACAGACCGAGTATAAAGTCATTACTAGTGTTGAATCCATAGTACCAAACGGATTGGGAAGATCGAGAATCGTTTCTACCTCAGAGCAAAGAAATTATAAGGATTTCACCTCAGAACGAACCGATGTCAAAGAAGAAGACAAACGAAATAAATCGAAAAGAGATGATATTCGCGTGCGTAATTTTGAGGAGACGAAGCTATTGAACTTTTATAATCTTGGTGGGATTCGTTTTCAAAATATTGCAGCTAACGATGCGGTAATCACCTCTAAAATCAATAGCATGATTGCGGAGGGATGGGAATTGGCATTTGTGACCAGTGCAGTCGAAAGTGAAGGCGGTAAAGGTGATGGAAAAGGTATTTTTATTACGCGCTATATTTTTAGAAAATAGATAAGTTTCTTGCATAATTTTAAAAAAGGGCGCCAATTGGCGCCCTTTTT
>JASJDL010000165.1 GCA_030065775.1 Flavobacteriaceae bacterium | reverse complement strand
AATAACGACAATGATAACAGGGGAAATTAAAAAAATGCCATTTTGAATGGGAAAGAAATTTATTTGATCATTTCCTCTCCGGTCAAAATGACATTTTATTCTTTTATGATATTTTGCTGCTAATTATTACCCAAGATAAGTGGCATTCCGTCTTTACCACTGCCTACGACCACCACTTTCGCATTTGGTGATTCAGATAATTTCAGCGTCGCTTCTATACCTTTATCCTTTAAGATCTTATCTGTTAAAGAAGCGCTTAATATTCGGTTTGCATCTGCTTTTCCTTTCGCCTCGATGCGTTGTCTTTCTGCTTCTTTTTCAGCTTTTTCGAGTCTAAACTCGTATTCCAGAGACTCCTGCTCTTGTCGTAATTTACGTTCAATCGCATCTTTGATAGTTGGGGGTAAAGTCACGTCACGCACTAAGACTTCATCTAAAATAATATGCTGCTTATCCACTATCTTTTTGGTCTCTTCATATATTTCAGCTTGAATAGCATCGCGCTTACTGGAATATAATTGCTCCGGGGTATATCTACCAACCACACTTCGGGCCGCAGATCGAATCGTTGGTAAAATAATTCGCTCTAAATAGCCTTCACCAATCTCCTGGTGTAATTTACCCAATTCTTCGGTTTTGGGTTGGTACCAGGCCGAAGCGTCTAATTGAATATCTAACCCGTTCGATGATAAAACTTTCATTTTTTCGAAGAGCTCCTGTCGGCGTACTTCATAGACATACACTTTATTCCAGGGTGCTACGATGTGAAACCCCTCACCCAATGGTGGTTGTTCTGTCACCACACCGCCACCGAAGCGTTTCCAAAGGACGCCCGCTTCACCGGCCTCTATGGTGACAATGGATTTAGATAAAAAGATGATCAAGAGAATACCTACAAAAATAATAGGTAATATAGATTTTGGAAGTTGTAACTGATTACTCATAATTCGATTTTTTTCAAATTTACAATTAATTTTAGTGATTATATTTTACCATGATACTTTCTGATAAACCATTCCAGGCTCAAAAATAAGGCTGCCAGGCCTAATAGCCATTTCCAGTCAATGAAAGCCTGTTGTTTTAGGGTACTTCTTTGAATTGGTTTGTATCTGGTATCGTTCTTTAAATCTTCTAACAGGCTATCGAAACCTGAGGTATGGTAGAATTTTCCGTTAGAATTGTTGGCCAGACTCCGCAATGCGTTCATATTTGCAAAGGTAAACTGTTGCTCTATATTATAATCTAATACGGTGAAAGAACCACTTCTTTTGGTCGACTGCCCTTCTACCGAAACTGTGAATGCATAGTCACCACTTTCCAGATCTGAAATACTGCTGATATAAGACTGCCCACTTAATCGAAACGGGAATGTCTTTACCTCATCAGTTGCTGTATTCCTAAGTGTCAAGTTCAAACTCGCCCTGGTATCCACTATGTAATTTGTGTCAAAATAGGTTGCATTAATGGTAACAATATCATTTTGATAGACAATGGGCTCGTAATCAAGATCCAGGCGATTTAATTTCTTTTTTATCGAAAGGTATTGAATCAATTTGTTTATAAACCGGTCAAATTCAAAAAATGACTTACCATTTGTATAGGAATAAGCTCGCCATTTCCAGATACCTTCACCTAATAAGATGGCCCCTCGCCTGTTATTTTTAGAAAAAGTCGCCAGTAAGGGTTTTTCCGTTTGGATATTATTAATATTCTGAAAAAGGATAGTTTCATGAGCAGTTTTAAAATTGATCGTTCCAAATTTCGAGTCTAACGGCGGAAGGCTCTCGAAATCAAAGGCATCTATTACAAAGGATGCATAAGCCGTATTTCTGCTGGCTTGGTATTGTTCACTTTGGTTAATAGTATTCTTTATAAAGTCTTCTTGCACCCTATTTAGAAAATTCCAATCAGTCTGCATTCCTGAAATTATAAAGTAATTTGTCATACCATCTTGTAACTGTTGGAAAACGGATCTGAACATACCAGATGGTTGATATAAAATAACCAGTTGATATTCCTTTAAATTTGTGGCTTTGTCTGGAGTTAGCAGTTCAACCTTTCGTTGTTTGTTGGTTTCTATAGACCGCTTAATCATCCCTAAATCTGGATGTGTAATATCAGAGATTAAAGCAATCTTAGATTGCTCATCAATGATTTCCACTATAAAATTCGTGCGATTATTTATCCTGTTGATTTCGCTGGATATGGGTGAAACAGAGGCCCGGTAGTTTATGGCTCCTACCCGGTCAGCAGTGATGTTAAATATAACCCGTTCAGAGTTTTTCTCCTGGTCCAGGGAGAGTGTCCTTCTGTAAATTGTCCTCGTCCCATCTGATATGGTTAGATTCGTGGAAACGGGCGTGTTTCCACTATAATTAATAAATACTTCTACAGGAAAGGTATTGTTCAAAAAGCTGTAACGGTTGACATTGAGTTTGCTGATCTTCAGATCATTCTGTGGAATCGTATCACCCACTGCTACAGGATAAGTGGAAGGTTTTGTCTTGTAAAAAGAATAATCTGAACCCAATGTTTGATTTCCATCTGTGAGCAAAACAATCGCATCGGATGTATCGTATAGATTATCTAATGACCGCAATGAATTGATAATATTCGTTTTATTTACAGAAAAGCTTAAAGAGTCTAAACGGTTTATTTCTTCATCAAATGAAAAAAGTTCAATGGCAAACTTCTCTTTAAGCTCGGGATCGTCAGACAGCTTTTGTACAATGGCATTCACCTGACGATCATTTTCAAGCACTTTAATAGATGAAGAGTTATCCACCGCCAGCGCTAATTTGGGTTTAATTAGTTCTAACTTCTGACTTTCAATAGTAGGGTTAATAAGCAGTAATAGCAGTAGAAAAACGCTCAAAAATCTAAGAAATGCGAGCCCGATATGTATATTTGATCGATCCTTTTGTTTGTATAAATATTGAAAAACTGCAATTACTAAAGCAATTAGCGCAGCTAAAAGAATCAATAAATATAGTTTCGTATCCAAACCTTAGTAAAGTGGTCTAATTTTTACGTGAGCATACCACCATCTACGCTTAATGTCTGCCCTGTGATATAACTTGCCATATCTGAAGCCAGGAAGACACAAGCATTAGCAATATCTTCTGGGGTACCGCCACGTTTTAGTGGAATAGCGTTGCGCCACGTTTGCACGGTTTCTTCAGGTAATGCGTCGGTCATTTCAGTTTCTATAAACCCTGGTGCGATCACATTACTTCTAACATTTCTGGAGCCTAATTCCAGCGCCACAGATTTTGAAAAACCAATGATACCCGCTTTCGAAGCTGCATAATTCGTTTGACCGGTATTTCCTTTAATACCTACTACCGAACTCATATTAATGATCGAACCCGAACGTTGTTTCATCATGGGCCGAATAACCGCCTTTGTTAAATTAAAAACCGACTTCAAATTTACTTCAATTACCCTGTCAAAGTCTTCCTCAGAGATTCGTATTAGTAAGTTATCTTTCGTAATGCCGGCATTGTTAACTAATATGTCTATGGTACCGAATTCTTCCAATACATTTTTTGCCAATTCCTGGGCGGCTTCAAATTCTGCAGCATTCGATTGATATCCTTTTGCTTTAACACCTTTAGCCTGCAATTCTTTCTCAAGGGCATTGGCGGCATCAACTGAAGAATTAAAGGTGAAAGCTACATTGGCACCATGTTCTGCAAAAACTTCTGCTATGCCCTTTCCTATGCCTCTGGTGGCTCCCGTAATCAAAGCGGTTTTATTCTCTAATAATTTCATGTTTCGGTTGGTTAAATTGAATTTCAAATATACTAAATATGTTCATCAAAAAAGCCTGTCAAACGACAGGCTCTCCTATAATTATGTTAAATTTCATCCTAAAACTTCTGCTACTTTTTTGCCGATTTCTGCGGGTGAGTTTACCACGTAAATGCCATTTTCCGCTAAAATTTCCATTTTTGCCTGAGCGGTATCATCTTTGCCTCCAACAATAGCTCCGGCATGCCCCATTGTTCTTCCCGCCGGTGCTGTTTGTCCTGCAATAAAACCAACTACAGGCTTTCTATTGCCATCAGCTTTAATCCAGCGTGCAGCATCCGCTTCCAGCTGTCCTCCAATCTCACCAATCATCACTATACAATCAGTATCGTTATCATTCATCAACAATTCCACAGCCTCTTTAGTTGTAGTACCAATAATTGGGTCACCACCAATACCGATAGCCGTTGTAATTCCTAGTCCTTGCTTTACGACCTGGTCAGCAGCTTCATAGGTAAGCGTTCCGGACTTCGAAACAATCCCTACATTTCCTTTTTTGAAAACGAAACCTGGCATAATACCCACTTTTGCTTCTTCAGGGGTGATTACACCCGGACAATTCGGGCCTATTAATCGACAATCACGGTCTTCAATGTAAGCCTTTACCTTGACCATATCTGCAACAGGAATACCTTCAGTAATACAGATGATTACTTTAATTCCGGCATCAGCCGCTTCCATAATGGCGTCTGCCGCAAAAGCCGGGGGGACAAAGATAATACTGGTGTTTGCCCCTACCTTTTCGACTGCTTCGGCAACAGTATTAAAAACAGGTTTCTCTAAATGTGATTGACCACCTTTACCGGGAGTAACACCTCCAACGACATTTGTACCATATTCTATCATTTGCCCGGCGTGGAATGTTCCTTCACTACCTGTAAATCCCTGTACGATGATCTTTGAATTCTTATCTACTAAAACACTCATGTGATTCTTATATTTTTTGTTTGATTCATTTTTAAGGTGCCAGGCAAAAGTAATTTTTTAAATACGATTGCAAAAGGCTTTTATGAGATATTATTTACTTTTTCTATAATCTCAGGCAATACTTTGATTCCGGCTAATTCTCTATATTTTTTTCTGGCCTCTTCTGCAGGATATCCGAAATAGGTCTTACCGCCTTCTAAGGATTTACTGACTCCCGATTGTGCCAAAACAACTGCTTTTTTACCGATAGTAATACCACTTATTACACCAACCTGCCCCCACAATGTTACTTCGTCTTCTATAATAGTACAGCCGGCAATGCCTACGTGTGAGGCAATCAGGCATTTTTTGCCAATCACCGTATCATGTGCGATCTGTACTTGGTTATCAATTTTGGTTCCTTCTTTAATGGTAGTGTCGCCTGTGACACCTTTATCAATGGTACAGGAGGCGCCAATATCAACACAGTCTTCAATGACGACCCTGCCCGATGATAGTAATTTATCAAAACCTTCCGGACGATTTTTATAATAAAAGGCGTCTGCCCCCAGCACTGTTCCTGCATGAATGGTGACATTATTACCAATCACGGTATGATCATAGATCGTTACATTAGGGTGAATGATGCAATTCTCACCAATTTGTACATTATTTCCTATAAATACATTGGGTTGTACAATGGTACCTTGTCCTATCTTTGCAGACTCAGCTATCATGGTATTGGATGCCACAAACGGACTAAAATGCCGGGTTAATTTATTGAAATCCCGAAACGGATCATCAGAAATGAGTAAGGCTTTTCCATCTGGGCAATCCACTTTTTTATTGATAAGTATGATCGTTGCTGCCGATTCCAGGGCTTTATCATAATATTTAGGGTGGTCTACAAAAACAATATCGCCAGGTTTAACAACATGGATTTCATTCATACCTTCTATAGGAAAGTCATTATCTCCAATAAACTCAACTTCAATAAGTTGAGCTATTTCTTTTAAGGTATGAGTTCTAGGAAATTTCACTAAAATTTATTCTTTAATACGCTCTTGGTAGGTACCTTTTTCCGTTTCAATTTTAATCTTATCCCCCTCATTAATGAATAAAGGAACATTCACGCGGGCTCCCGTTTCAACAGTTGCGGGCTTCGTCGCATTTGTAGCGGTATTTCCTTTCACTCCCGGTTCAGTATGTGTTACTTCAAGTACTACACTAGCGGGCATATCTACTGACAATGGTATTTCATCAGCTGCTCTTACAATTACTGTTACTACTTCACCTTCTTTCATTAAGTCAGGGCGGTCTAAAAGTTCTTTTTGCAATTGAATCTGCGTATAGTCATCATTGTTCATAAAGTGATAGGTATCCCCATCGCTGTATAAATACTGATATTTACGCGTTTCTACACGCACTTCCTCGATTTTATGTCCTGCGGAAAAAGTATTGTCTACTACTTTACCTGTAGTCAAACTTTTAAGTTTTGTTCGTACAAAGGCAGGTCCCTTTCCGGGTTTTACATGTAAGAACTCTATGATCTTATAGGTGTCGTTATTGAACACAATACATAGTCCCTTTTTAATATCTGATGTTGTTGCCATTTAATTTGATTTAAAATATCCTTTCATAATACCGCGCTGCGAACCTTTAATAAATTCTAAAATTTCATCTCTTTCAGAGGTCGCTTCCATTTCAGCCTCAATAATTGTTACTGCCTGTGTATTATTATAATTCTTTTGATATAAGATTCTGTATATGTTCTGAATCTCTCTGATCTTTTCGGTGTCAAATCCTCTTCGGCGTAAACCAACGGAGTTAATTCCCACATACGACAAAGGTTCGCGAGCAGCTTTAACGTATGGAGGTACATCTTTACGTACCAAAGAGCCCCCTGTTACAAAAGCATGATTGCCTACCGAAGCAAACTGATGCACAGCCACCATACCGGCCAGAACGACGTTGTCTCCAACTGTCACATGTCCGGCCAACGTTGAATTATTCGAAAAGATACAATTATTGCCAACGATACAATCATGTGCTATGTGGCAATAGGCCATGATCAAACAATTGTCACCTATGACAGTTTTTAAACGATCGTTTGTACCTCTGTTAATGGTAACGCATTCACGAATAGTCACATTATCACCGATTTCCACTGTGGTATCTTCATCATCATATTTCAGGTCTTGAGGAATGGCAGAGATTACTGCCCCGGGAAATATTCTACAATTTTTTCCTATACGAGCACCTTCCATTATGGTAACATTTGAGCCAATCCAGGTGCCGGAGCCTATTTTTACATTACCATGTATGGTCGCAAATGGTTCTATAACCACATTTCGGGCAATTTTTGCTCCGGGGTGTACGTATGCCAGGGGTTGATTCATATCATTCGGTTCTTTTTGCTATT
>JASJDL010000164.1 GCA_030065775.1 Flavobacteriaceae bacterium | reverse complement strand
AATCAAAAACGATTTCTTGCAATGGTTTTTTTGCGATTAAAGTAATCATCGTTCCGCTGGAGCCAGGTTGACCCCCAACCCAATCCTGATAATACATTGTAGTGAAATCAACAGGTGGTTTTTTATCAAAGCTGTCTTTATTACATTGTGAAAAACTCATAAGCAAAGCAGCTATTGGAATTAGAACTAATTTCGTCATGATTAAAATTTATGAAATAGAAATCAATTAAGATGCCATATTAATATGCTCTCCTTTTTTTTCCTTCATAAAAGTTCATAAAGGCGCGATTCACCACTTTAGTGCCGCCAGGAGTCGGATATTTGCCCGTAAAATACCAATCACCCAGATGATCGGGGCAGGCTTCATGCAAGCCTTCTATTGATTGAAAGATCACTTTTACGTCAGCCTTGATGTCTTCGGTCTTTAACATTTCGGCTATTTTGTCTGAAATTTGACCAGGAGTAAAGGGTTTGTAAATAGCGCGTACATAATTTTCGAGTTCACCTTCAGGTACATGATCCTGGTTCTTGCATTTTTTGTAGACTTCTTCGACGATATGGTATTGATTCGTTTCCTTTAAAAGTGCAATAGCTGCTTTAAAAGCAATGAATTCATCAATACGTGCCATGTCGATACCATAGCAGTCGGGATAGCGGATTTGTGGAGCTGATGAAACCACTACAATTTGCTTCGGGTTTAAGCGATCTAAAATCTTGATGATGCTTTTCTTCAATGTAGTGCCTCGAACAATACTATCGTCAATAATAACCAAATTATCAGTTGGTTTGACCACGCCATAGGTCACGTCATACACGTGTGCTACAAGGTCATCGCGACTGCTGTCATCGGCAATAAAGGTGCGTAATTTAGCATCTTTAATGGCAATCTTCTCGAAACGCGCTTTTTCTGATAGTACTTCATTAACCTGCTTAGCCGAAAGTGATCGTTTTCCTTTCAATATTGCTTCAAGCTTATGGTGCTTTAGATAATCATCGGCTGCCTGCGCCATCCCAAAAAATGATGTTTCCGCAGTATTTGGTATGTAAGAAAATACAGTGCTATTAACATCATTATCAATGGCCTCCAGTATTTTTGGAAATACAAGACGGCCCAGATTCTTACGCTCATTATAGATTTCTGCATCGCTGCCACGTGAAAAGTAAATACGTTCAAAAGAGCACGATTTTTTAGGTAATTGCTCTTTGATCTTCTCAATTGAAATCACACCATTTTTCTTAATTATT
Source organism: Flavobacteriaceae bacterium (assembly GCA_030065775.1). Taxonomy (GTDB): domain Bacteria; phylum Bacteroidota; class Bacteroidia; order Flavobacteriales; family Flavobacteriaceae; genus Aureibaculum. Next base: position 5,946 of record JASJDL010000164.1, on the reverse strand, counting down.
AAGGCATGTGCGTGCTCTAGTTCTTTGACTTCTTCATACTCAACATTAAAAACAGTTTGTATCACAGGACGCTCTGAGGCTACGACAACAACCTCATCATCTTTATAGTAATATGTCGGACGAATGCCCGCGGGATCACGGTATACAAAAGCATCACCGTGACCAATAAGGCCGACCATGGCATAACCACCATCCCAATTCTTTGAAGCACGTTTCAATACATTTTTAATATCTAATTCTTCCTCAATAATCGAAGACGCCTCTTTTTTACTAATTCCTTTTTCTTTACACCTTTGATATAAATTTTGTACTTCGTCATCCAAAAAATGGCCTATCTTTTCCATGATAGTGACAGTATCAGTATTCTCCTTTGGATGTTGCCCCAATTCAATCAGTTCTTCCAATAACTCATTAGAATTAGTCATATTAAAATTGCCGGCAACGATGAGGTTTTTGTGTTTCCAGTTGTTTTGGCGTAAAAAAGGGTGTACGTTCTCGATTCTATTTTTACCAAAAGTTCCATAGCGAACATGGCCTAAGAATAGATTACCTACGTAAGGCATATTCTCTAACTGCCATTGCACATCGTCTTTTTTACTTGGATTTTGTTCTAAAATTTCATTCAGGCGTGCATTGATCTGGGCAAAAATATCCTGAATTGGTGTTTGTTTGTTGGAGCGAACCCTGCTTATAAATCGCGTTCCAGGATTGACATCAAACTTAATACTGGCAAAACCAGCACCATCCTGACCGCGATTGTGCTGTTTTTCCATCATCAAGTACATTTTATTGATGCCATAAAACGAGGTGCCATATTTCTTTTGATAATAATCGAGTGGTTTTAGTAATCGCACTAAAGCAATACCACATTCATGCTTGATCGCGTCGCTCATTGATTCATGTTAATAATAAAAAAATCCGCGTTTTTAGGCGCGGATTCATATTAGCTTAATTCGATTTCAAATTGTGTTAATTGTTTGAATGCCTTCAGGCGAGCTTCAACTTCTTCTGTTGTCAAAACTTGCATGCGCTCCGTTCCGAAGCGCTCTACACAGAAGGAAGCCAGGTTGGAACCATAAATCACCGCATTCTTCATATTTTCAAACGAAATATCTTCTGTTTTTGCAATATATCCTGCGAAGCCTCCCGCAAATGTGTCTCCGGCTCCTGTAGGATCAAATACTTCCGCTAATGGTAATGCCGGTGCAAAAAACATATTTCCGTTATTAAACAATAAAGCTCCATGTTCTCCTTTCTTAATGACGATATACTGAGGGCCCATATCATGAATTTTCTTGGCGGCATTTACCAAAGAATATTCACCACTTAATTGGCGCGCTTCCTCATCATTAATGGTAATTACATCTATGCGCTTAATAACCTCAAGCAAATCGTTTAAAGCCGAATTCATCCAAAAATTCATAGTGTCTAAAATGACTAATTTAGGTTTCACAGCCATCTGATCTAAAACAGAACTTTGGGTCAAAGGATGTAAATTACCTAACATTAATACCGGGGCATCTCTAAACGCTTCCGGAACTACAGGATTAAAATCAGCCAAGGTATTTAGCTCGGTGACCAGTGTGTCACGCGAATTCATGTCATTATGATAACGTCCACTCCAAAAAAAAGTCTTTCCTCCCTGTACGATTTCTACACCAGAAGTATCTATATTTCTATCGTTGAGTAGTTGAAGATATTCCTGAGGCATATCATCGCCCACTATAGAGACGATACCAGTTCGAATACCAAATTGCGAAGCTGCCAGTCCCACGAAAGTGGCAGAACCACCTAAAATTTTATCGGTTTTACCAAAAGGCGTTTCAATAGCGTCAAAAGCAACAGTTCCTACTGTTAATAATTTACCCATTCTTGTTTTTTTAATGTAATTTTGCCGTCTTACAGGCGAAACAGCCAATAGCTGTGCAAAAATAAGTTTAAAAAATGACTATCAAAGAAATACAGGAAGAAATTGTAGACGAGTTTTCGATGTTCGAAAATTGGATGGAACGCTACGAACATTTGATAACATTGGGAAAAGAGCTTCCATTGATTGATGAGCAGTATAAGACCGATGACTATATCATTAAAGGATGTCAATCGAAAGTATGGGTGCATGCCGGCTTAGAAGATGGTAATGTGGTCTTTACGGCAGACAGCGATGCAATTTTAACCAAAGGATTGGTCGGATTATTATTACGTGTATTTTCAAACCAGACTCCTCAGGAAATTATTGATGCTGATACGGATTTTATAGATGAAATAGGCTTAAAAGAACATCTTAGCCCAACGCGTGCCAATGGCCTGGTCTCTATGATCAAGCAATTGAAGTTGTATGCGGTTGCATTTCAAGCAAAATTAGCTTAATGTAGTATCTTTGTAACACTAAAAAGTGAATTATGACAGATGTAGAAGTACAAGAAGTAGGAGATAAGATCGTAGATGTTTTAAAAACCATTTACGACCCTGAAATTCCCGTAGACATCTATGAATTAGGCTTAATCTATGACGTATTTGTCAACGAAAATAAAGAAGCTAAAATCTTAATGACCTTAACATCTCCAAATTGCCCGGTGGCAGAAACACTTCCGGTAGAAGTTGAAGAAAAGGTGCAAACTTTAGACGAGATAGATAATGCCGACGTTGAGATCACCTTTGATCCACCCTGGAGTCAGGATATGATGAGCGAAGAAGCTAAACTGGAATTAGGATTTTTATAAAGCTATGGCAAGCGTTCAATGCTCTTGGTAAATTATGGCAGACGAAATAGTTAATAGAGTCGCGCAAAGTAAATTGATTACTATTGATCTTGAGGAATTTTATCCTAAAGGGGCGCGTATATTGCTTGATATTTCTGATTGGCTCTACGAAGGATTAATCTTACGGGAAAAAGATTTCCGCGAAAGCCTAAAGAATCATGACTGGAAGCAATATATGAATACCTATGTTGCATTGACCTGTTCTAAGGATGCGATCATCCCTTCATGGGCCTATTTACTAATTGCGACCTATCTTTCGCCATATGCGAAAAAAACGGTAGTTGGTGATTTAGAATTACTCGAAACAACAATTTTTCAGGAAATCATAGCTAACCTGGATATTTCTAAATACAAAGAAAAACCAATTATAATTAAAGGTTGTGCTCACAAGCCCATTCCCCCTACGGCCCCTGTATTGCTAGCCACAAAACTTCAACCTGTTGCTAAATCTATTTTATTTGGTGAAGCTTGTTCTACAGTACCGTTATTCAAACGAAAGTAATCGGCCATTCGTCGAAAAAATTCTTCGGTTTTCCAAAAATGCGTATTTTCGCCGCGCTTACAGAAACAAAACTAAAATTTTAATCATGAAAAAATTATGTATTGCAATTGCTATGGTGTTAGGGGTAGCATCATTTGCACAGACGAAAGAAGAACTTCAAGCAAAGCAGGCACCTAAAAAGGATTCGATTGCTAAGTTACAAGGTGAAGTAGATGCTATTCAGGCACAAATAGATGCTTTACCCGGCTGGAGAACAGGTGCTTTTGGTACCATCGGCGCCAACATTCAGGGCTTTAATGACTGGTATTCGAACGCGGCTCCTAATTCATCTACGGGTAATATAGGTGTGACCGTTAATGGATTTGCCAATTTAATTCAAGACAAGTATTTCTGGAGAAACTCAGCAAATGTGAACTTGGCCTGGGTTAAGAATGATAACGAAGATGACCCAAACGATAGCGAAGATTTTGATGGAACAACCGATGTTTTTACCATTTCGTCTTTATACGGTTATAGACTAAGCGACAAGTGGGCTATTTCTACTTTAGGAGAATACAGAACATCGATCATAAATAATTTTAACGATCCTGGATTTTTAGATCTAGGTGTTGGTGCTACCTGGACCCCACTTGAAAACTTAGTGGTGGTCATTCACCCATTGAACTACAATTTTGTATTTGCTGACAATGATGCAGCGTTCGATTCATCTGCTGGTGCTAAGATCGTGGCAGACTATACTGATAAATTAGGCCCTGTAAACTTTAAATCGAACCTTTCGACATTTCAAAGCTATAAAGAGGGTGACTTGTCTAACTGGACTTGGATCAATTCTTTCGGTTATACCTTCTGGAAAGGTATAGGCTTAGGCTTTGAATTTGGTTTAAGAGGAAACAAACAAGAAGCATTGAATAATTTACAAACCAGAGCTGTGAATCCTAATCCTACAGCAACATTTGGTGATGTGGACAATAAGGTACAATCTTACTGGTTGTTTGGTATAAATTATTCATTATAAGAACTTTTCAATCAAATTTAGAAGAGCTCAACAACTGAGCTCTTTTTTTATACCCTTAAATCAACTAATTTAGCAACTCAATAACCACTTTATGGCTTTACTGATCTTTTACGGGCTCATATCTATATTCTTTTCTTTTTTATGCTCAATACTGGAAGCGGTATTATTAAGTGTAACTCCCACTTTTATAAATGTTAAAAAGAAAGACGGCAAGGCTTATGCGGAAAACTTAGAGGCCTTAAAAAAGGATGTGGATAAACCCTTGATTGCGATTCTTACACTTAATACCATTGCGCATACGGTCGGTGCCATTTTAGTGGGTGTGCAGGCTAAAGCGGCATATGCAGAATTATATGGCTCAAAAACCAGGACAGTATTAGGTGTACAGTTTACCGAGGATCTAATGGTGGGTGTCGTTTCCACAATTATGACTATCTTAATTTTAGTCGCTTCTGAGATCATTCCTAAAACTATAGGAGCTACCTATTGGAAACAACTGGCTAACTTTACCAGTAAAGCATTGAATGTTTTGATTTTTCCGCTGAAGTGGACGGGAATATTATGGCTTTTGCAGTTGACAACCAAATTAATAGGTGGTAAAGGACACCATGGAAGCGTCTTGAGCAGAGAAGACTTCCATGCCATGACAGACATTGCGCATGAGGAAGGAGTTTTTGAAGAATCAGAATCGAAAGTGATCAAAAATTTACTCAATTTTAAGACGATTTTCGCAAAGGATGTCATGACGCCGAGAACAGTATTGAAAATAGCTTCAGAAGATCAGAATATCAAAGAATTCTTTGACGAGAATAAAGAGGACTTACGTTTTTCAAGAATACCAATATATAAAGAAAGCCAGGACAATATCACCGGATATGTACTAAAAGATGAGGTTTACAGGGATGTGGCTGAAGGAAAAGAGGCAGAAACCCTTGGAAATTTGAAGCGTAAACTATTAGCGGTTGATAGAAATGTTGCTATTCCAAACTTATTTCAAAAGCTCGTTGAAGAAAAGGAACATATAGCATTGGTGGTAGATGAATATGGCTCCATAAGTGGATTAGTGACTATGGAAGATGTTATTGAAACCCTTTTAGGCCTCGAGATCATGGACGAGAGCGATACCGATTCAGATATGCAACAACTCGCACGAAAAAATTGGGAAAAACGTGCAAAACGATTAGGGATTATTGAAGACATCTCGCCTGAAGGCGATAAGACAGAGTCTTAAAAGAAACTAGTGATACTCCTGATATAAGAAATCATTGTAAGGAAAACGTGTAATGTGAATTTTCTTAACAGCTTCAAAGACTTTTTCTCGAAACTCATCAAGGTTTTGCTTATTCAATGCAGAGATAAATAAACAGTCCTCACCTAGCTCAGCCATCCATGTTTTTTTCCATTCACTCAATGTGAAATGGGCCTTGGTTTTTTCAGTCACCAAATCATCTTCAGCGATTACTTCATGACGATAATTATCAATTTTATTAAAAACCAGTATAGTTGGTTTTTCAAGACTGCCGATCTCATCCAGTACTTTATTCACTGAATCAATATGTTCTTCGAAATTAGGATGTGAGATATCCACCACATGTAACAGCAAATCAGCCTCGCGAACTTCGTCTAATGTAGATTTGAAAGATTCAACCAGCTGTGTCGGGAGTTTACGT
>JASJDL010000009.1 GCA_030065775.1 Flavobacteriaceae bacterium | reverse complement strand
AAGACGAGCTTATTCCTTTTTTGTCTGAAGATTTGCGACGATAAAATCTCCAACTTTATGGCCTTGTGTTACACCCTCATCAATTGCCATTCTATAATGGATTCCACCATATAACCTTGAAATTGCAGCTTCTTCAGAGGCATGAATAAATGATTTAAAACTACGCATGGGTAAGCCATATTCAAGCTCGGTGGTATCGTTAAAATGAAAATTATCACCGTACAAATTAGTGAGAGTCACGGCAGCAGCTCGGGAAATCACCGAATGGCCACTGGTATATTCAGGAAAAGGAGGGGTTTGTAATAGAGGTACCCATTCTTCGTCCATATGCTGATTTATCAAAGTTTCCGGTCGCACTACAAGGCTTCGCCATTTTTCATCCCAACAGCTTATAAAAGCATCGAAAAGTGCAATCGATACATTGGCATAGGCGTTTATTGTTTCTGCATAATCACTCTTTGCCTGTCTGGTAGATATGGCCGTAATACCTATCCAATGCCCACCAGGAGTAATTTTTTTTGTGGCGAACATAGCATGCCCTTTATGATGCGAAACGTAAGGGTTACAATCCCAGAAACTGGCAATTTCCTTACTTTCAGCATCTTTACCACGCCCTTCTTCGTAGACTTCCATTAACTGCTTTTGAAACTCACTGCCTTCGGTTAAGTCAAACTTAACGGGTGGAATTGGCGGGAACTGATTTGCAGAATCCAATACCACGGTACGAATCTGGTTCCAATGTGGTTCGATACCATCCATATAATCTGGAGGTGTGGGCTTCCAAAATTTATCTTCTTGCTTTATAGTATACTTTGGATAAGTTCTGGTCTGGTCGTATAAGTCGGTTTTAGACCATTTTAAGATGTGCTGGGCTACTTTATTGCCATAATCTAAGGAGGCGTCTAATACATCTTTCGGCACCCCTTGCTCTTTCAATTTTTCAACGGTTTCATCCTGAAAAGCCGTAATCCTATCTTCCGAAAAAATCAATTGTTTTCCTACGACAGTGTGCGCATAAAACGCCGCAAGATTAAAATTAATGACTTCAGAGTCAGGCTTGGGTATAGCTTCCAAGCCTTTGAGTTGACCAAATAAACTATGGTACGCGTCTGCATTGCCTTGTTGCATCACTGAATATGCCGCCACACTTGGATACATATAAACACGTGACGCCACCGGTGGAGAGAAAATATCGTAGACAATGACATCTGTTAATTTCTTAACAGCCGAATGAAACAATTCGGGATCACTTAACGTAGCTTTATACTCTTCATTTTTTTTACACCCTATGAGTAAAATAAGTAGTGACGCAACTAATAAAACTCTTGACTTCATAATACGTTCTTTCTGATTATTAATTAGTTTCAAAAATATAAGATTTATCGTTATTGGCAAGAACCAGGTATCTATTTTTATCTAATTTAACTATTTTTCTGGTGTTCAGATTGGAAGGTACATTCAAGTCTATAACCTGATGAATCGCACCGTTATTTATGGTTAAGACCCCACCTGAATTTGCGGTATTCTGTCCTAATTCATTAATATATCCTCTAAAGTTCCCAACGTAAATGAGTTTACTTTCTTGATTTTCATTTTCATGGATAGCGATATCTTCGATGGAGCTTCGTTGTGCTTCAAACGGCAAAGGTTGTTCTTTAAACCCGGCATTGGTATTTAAATATACCATAGAACGTAATTCATTGATTTCTTTCACTTCTAAGATATTTTCTTCACTACTGCCCACCAAATCTTCTATAGTTTTGATTTTAGCAAATTCGGTGTAACTTAAAAACTTCTTCTTCAGTGAAGGCATTTGGCTTACGAGATGATCTCTAGAAGCAAAGGGAACATACGCACCATAAAAATCATGGAATATGATGGGGTCAACTTGTTGGTTATTATCAAAATCGTCCAAATAGAGTTTTATTGGTCTTTCTTTTGATGCTTTCCATTTCAAATTGAGGCCTGCGTTTCCGGCGATGATATCTGGTCTTCCATCAGCGTCAATATCATGCACCACAACCGCATTCCACATACCCGAAGATTTTTCCAGACCAAGTTCTTTAGTGGCATTTTCGAATTTAAGATCACCTTTATTGACTAGTACTGTGACAGGCATCCAATCGCCAACCACAACTAAATCAAGTAGTTGATCACCATTAATATCAATCCATTGGCTATCTGTTATCATACCTAAAGGCACTTTATTTACCATAATGAATGTACCGTTTTGGTTATTTTTAAGTATGTAGCTGTAGGGTGATAATCCATAGCCCCCGGGAATCGATCGATTGGCGATAAAAAGATCGTCAAAGCCGTCGCCATCAAAATCTCCAGCGCTAACACTGCCACCATTGGTTTTTATTAAGGGCTTCATTAGCCTTGTAAAGTTCGCTTGACCATCATTGATATATATTCGGTCTTCTAAATAGGCATCGTTTTCTACCTTATCACCACCACCACTCATTACATATAAGTCAAGGTCGCCGTCATTTTCAATATCAAATACCTCGACGTCTACATCTTCATAAATTGCATCTTTGATAAAAACATCTTGAACGTGTTTTTTGAAGTCTCCATTAGGTTGTTTCAAATAAAGAACAGGTGTCTGGTACCTGGCATTTCCAATAAATAAATCCTGTAAACCATCTTTATTAAAATCAGCCGATACAGCACAAGGTCCTTCTGTGGAGAGTTTTTCAGGAACCAGCGGTTCATTTTCATAATCGATATAATTATTTTCTATATGTACAAAGGGAAATCTTTCTGCTTCGTTCTCTGTTTTGAAAGCTGTTCTATAGGTTGGTCTTGCATCAGAGCTTTTTTCTATCGCATTTAATTGGTTGATCTTTACTTGTTTCTCAATTTGTTCTGTACCATCCAACCAAACTATTTTTACCGAGTCAATTTGTGAAGTAGTTCCCAGACCCATATGTACCTTATGTGTTGAACTCGATTGGTATCCTTTTGTACTCGTAAGTTCCTGGTAATATTCTTGATCACCGGCATATAGGTAAACTTTTGATCCGTTTGTATTTTTAAGCAACGAATTGCCTTTGAGGTCCAGGGCTACATGACTATTCTGCTGAACATTTTCACTTTCATTTTTTAGAATAAAAGCTTTTTGATTAATATTGTTAACCACCAAATCGATATCACCGTCATTATCAAAATCACTGTATGCAGCACCGTTGGAGTAGGACGGGATTTGACCGGCGTTCTCAGTCAATCTTTCAAAGCCCAGATTTCCATTATTCTTAAAAATATTATTCGGCAAATTTATGGTAGGCATTTCGTCAATCAATTTTTTTTCGAGCTCATTTTGCTTCGTTTGATCATATTTGGCGAAGTTTGTATTACTCAGGAAATTGATATAGTTTAAATCATTAGGTCTTTTGTAAATACCATTTGTAACATAAATATCTTTGAATCCATCATTATCAAAATCCTGAATCAGTGTAGACCAACTCCAGTCGGTAGCATAGGTATCTGTCATAAGCGCCAACTCGGCAAACGAATTATCCTCACGTTGAATTTGCAAGGTATTTCTTGCATATTGCATTTCAAAACCAAAATTCTTTTTGATCTGACTTACCTTATCGGAGTCTTCGCCACTAGACTTTAGCAATATTTCTTTATCATAAGGCATCATATCGAGTGTAAAAATATCTGGTCTTGAATCATTGTTAATGTCTGAAATATCGATACCCATAGTAAAACGTGTCGTATGATCTATATATTCGGAGATAGCTTCCTGAAAAGACCCGTTTCCCTGATTGATGTATAAGTAGTCATTCTCATGAAAATCATTACCTACATAAATATCAATGAATCCATCTTTATTGACATCTGAAGTAATTAATGCGAGTCCATAACCTAAAGCGCTGGAATAGATTCCGGCAGATTCGGTGACGTCTTGAAATTTCGACAGACCTTCATTCAATTTATTTTCATAAAGTCGATCGCCTGAAAGGCTGTCTTTCACCTTTCGCATTCTAATATCACCATAACTTCTTGGGGTGTGCACCGCATGATTCAAGAGGTACATATCCATATCGCCATCATTATCATAGTCAAAAAAAGAGGCCTGCGTCGAGAATCCTGAAAAATCTAAGCCATAAGATGATGCTTGTTCAGAAAATGTTCGATCACCATTATTAATATAGAGCCTATTGTTGGTTTGTAGGTCTTTATAATTACCAACTTTCGAAACATAAATATCAAGTAATCCATCATTATTGATATCTTCCATAGTGACACCTGTAGACCATGTTGAATCGGTTGAAATACCTGCGACTTGAGTAATATCTTTGAACTTAAAATTACCGAGATTCAAATACAGCTTATCGCTAGTCATGTTTGAAGTGAAGTAAATGTCGTCTAAGCCATCATTATTGATATCCCCTACGGCGACACCGCCGCCATTATAGTAATACAGAAATTCTATTATGTTCAAATCATCTTTAAAAAACAGGTCATTTGAAAAGTGGATGCCGGTGCTGTCGGCAGGGAGTGATTCAAAATAAATTGCAGCCTTTTCAACCGGAGGTCCGGAGGTTTTTTTCGAACATGAGAAGATACATATGACAACCGCTGCAACTAAGAACGTATAACTATTACGCATGCTATTTATAGTTAAATATGGCCAGTGAATCCCTGTTTCTGGATATAATAAGTTTTTTATCATCTATTATTATGTCTCTTACTTCGCCGGTTATAGAAAAACCATTACCGCCTCTGTGATTTTTAAAACGGAATTGTCCTAGGTTTTCAAGATATACCCCATGACTGGCATCATATCTACCGACTTCGGGTTTCACGCTGTAAAGATTTCCGCCAAGAACTATATCCTGATCGCCATCACCGTCAAAATCATCGGTAACAATGGCATAGACAGGGGAGAGCTGTGCTTCTAAAGGAAGCTCTTTGACCTCGAAATCCAGATTGCCTTTATTAATTAAAATTATTGAAGAAAGCGTATTGGCCTCTAAGGCCTTACTATTCTGAAGTTGCTTTTCATCAAACATTTGGGTTATATCAGAATTTTTGAACGACTGATAATCAGGAAATTTCTTTTTTAAAGATTTGATCTGATCGATTAAATTATGCCGTAATGCATAAGGATAATCTTTATTATTGACTGCTCTGAATGTCAGGATGGGGTCAATGAAGCCATTGTTGTCGAAGTCGCCCGAATACAGGGTTATAGGCTTTTCATTACTGGCTTTAAATCTGCTGTTCAACCCATGATTTCCTAGTATAAAGTCAAGATCACCATCATTATCGAGATCTGATTTATGAATTGTATTCCACCATCCTTTTAAGTTAGAAATGGGATTGTCAACTTGTTTTTTGAATGAGCCTTTATCATTTATAAAAAGCTCAATTCCCATGAACTCACCAATAATCATCAGGTCTTCATCTCCATCTTTATCTATATCTTCAAAAGTTGCATCGGTAATCATTCCTAAATCAATCAGGTCTTTGGCTTTGGTATCTGTAACGTTTGTAAAAATACCCTTACCATTATTTTCTAAAATGAATCCTGAACCTGGAACCCCGTATTTTAATGGGACAATGCGTTCTCCCACAAATAAATCAAGATCACCATCATTGTCTATATCAGAAGCAGTGACAGTTGAAGTACTATGGTATGAATTCAAAGAAGGTAGCTTTTGATCAGAGAGGGTAAAGTCACCCGCACCATTGTTTATATAAAGCCGGTCTAAAAATTCAACCGCAAATTGCGAGTATTCTACACCACCACTGCAAACGTAGAGGTCTAAATCACCATCGCCATCAGCATCAAAGAAGAGGCTGGAGCTATCTTCTGAATTGCTATTTTTGATAAAAGTACTTGAGCTTACTTCAGAAAACCCGGTGGCATTTCCTTGAAATAATTGAGCAGGGTTTCCCTTAGAACCTCCAATAAAGAGCTCTTCAAACCCGTCATTGTTTAGATCTGCCATCGAAAGTTTTGGTCCTTCTGTACTACACATATGATTGAGTAAACGATCTCTATGGAAGTCTACAAAGATATTTTCCTGGTGTTTGTAATCTATTTTAAGGGAATTTTTCTTGAAGATAGGCGTCTTATAATCTCGATCTTCAGGTTGCACAAGTTTTGCGTCTTTTTCACTTAGGTAGATCGTTTGATTCACTTGAATATTATTCAGGAAAGATACTTTTTCTGATGGCCATGTGATTTTTAGATTTACAGGATCATTCGTTGGAATGCCAATATTTATTCGTGGATCCATGCTGGACTGAAAACCTCTTGCAGGTTGATTTTCAACACTAATATTTGAATTTTGAACCTCCACTTTGGCACCTATAGCGCCTGTATTTTTACCTTCACCTTGTAATACTAATTTGATATAATTTGAATTTTTTCTTTGGTCAGAAGTATTTTCATAAACAAATGATTCCATATTCAAATTGTTAACTACCAGATCGAGGTCACCGTCATTATCTAAATCACCATAAGCGGCGCCATTTGAAAAGCTCTCAGTCCATAGTCCTGATTCCTCATATACGTCGAACTGTAAGTTTCCCTGGTTTTTATATGCATGGTTCTTTACTTTTCTTGATGGGATGATATCGATCAGTCGTTTGTAGTCAACTTTATCATTCGCCACGATTGATTTAATGACTTCTTCATTAGAGATATATTGCAGGTAATCTTGATCGGTAAGGTCTTTGTAGATTCCATTAGCGATATAAAGGTCTTTGAGACCATCATTGTCCATATCAAAGAATAAGGCACCCCAGCTCCAATCTGAAGCCGCAACACCGCTCAATCTACTTATTTCGCTAAAGGAATTATTGCCGTTGTTCAACTGAAGCGTATTTCTTGTGAATTGATGGTGGTAGCCATTAGTGACCTTTAATTGATATTTGTTCCAGTCTTCAAATGTTGTAACTGTTTTAAGACGTTGATATTCAGATGGTAGCATATCAGTTACAAAAATATCATTATAACCATCATTATTGATGTCCGCCATATCAGCGCCCATCGAGGCCGCACTTGTGGCCGCAATTTGGTTTTCAAGTTGCTCTGAGAATGTTCCGTTCTGATTATTGATATACAGGTAATCTCGTTCAAAAAAATCATTGGAGATGTAAATATCTTCCCATCCGTCATTATTAACATCACCAACAGTTACTCCCAGACCAAAACCTACCACGCTACCGTAGATACCTGCTTTTTCACTGATGTCTATAAATTTGCCATCAACATTTTCCATTAATTTATCACCACCTAAAAGGTCTCTTTTAGGCCGTTCATTTCTTCTGAGGTCAAAGCTGCCAATTGCTTGATAGGAATTATTTAAAATATAGACATCGAGATCACCATCTTTATCAAAGTCAAAAAAAGAAGCATGTGTTGAAAAACCCTTATCATCTAAATTATATGCTGCTGCTGCTTCAGTAAAGGTAAGGTCACCGTTATTAATAAACAGTTCATTTTGTTTATTCTCTCCATTAATATCACCAGAATTGCAAACATAAATGTCCAGTAAGCCATCGGCATTAATATCGACCATAGAGACCCCGGTAGACCAGGGCTTGGTTCCAGCTGTTTTAGAGTTGTCTGTTATATCTTCAAACTTGAAGTTCCCTTTGTTTAAGTAAAGCCTATTCTTTGATTGATTGGCTGTAAAGTAAAGATCGGGTAGACTGTCATTATTTATATCACCAATCGCCACACCTCCGCCATTGTAAAAATTTCGATACTTATATACGTTGAATTGATCGCTATAACTAAGTTCATTGAGAAAATTGATCCCGGTTTCCGAGGTGTCCAACAGTTTAAACATTTCTGGAGAAGGTTCGTCTTGAGCTTTGTTACAAGAAAAGTTCACTACAATTAAAAGAGCAATTATCAGTCTAGTATAGGTCATACGTGTATTCGATTAATTAATGCCTTCAACATACCTTAGGTCATCGATTCTGACATCTAGCTGTCTACTATCCTTGGGAGATTCTATGAGTATGCGACGATTTCCATCTACTTTAATCAGAACTTCTTTATCACTTTTCTTTAGCGTGATTGGAATGAAGTTGTTTCCAGGGTACCACGACAATAAGGTGTCTTTTACAACCGGTATGAGCTTGTCAGCATGTAGTGATTTATTCCATGGAGACCAGGCATCAAAATAAAATTTCATATCGAGACCGGTCATAATTTTTTCCTCATCAAATATGCCGTAGAAAAGCATCGTTATTCGTTCTTCCACACGGTCTTTGTTTTTTGTTGGAAGCTTGTATTCTACGAAATTATTCAATGGCCCTTGCTTCACTTTTTGTTCTTTATTTAGTTGCCAACAGATGTCATAAAAATGTTGACGAGGGACTCCTAATTTTAATCCGAATTTGAGAGAATCATTGATGACCTCTGTAGCTAACTCTGCTCTCACCAATTCTGTATAAGCGGACTTTTTACAACTATTCATAATAGTTAAAGTCAGCACAAAGGTAATAAGCAAATTGAAATTAATCCTTGTACTTATAAAATGCTGTTTTGTCATTATTTTTTGCGACTATTAGTATCTTACTGTTGTTATGTGTCAACCAATTTAATTCCCTTATTTGGCCTCGGATATTTAATGTGTTCACCTGATATTCAGAAATGTCCTTATGAAAAGGTCCTTTTACCCACCATCCTTTTGAAGCATCATACTTTCCAAATTGCGGTTTTACTAAATATTGATTTCCTCCAAAAATTAAATCTATTTGCCCATCGCCATCTATATCTGATGATGTAATTGCATAAACGGGAGCATATTGAACTTCCGAAGGTAGTTTTCTGGGCTCAAATTTATTATTTTCATTATAAAATATGGTACTTTCCAACATATTTACAGCTAAATAAAAGGTGTTATCTATGCGCTCCTTACCGAAAATCGCGTTGATGTCGGCTCTTGCATAGTCTTTATAATATAATAACTTCTTCTTTAAGGGAGGAATTTGTGAGATCAATTCATCTTTATCAACAATAGGGTAGTACTTGCCATTTATTTTTTTACAAATTAGCTGTTCTTTAAATCCGTTTTGGTCAAAATCAGAGATGTACATTCGCATTTCGGGTGCTAAAAATGTGTTCAATCCGATATTACCTGCGATGATGTCCTGATCTCCGTCGTTATCAATGTCTTTTAGTGCTATCGTGGTCCATAGGCCTGATGAATTTTTCAGTCCGTATTCAAGGGTTTTATCTTTAAATTCTGATTGCTCATTTATATAAATCTTTAAAGGCATCCATTCTCCAGCAATAATAAGATCTTGCCAGCCATCTTTATTGATATCGAGCCATACAGCATCGGTTATCATGCCTATATTTTTGAACGCTTCTATGTCTATGACTTCAAAATTTCCGTCTCCGTCATTTTGAAGCAAATATCCTGATCCTGGCTGTCCATATAAATTCGTCTTATAGCGTTCGCCAACAAAGAGATCTTGGTCACCATCATTGTCATAATCTGAGGCTACTGCTACAGCCGAACTGATCGGTTTTGGGAATTTTATCTCAGATTTGATAAAAGAATTATTTTCATTCCTGTAATAACTATCGTGCAGATCAGCAGAGTGTGGTGAAAAGGCTTTACCTCCATGGCAAACATAAAGATCGAGGTCGCCGTCATTATCTGCATCAAAAAATGTGGCTTCAACGTCTTCTGAGCCGATATCTTTCTGAAATGGCTCATCTATTTTAGTATATCCTTGTGGTGAAGACAAGAATAGATTTGCCGTCTGATTTTTGGCACCGCCAATAAAAAAATCCGTAACTCCATCATGATTGAGATCTTCACAGGCTAATGCGGGCCCTTCGTTGCTATACATTTGAGGTAATAAACGCTCATTGTTAAAATCGATATATTTATTTTCAACATGTGTGTGATTTGCAATGGTTTCTATTTTCTGGAGCTGGTGATTGTCTTTTCCGGAATTCAAAAAATCATTTTTGCTTTTGATAGAAGGGTAGTATAGGGTATGCAGTCTATTTGTTGCTAAATTGCTATGAAAGGAAGAATTGCCATCAGGCCATTGAACCCAGAGTGAATCTATTTTAGACGCTTCACCAACCCCAAAGTGAATTTTTGAAGGTGTACTACTTTGAAAACCTTTTGAAGTGAAATTTTCACCATATATTTTTTTATGGCCATCATAGTAAATCACAACTTTTGCACCAATTGCACTAGGATTACTATTTTTCTGGGCTAATTGTATAGTGATACTTCTATTCGAGAGCGTATCGGTTTTATTTTGATAGATAAAAGAAGGCATGTTCACGTTGTTAACGACCAGATCCAGATCTCCGTCATTATCGAGATCACCATAAGCACTTCCATTGCTAAAACTTGGTGTGGCCAAGCCCCATTCCAGAGCTTTTTCTTCAAATTCAAAGCTCCCTTTATTTTGATATACCGCATTTGATACTGCTTTAGAGGGCATCGCATCAATTAACTTTTTGATCACCTCTTTTTCATCACTATTTATTCTATTACGTATGGTCTCTTCATTTGCTTCATATGTTAGGTAGTCTCTATCTAACAAGTCCTTATAGATTCCATTACTGACGAAAATATCTCTTGTTCCATCATTATTCATATCAAATAATAAAGCACTCCAGCTCCATTCAGTAGCGGAGACGTTGGCCTGTCTTCCTAGCTCAACGAATGAACCGTCTCCTAAATTCCTTTGTAGGGTATTTCGTGAATATTGATTAAAATAGCCTTGTCGTTTGGCAACCTGCTGCTTATCCCAAGACTCAAAAACTATTTTCACTTTTTGCCGTTCTAAAGATCTGGGCAGCATTTCTGTAACAAAAAGATCATTATTCAAATCGTTATCCAGATCGGCAAAATCAGCGCCCATAGCACCCATGGAGATAGATTCAAAACGATTTTCTAATTCTTCGGTGAACCCTCCTTTTTTATTATTGATATATAAATAATCTTTTTCAAAAAAATCATTGGAGATAAAAATATCTATCCAGTGGTCATTATTGAAGTCGCCAAGTGTAATTCCTAGTCCGAATCCGATCTTACTTGAATATACACCAGCATCTTGAGTGATATCGATGAATTTACCATTGTCATTTCTTAAGAATTTATTTCCGCTGCCGGTTTCATCAGGAATTGTGCGCTGATCTTTTACCAAGTCGAAATTTCCTATAGATTTAATAGAATTATTTAAGATGTAGACGTCTAGATCACCATCCTTGTCATAGTCGAAGAATGCAGCGTGAACTGATAGGCCTTCAATGGCTAAGCCGTATTCTTTTGAGGCTTCTGTAAAGGTAAGGTCACCATTATTTATAAATAGCTCGTTATGACGATTCGTTCCCCCCGGAGGGCCAGACTTACACACGTATATATCGAGAAAACCATCGCCATTAACATCTGCGAATGTGGCTCCAGTCGACCATACATTCGGACAAGAAACTCCTGCAGTTTTAGTAATATCCTCAAATTGCCAATCTCCTTTGTTTATATATAATTTATTATCGACAAGATTTCCGGTAAAAAAAATATCTTCGAGTCCATCATTATTAATGTCACCAATAGCGACCCCACCGCCGTTGTAAAAATTTCTGTAGGTATATGGGTTAAAGCGTTCGGTATAGGTCAATGAATTGTTAAAATCAATCCCGGTTGATGCATCTTTCAGTACAAACAAGGTCTGTTCTGTATTTTCATTAGTAGTGCATGAAATTGATAAAAGAACAATGAATAAACTTATAAATCGGCACATCATCAAAAAAAAAGGGTTGCTCATGTAGAGCAACCCTCAAATATAGAAAAAACTTTCGTTTAGTATCCTGGGTTTTGTGTTAAAGTACCTCCGGAAGCATCAATCTGATTCTGAGGAATTGGGAATACAGTTCTAAAGTCTGCACTAGCAGCTTTCTCCCACCATGCATCACCATATTTACCAAAACGAACCAAACTTGTTCTACGGTCAGATTCCAAGAACATTTCTCTACCTAATTCATCAAAGAAGCTGTCAGCTGTAATAGAAGGCAATGCGCCTAATCCTGCTCTTGCTCTAATAGCAGTTACATCGGGTTCAGCCAGACTCCAGTCTCCGGCCTCTCTTGCTCTTGCTTCAGCTCGAATTAAATGAACATAACCTAATCTGAATAATGGGTAATCATTGTTCATACTTCTTCTACTAAACAATTGGTAACTGAATTTATTTTGTCTAACACCGCTTTGACGAATTGAGTTTGGCTCTAATTCATTAATAGCTGGTGTATAATCAACTACCAGGTCAGGATCATCAGAGGCGAAATCTAATAAAGCCGATCCTCCAAAATCAGATTGCGGTCCAACCAAGAAGTTCGCTGTTTTTCTGGCATCACCGTTTTCGTAACTATTGTAGAATTCCTCTAATACCTGATATCCATTCCATGGTTGCTCATCTAAAGCATAGGTCAACTGAGAACTATAGTGCAAGTGCATTTGTACAAAGTTCATCTGAGGTTGATCATTTGGAAAAGTCTCATCATAATAAATCGACCAGATCATTTCAGGGTTGAATTGATTATTCGGAGCAAATGCGGCAGCATAACCAGTTAACTCATCAGGGTCAGAAGCAACGTCTGGCCTTTTCGCCAAGTTAGGAACTGAAATACTCGCGTCACTCAACATGTAGGGACCATTATCTATTACGTAACTCGCTGCCCAGTCAGCTTCCTGGAATCGGGCAACACCTGTATATACCTCTGCGTTTAAGTATAATTTCGCTAGAAATGACAAGGCACCATATTGGTTCACGATATACGGCTGCGCCGCAGTACCCAATGGGCTTGCTGATAAATCCATACTCCCAGTAACAGCGCCGATTCCAATCGCATCTAGTAATTCACTCTCAACAAAGTTGAAAACATCAACTCTACTCGATTGAGGTGGGTCAGCGGCCGATTCTGTCACTAATTTCACTCTTCCAAAATTATCTAACAGCCTCCAATAGAAGAAAGCACGAATCACTTTCGCCTGCGCAAGTTCAGCAGCCGATAATGCACCGCTTGCAATGGCTAAATTTACTTCGCTGATACCTCCATAGGCGTCGGTCCATATATTATTAATTTGTCCATTGGCTGATTCATAGGTATGCCTATGAATTCGTAACCAAACACCTCCATCAAACCAGTCACCACCTTTCTGGCCGATAGCATGCTCATCCGAAGCAACTGTTTGCACCGAATAATAGCTACCGTGATTTGCAGAACCGTTTCTCAATCGATTATACGATGGTACCAGTGCCGCTGGTGGAAAAACTCCTCCAGAAGTAGCTCCCTCAATTACCGCAACACCCGGATCGGAGAACTCCGTCGTTAATTCATCTTCTAACACCTCATCTAGATCAGTACATGAATATGCTAAGAATAGTATACTGAATAAGAATGTCAATTTTATCAAACTTTTCATTGTTATAAAGTTTTTAATTAAAAGTTAATATTTACACCAAGCGTAAACGTACGAGACGCAAAGTAGTTGTAACGTCTGTCAATACCTGGTGCTAACACATCCGGATTTGTTCTATCGAGAAATCCTGCATTATCGAGCGAACCAAAATCTTGTAAAGCTGGCTCAGGATCTGCACCGGTATAATCTGTAATCGTAAATACATTTTGACCTGCAAGAGATACTCTAATGTTCTTGATATAACTATTGTTAATATCAAAATTATATCCCACAGACAAGTTATCTAGTCTAAAGAAGTCAGCTTTCTCAACATAGTAGGAACTAAATTGCGCTGTTCTTATATCATCTCTCGCCAAATCAGTATTTATAAAGTTATACGATGACTGCGATCCAATTCTGGGCTCATAAAACGCACGGAACGCGTTTACTAAACTATGTCCAAACGCACCTCTAAAGAAGGCATTGATATCCCAATTACCTATAGTAACCTGATTCGTCCATCCAATTTCAAAATCTGGGAAACCTTTACCTAATACAGCAAAGTCAGCATCATCGGCTAAGGCACTACCTTGATCAGTGACCAAGACGCCATCTCCGTTGAGGTCTGCCAAAATTGGAGTTCCGTCTCCATCAACCTCACCTGTGAATACCGGTCCCCAAATCTGACCGACTTCTTGCCCTTCTCTTACAAGAATTACGTTCGTATCATTCTGGCCTGGAGCTCCTAAATTACCTGTTGTTCTATCACCACCAACATTCTTTTCTAGTTTTGTGGTATAAGTGTTAAATACAATACCTGTATTATAGGTGACTTTATCATTTTTGACTAGATCATAATTTGCTGTCAGCTCTATACCCTGGGTATTTAACTCACCCGCATTTTGCCATTGTGTTGAAAAACCAAATACTGCGGCGTCTACGTTCACCAATTGAATGAAATCAACGATGTCTCTATTATATAAATCTAGTGTCGCGGAGAAGCGGTCTGTAGCAAATTCAAACCCTAGGTTCAATTCTCTTTTTTCTTCCCACTGTAAATCGGGATTCGGAGCCCTACTTCCTAAACCTGTGGACGCTGATCCGAATCCGTTCGAACCGTTACTCACATTGAAGGTTGTTTGAGCAAGACCTTGCTGAGGTGGAATTGCACCAGTAACCCCATAACCTAGTCTTACCTTAAGCAGGTTTACATTGTCTAATTCCAAATACTTATTTAAGTCGGCACCCACTGCGAAGGCAGGGAATACACCCCACTGATTTTCAGAACCAAATCTTGTAGACCCTTCACGTCTCACCGAAGCATTCAAATAGATAGCATCGTCTATGGTTGCGTTAGCACGCGCAAAGAATGCTATAATTCTGTCATCATCATTTCTTCCGCTATTCGCCTGAACACGTCCTGCTTCTAACAAATCCTGTGAGACTTCGATGGCGTCATCAAAGTTAAAGTTAACACCAGGAGGGAAGTCACCTAATGATAAGAAGTACTCATTGTAATCTGTCTCCTGCCAAGAATAACCACCGGTTAGTTTTAGTGTGAATGTATCACTGAACGTTTTATTCCAGGTTCCGAATAATTCTAATGTTGTATTCTCAATTTCGTTGCTAAAGAATCGCGCCAAACCTTTTCTAAACGGACTTAAGGCATTTCCTCTAAAGAAGGCAGTAGTAGGATAGTATTCTCTGTTTCTATTTTTTTCATTTTGCTGACCTATGCTCAATTGGGCAGACAACTCATCCGAGAAGTTGTATCTTAAATCAACACTGTAATTTAGAATGCTTCTCGCCCCCGTATTTCTATTTTGCTCTGCGATTGAAACAGGGTTAAAACTGTCAAATAAACCTAACGTTTCAAAATAACCACCGAATTGATCTGAATTAAATGCGAAAGGTGCATCAGCTCCGAAGATTGGGGCAGTTGGGTTGTACAACACAGCATAACGTAGGGCTTCATTGAATCCAAAGTCACTATCACGTTGTGTCAAAGCAGAATTAAAATCGATTTTTAATTTATCGTTTAAAATTTTACCAGATAATTTCGCTCTCACGTTGACCTGCTCAAACCCTGAATTTTCTAAAATACCTTCTGTATCCCTGTAATTTAGTGAAACTCGATAGTTGGCATCATCACTACCACCAATAGCAGCAATATTGTGCACTTGCGTAAAGGCGGTACGCGTCACCTCATCTCTCCAGTCTGTGTCACTTCCTAAGTCAGTACCTCCAACGGCCAAAAACTCATCTCTATTCATAATATCAATTTCATTTGCAATCGAAGCCGTAGAGAATTGTCCATTATAATTTACAGTGAATGGTTGTCCGCTTTTACCCGATTTTGTAGTTACCAGGATTACACCACTCGAACCTCGAGTACCATAAATTGCAGCCGCAGAACCATCCTTTAAAACGGTAATGTTTTCAATATCTGCCGGGTCAACATTACTCAACGATTGACCAAGAACACCATCAATGACAACTAATGGCTCTGTGTTACCTCCGACAGTTGAAAGACCTCTTAAACGGACTGTGGCCGCTGTATTCGGGTCCCCACCTTTATTGTAGATGGTCAAACCGGCTACCTTACCTTGCAGTAATTGCGTAGGTTCCTGAATTACACCCTGGTTGAAGTCTTCCGTACTCACAGACGTAACAGCCGTTGTTACCTCCTTACGGGTAGTAGAACCGTAACCTACGACGACTACTTCGTCTAAGGCCTGGGCATCCACTTCCAGAGTCACATCAATTTGAGACCTACCATCAACTGCTATTTCGGTAGTTCTGTAACCGATAAAGCTAAACACCAACGTAGCGTCTGATGGAACATTATTGAGGGTGTAAAGCCCATCAAAATCTGTCTCAGTACCCTGAGATGTTCCTTTAATAACGACGCTTACACCGGGTAGTGGTCCGTCTTCACCTGTAACCGTACCGGTTACGGTTTGTTGTGCAATAAGTGCACTGGAGCATAATGCAAAACATAATAATGCCAGCAAATGCATGCGTAATTTAACTTTCATAATTATTTAAATTAGTTAATTCTTGAATTTAAAAACTATTTACACATGTAGATAGTTTAAAATCAACCCCTTAAAATTAAGAATAACTCAATTGTTTAGAGGTCGAATTATTAAATTCTTAAGTTTTCGAGATGGAAACTACAAAAATTTAACTTTAAATTAAATTTTATTGAACATACGAAATCGATTTCGTGTTAATAACTTTATTACGAAAAGGTTTTCGTTCACCCTACTTTTTTTCTTTTCACTGTTTTGACATTGCTCGCTCAATATCCGTCAAGCTAATTTTTGGATTTGCACCTTTTTTAGATGCCACAAGAGCTCCAACCACACAAGCATGATTTAAGGCAATTTCCGGAGTCGATTTCTGCAGTAGTTTTGCAATTAGGGTTGCTAAAAATGAATCACCTGCTCCAACGGTATCTTCAACAGTAACCTTATAACCCTGATTTTCGTAATAACTACCATCAACCAATAATGCTGCACCATTTTTGCCTTTTGTCAAACAAATAATGCGCGAATTTGTTCTCTTCGACAAAAGTTGCATCCTATTTTTTAAGTTAGATGCCGAAATACCCATATGGTTGCAGATTTCCAGTAGTTCTTCATCGTTTAACTTTATAAAATCTGCCTTGTGCATGAGTTCTAATAATAGCTCATAGGAGTAATGTGGTGGGCGAAGATTCACATCAAAAACCTTAAATTTTGCGAACTCTAGTAATTCAAGTAGCGTATTTTTTGAAATTTTATCACGACAAGCCAAACTTCCAAAAACAAAAGTATCTGATGTTTTTACTAATTCTACAGCCCTTTCTGTCAATTGAATTTTATCCCAGGCTACCGGATATTCAATTTCATAGCTGGCAGAACCGCTATTGTTTAAAGCAACGTTCACGATCCCGGTTTTATGCTCGTTATCAATTTGCACATTAAATAAATCTAATCCATTGGCTGAAAGATAGTCGGTTAACGCTTTACCATTCGAATCAGTACCAATTCTTGTGATAACAGCGGTATCTATACCAAGTGATTTTAGACGTAAAGCTACGTTTAAAGGAGCGCCACCAATGGTTTTGTGATCAGGAAAAACATCCCACAATACTTCACCATAGCATACGGCGGTAAGCGATTGATTATCATTCATTTTTAACTAATTGTTTTTCTAATTTTTCTAATGAAATGCCTTTTGTCTCTGGCATCTTGGTTAAAGCCCAGATTAACTGAAGTATCATCATAAATGAAAAAAACACAAATATTGGCCAAGGATTTTCAGCAAATATTCCTTTATCATTATCTAGAAATAAAGGTGTGATTAATGTGATTATTGCCGCAAAAACCCAATGGGTTCCGGTACCTAAAGACTGTCCATAAGCTCTTACGTTGTTTGGGAAAATTTCAGAGATAAAAACCCAAATAACTGCGCCTTGCCCTATCGCATGAGACGCTATGAAAAGCAAAATAAAGGACAGTAATAAACCAGAACTGGCGCCACTGTAGAAAGACCAGCCTACCATGGCGAGGCTAATAATATATCCAATTGACCCAATAATAATGAGTTGTTTTCTTCCTAATCGGTCAATCAGCCATAAACCTACGAAGGTGAAAACTAAGTTCACAACGCCAATGGAAATTGAACTGAACAAAGATTCTTTTGCTGCCAGGCCTGATCGCTCTAAAATTTCAGGGGCATAGTACAGTACAAAATTGATACCCGAAAGCTGGTTGAAAAATGCGATTAGGAATCCCAACCAAATCACACGGCTAAATTTTTTCTGAAACAGGCGTTCACCTTTAAGATTATTGACTAAATCTTCTTTTATTTCGGCCAGTTTTTCAAGCGCTTTTTGTTTCGTATATATTAAGTTTAATACCTGTTTTGCGTCCTCATCATTTCTTTTTTTGAGTGCCAGCCACCTCGGACTGTTGGGAACGGTCAATACCATCAAGGAATAGGCAAGGGCAGGAATGGCTTCCACACCTAACATCAATCGCCAATCATTGCTACCTCCAACACCTTTTAATAAATAATTAGAAATGAAGGCTATAAAAATTCCGAAGACGATATTAAATTGGTATAGCGCTACTAATCTTCCCCGCTTTTCAGCAGATGAGATTTCTGAGATATAAATTGGGGCAGCTACTGAAGAGGCCCCAACACCCAGTCCGCCAATAAATCGAAAGAAAGAAAAGGTATATGGATCCGGAGCAAAGGCTGAACCTAATGCCGATAGCAGGTACAGGATACCGATCCAAATCAATGTTTTTTTTCTTCCGAATCTATCACAAGGGAGCCCTCCGAAAAGTGCGCCGAACACCGTTCCCCAAAGTGCCATAGACATAATAAAGGTACCATGAAATAAAGGCGAGGTATTCCATAATTCTTTTATGGGTTGATTGGCGCCCGAAATCACCACGGTATCAAAACCGAATAAAAATCCTGCCAAGGCAACCGTGATTGACCAATAAAGTGTTTTACTTTTCATTCCAAATCGATTTAATTTGCTCTATCTTGAAATTGCGAATACCTTGTTTCTGATCGCCACTAACAGAAATAGACGTAAGTGGTTCATTTGGAAAAATCTGATTGGTCATTACATAGCGACCATTATTGATAAAAAACTCGACAGACGATCTATCTAGATAAATTTCTATCGAAATTTCGCTGTCCCTAATTTTTAGAGGCATCACATGACGTGCTGCTGCAAAACTTTTTTCGAAACCGGTTTTTCCACACTTTGTTCTGTCAATATAAGCTACATTTTTTTCAGGATCGATTCCCAAAAGAAGTGCATCATTGCTATTATTTGTCAATTGTATTTCAATATGGTGTAACGAATCGGCGGTAAATGAAATCTTAGATTCGTTTAGAAAATCTTTCTCCAGAATCCATTTCGATTCGTTGGCAACCCTCATAATTTCGTTATCTTCAGATTTTTCAATGAGTTGCCCAATAGCCTCTATTGGATTACCTTTAACGTAATAATCGGACCCTTCTTTCGTCAATGTTAATTTTCTTGGTAGTGTCATGGCACTACGCCAAACCTCAGTTGGTGTATTTCTGGCATAATTCCAATTACTCATCCACCCGATAAAGACACGATCATTATTGGGTTCGTTATTATAGGTGATACCTGCGTAATTGTCCATACCATAATCTAACCACTTGACGTCATCATGTTCAACTCTGAATGTCTTTCCGT
Organism: Flavobacteriaceae bacterium; assembly: GCA_030065775.1. Lineage (GTDB taxonomy): Bacteria > Bacteroidota > Bacteroidia > Flavobacteriales > Flavobacteriaceae > Aureibaculum. Next base: position 12,397 of record JASJDL010000009.1, on the reverse strand, counting down.
CAAAATCTCCAATAAAGTATTGTGTTCCAGAACCACCATTGGGGGCTCCTGGGTTAATACTTACTAGCAGCACCCACTTTTCGTCATCACTGTTTTCAGACTTTAATGTAAACAGGTCGGGGCATTCCCAGACACCTCCATGGGCGCCTTTGCCTTTGCCGAAATCACTTAGGTAATTCCACTCTTTTAGATTTTCTGAATTATAAAACTTTACATGATCTCCAGCTACTAAGGCCATGATCCATTGATTAGATTCCTCATGCCAGAATACCTTAGGATCTCTAAAGTCTTTAATACCGGGATTTCCGATAACCGGGTTGTTTTCATATTTCTTCCAGGTGTTACCATTATCTAAGCTGTAAGCTATACCTTGCGTCTGGAAATCAGTTCTGCCTGCTTTTTCACCTTCCATTAAATGATAGGTAAAGATTGCGACCATGGGAGGATTTTCTAGGCTTCCAAAGCCAGAGCTGTTCTTTTTATCAACGACAGCGCTACCGGAAAAAATTAATCCATGTTTATCAGGATATAGCGCAATAGGTTTGTGCCCCCATGAAATCAAGTCGTTACTAATTGCATGCCCCCAGTGCATGGGGCCCCATACGATGTCTTCCGGATAGTGTTGATAGAACAAATGATAAACACCTTTGTGATATACCAGTCCATTTGGATCATTCATCCACTTCTCTGTGGGAGAAAAATGATACTGAGGTCTGTAACTTTCATTATAACTGATTCTTTCATTTACTTCAAGCGCTTTATCAAGCTTCTTGATTTCTTTTTTTTCTGTACATGAATATAGCAACAACCCCGAAAACGTCAGCAAAAACATACTTCGTATCATGATTAGAATTTTACAGGAATGGATAAAAGTAAAAAAAATAAGGTTCATATTTCTTATTTATATTTGCCTACTAATCTCTTAATTATGAAAAAAGTAGTAACCATCCTCGTTATTTTTACCTTTACGAATTTTTTAGTTGCACAAGACCTTTCCAAGTCTCCCTGGCATATTCAAGCCTCCAATATTGACCCTGCGAATTATTATGGTATCACCGTCGCCAACGGTATGGTAGGCCTGGTGTCTTCACCTGAACCTATGAAAGTTAAAGATGTGGTCCTTAATGGTGTTTACGATTATTATCAGAGAGGACGTGTAAGCAATATATTGAAAACTTTCAGTCATATGAATATGCATCTTGAAGTTGATGGAAAAAGAGTTGGTAGAAGAGAAATATCTGATTATGCGCAGACCCTTGACATGAAGAAAGCAATGTTGACGACAACCTATAATGTCGGTAAGTCGGTTTCAGTGAAGCAGGATTTAATGTCATTAAGAAATCTGCCATATACCGCTATGAGTGTTATTGAAATAAAAGCGAAAAAAGATGTAGAAATAACACCGATAAATTATATAGAGGCCCCTAATCATCTTTCGGATGTAAGAAATTTATACTCAGAGATCGACCGACCTCATGTGTTGATACCTTTAATGAGCTCGGTGGCTTTCAGCCCCGGAAAGAAAAAAGTTGCTACAAGTACCTCTTTTATTTTTCCAGAAAAGCATGGCGATGAACCCAAGATCATTCATGAAGATTGGGATTACAACATGCACCTTATGAAGTTTCGAAGAAAACTCAAAAAAGGGGAGACGTACAGATTTGCCGTGGTGGGTTCTACACTATCCTCGGTTCATAATAATGATCCGCATAATGAAGCAGAACGCTTGACAATTTTTGCAAAACTTGAAGGTACAGAAAGATTGCTAAATGCACATCAAAAGGCCTGGAAGGACCTATGGGAAAGTGATATCGAAATTGAAGGTGACCTGGAATCACAGCGCGCAGTACGATCTGCGATATATCATTTATATTCATTTGCACGAAAGGGCACGGCGTACTCCTTATCACCAATGGGTTTATCTGGCTTAGGATATAATGGCCATGTTTTTTGGGACACTGAATTATGGATGTACCCACCACTTTTGGTTTTACAACCTGAGATTGCAAAGTCGTTATTAGAATATCGATTTGAACGCTTAGGAGCCGCCCAGGAGAATGCATTTGCTCATGGCTATGACGGAGCGATGTACCCATGGGAGTCTGCAGAAGACGGTTCTGAAGATACGCCGGTATGGGCATTGACTGGGCCATTTCAGCAGCATATATCTGCCACAGTAGGATGGGCCTTCTGGAAATACTATCAGGTCACAAAAGATAAAGAATGGCTAAGAACCCGGGGCTACCCTGTGCTAAAAGAAGTAGCAGATTTCTGGTCAAGTAGAGTAGAACGAAGCGGTGAAGGTAGTTTTGATATTAATAATGTCATAGGTGCCAATGAATGGGAGGAAAATATAGATAACAATGCATTTACGAATGGTATGGTAAAAACGGTCTTGGGGTACGCCTCTCAAGCTGCCAAAGTTTTAGGCCTTACCCCTAATGCTGACTGGAATCATGTAGCGGCGAATATTCCAATATTGAAATTTCCTGATGGCACAACAAAAGAAAATAAGACGTATGATGGTGTGATGATCAAGCAGGCCGACGTAAATCTACTCGCGTATCCCTTAAAAGTTGTGACACAAAAAGAAGACATCCGTAAAGACCTGAACTATTATGAACCACGCCTGGCACCAGATGGTCCGGCTATGGGTGGTGCAATTTTAGCCGTACTGTATGCAAGGTTAGGTGATGCGGAGAAAGCTTATGAACTTTTTAAGAAAAGTTACCAACCCAACGAAGTACCTCCGTTTGGTGTTTTGGCTGAAACTGCCGGTGGCACCAATCCATATTTCGCTACCGGGGCAGGAGGAACGTTGCAATCGGTTCTATTTGGTATTGGAGGGTTAGATATTACTGATGAAGGAATCAAGCAATTAGACACCTCATTGCCAAAGCGATGGAGGTATCTAAAAATGTCCGGAATAGGTGTTGACAAAAATACATTTGAGCGAAAAAAGTAGTAAAATAAGTATTTTGAAACTAAGAGGGTGTAATTTTTTTGCACCCTTTTTTATTTTCATAAAACAGGAATAAATAATTGAATATCAAAATTATACATTGAAATAATTAGAATTCACAAAAGTTAAAAAATGTTAAATTTTAAAAATTTTTAGTACTTTGTATTGCATAATACTGTTTTTTATATATATATTTGCAGTGTCAAGTACTATTAAAATCATTTAACCATGTTGACACAAAGAGAAAAGAACACGGCATTTTTAACGCATTTATCATCCTTTTTTAGTTTTGTGTTTCCATTTGGAAGCATTTTAGGGCCGCTTATATTATGGTCAGTTAATAAGGACAGAAGTGCCTATGTGGATGAGAACGGTGTAGAAGCCGTGAACTTCAATATTAGTTATGTATTGTATGTCACAATTTTAGGAATGTTCATGTTTCCATTTGCTATTGGTTCTTTTTTTAATCACTTAAGGCATGTAGACGATTTTGATCATTTTGATTTTCATTTCCATTGGGGTTTTGATAACCTTTTTGGAATACTAAGCATAGGTTCACTAATAGCTGTACTCAGTTTCATCAAATTTATCCTGGTGATCGTGGCGGCTATAAAAGCAAGTAGAGGAGAAGTGTATCGCTATCCTTTAACCATAAAATTTATTAAATAATTCTGTATCGCTGATTACCCCTCAGAGATCGGACTAAATCAACCCAGCTATGATTTCTATACTAACAGAAGTAATTTTATATGTAGTCGACGTATTCGTCGCCATATTTTTATAGACCCTAAAAAAGAAGTACAAGTATCATGAAGATAGAGAATACAAAAGCGCAAATGCGTAAGGGAGTTTTAGAGTTCTGCATCCTATCCATTTTAGAAGGTGGTGATGCCTACACTTCAGAAATTCTCTCGCATTTAAAAGATGCAAAGCTGCTCGTGGTCGAAGGCACCGTATATCCGTTGTTAACACGATTAAAAAATGCAGGTTTGTTGAGCTACCGATGGGAAGAATCTACATCCGGGCCACCGCGCAAATATTATGCATTGACCGAAACAGGCAAATTATTTTTAAAAGAATTAAATACAACTTGGAGTGAGCTCGTTGGAGCCGTAAAAACTGTAACCAGCAAAAAACCAGCAAAAAAATGAACAAGACAATAAACATAAATTTAGGAGGAGTCTTTTTTCACATTGATGAGACCGCTTATCAAAAATTAAAAAGGTATATCGATTCAATTCGCAGATCTTTAAGTGATGACCCTAAAGGTAGAGATGAGATCATTGCCGATATCGAGCAACGCATCAGTGAATTGTTATCAGAGAAAGTTGCTGATCCGCGCCAGGTTGTAAGTGAAAATGATATTGATGAGATCATTTCGGTGATGGGGCAGCCCGAAGATTATATGGTTGATGAAGAATTGTTTTCAGAAGAGACCAGAAGAACATATAGAGGTGAAAGAGCTTCCAGAAGGCGTTTGTTTCGTGATGGCGAGGATAAGTTCCTAGGCGGCGTATCGTCTGGTATCGCTTATTATTTTGATGTAGATGTGATCTGGATTCGAATTGCCTGGCTTATAGCCGCATTTGGTTTTGGGTTCGGATTCTTACTCTATATCATCTTATGGATCTTATTACCTGAAGCAAGAACCACCGCAGAAAAATTACAAATGGAGGGTGAGCCTGTAACCATAACCAACATAGAAAAGCGCGTTCGTGCCGAGTTTGAAGATGCTTCTGCACGTGTCAAAGATGCCGTTGATGATGTTACCGGAGCCGTTAAGGAAGGCTATGAGAATGTTTCTGACTCATTAAAAAAAAAGAGGGAACGAAGAAGGGATAAACGCGGGCAATCAGGTATTCAGGAATTCATTGATGTAATTGGTAAAATTATAGTCACCTTTTTTGCCATCATTGGTAAATTTATCGGAGTGATCCTAATTATTGTTGCAGTATCTACACTCATCGCCCTGGTAGTTGGTTTATTCACTGCCGGTACCGTTGACTTTATGGGTGCCGACTGGATGTTTGATGACGATTTTGTTTTCCAGAATGTAACAAATGTTCCAATATGGGTGTTGTCACTCTTAATGCTAGTACTGGTAGGAATACCTTTCTTAATGTTATTTTTCCTGGGCCTATTTATCATTTCAGGAAAATCACAAATTCTAAGTAGAACCGCCAAGTTCGTCTTATTAGGAATATGGTTAATAGCGTTATTATCTGCCATCTTTATTGGAGTGAAACATGGCGCCGAATTTGCTCGAGACGCACACGTCATAGAAACAAAAGATTATGTAACGACACCTCTAGATACCTTGTCTGTGAAGATGCAGGACAATGAGAACCTTTCAAATTATTTCTCATTCAGGCATCGCTCTGGATTCAGCAGAGTGATTGATGAAAATGACAATCGCAAGCTCTATTCTAACGACGTCACCCTGTATTTTAAAGAAACAGATAGTGCAAATGCATATGTTAAAATAAGAAAAGAAGCGAGTGGCCGAACCCGGTTGGTCGCCAAACAGAATGCAGAAGAAATCCAGTATGATTTCAAGCAGCTAGGAACTACCATTTCGTTCGATGGATACTTGCTGTTAGATGATAAAGAACCCTACAGGAATCAAGATGTACGCGTAACCATGTACATACCGGTTGGCCAAGTGATTTATATAGATGAGTCGACCCGAAGTTTCTTAGGGTGGATAGAGACTACGAATGATATGTATAGAAGAGATATGCCTGAACATTATTTCAAAATGACTGATGAAGGCCTGGAATGTTTAGACTGTAAAAATGATGATTGGAATACCGAAGATGAAGAAAAAGACGGCGTAAAAGTGAACCTCGATGAAGACGGTCTTGAAATTAAGATCAACGATGATGGTGAAAAGGCAGAAGTTAAAGTTGATGAGAACGGAGTCAGAATCAACTAATTTTTGAAACCCTAAAAGCAAAAAAATCGTCATAATAATTAGAACCTAAATTTTCAATGGTGAAGAAATTATATACATTTTTAATGATCGTTGGGCTATCTATCAATTCTTTCGCACAAGTCGAGAAAGGAACTGAACTATACAAAACAATCGTTGGCCTAGATACGGTGCTGTTCGAAGCATATAATAATTGTGAAGACCCTAAAAAACTGGAGAAACACGCTTCTTTTTATGCTGAAGATATTGAGTTCTTCCATGATATAGGTGGTCTGGAAACCTCTAAGAAAGATCTTATTCTAGCCATAGAAAAAAATATTTGTGGCAGAGTAAATAGGGAACTGGTCGAGGGCAGCATGGAAATGTACAAAATACCGAATTATGGAATTGTAGCGATTGGCTATCATAAATTCCGTAACCTGATTGAAAAAAGTGTATCCCAGCCCTCTAAATTCATAGTCTTTTGGAGGCAAAAAAATGACGATTGGGAGATTTCCAAAGTGGTAAGTCTTCATTAATTACATTTCATCACTTAAAGCTGACAGTTCATCGTGTTTGAATTGAAAGGAAACCAAAATGACCATAGATTTGAGTAAAAATTAACCAACACCAAGAATCAACCATTATCAACAATTAAAATAAAAACAACAAATGAAAACATTCACTAAAATTTCAGCAGTAATCGTCCTTTTTTTGACCACCTCGTGTATGATTGGTGGCGTAAAGGGAAACCGAATCGTTAAGACCGCAACTCGCAGTATTTCCTCAGACTTTGAAGCGATCCGTGTGAGCAACGGCATCGATGTATATCTCACAATGGGTAATAGCACTTCGTTAAAACTGGAGGCTGATGAAAATCTACATGATATCATTCAGACTGAAGTAGAAGACGGAGTCCTAAAAATTTATGCTGATGAAAACATTTGGAGCGCTAAAAGAAAAAAAGTGTATTTGAACGCCGAAAAGGTTAATGAAATACGCGTTAATAGTGGTGCCGAACTTAGGTCTGAAAATACGCTGGAAACTGATGACCTAAAGGTTTCGGTTACAAGTGGGGCAGATGTGCGTTTGATAGTCGATGTAGTAAACCTAACATGTTCAACAACTAGTGGCTCAGATGCACGTATAGAGGGAACGGCTGATCATTTTGTTGCAAAGTCTACAAGTGGCAGTGACCTCCAGGCTTCTGGTTTGGAAGCAAAAACCTGTGAAGCTCGGGTAACCAGTGGGGCAGATATTTCAGTAAATGTCACTGAAGAATTAGACGCCAATGCCACGAGTGGTGGTGATATAAAATATGTCGGAAATCCAAAGAAAATAAGAAAAAATAGTTCTTCTGGCGGAGACGTAAGAGGCTAACAGTATTTAAAATTGAGTTGTTTTTTCCATTTTTTTGTTAAATGGCGGCTGTCTTGAAAAAGGCAGCCTTTTTTATAAAAAAATTGAAGTTTTACACTAAAACTGGGTAAAATGCAGTTATAAAAGGATAATTTATCCTACAATGCACAAAAAAATTACGATTCTGTTTTTGATTTTTTCCCTTTCGGGGACACTTCTAGCCCAAGATTTTAAGGTGAATATCAACAAGTTGACAGAAGAAACACAGCAACTATCTGATTCACCAGATAAAATGAGATTGGTATGGTGGATTCCCACGGATTTCTGGGAAGCTGTTTTTTCACAAGATGAATCCATACCCGAGATGGACGCCAATGCTATGCTAAATGAATTCGAAAAATATACTATGGTTGCCACAATTGATGGAACTATCGATGCCGACGGGAATATACATTATATCAGTGAGGAAGCCATTTTCAATAAGCTCAAGGTTATAAATGATTTGCAGGAAGAGTTTTCGCCACTTACCGAAGATCAAATCGATTTGAATACGAAACGCCTGATTACCATTATGAAGCCGGTTTTAGCAAATATGTTAGGTAAATTGGGTGAAAATATGCACTTCTTCCTATTTCAGAAGGTTAATAATCCAATGGAAAAAATCGTAAACGCAAAGAATAAAGAAAAGTTCACAGTAAAATTAAGTGATGAACAGTTTCAATGGCAATTACCATTGGGGTCTTTGTTAAAACCTAAAAAATGTCCGATCGACGAACAGTTACATGACGGGTCATGGTCTTATTGCCCTTATCATGGTAAACGACTGACTAAAAACTAACCAAAAAAAATGCCTCCAAAATGGGAGGCATTTTTATTAAATCAATATTAAGTTATTATCCTTCAAGAGCAGCCAGGTAACGTTCAGCATCCAAGGCCGCCATACAACCGGTTCCAGCTGCGGTAATAGCTTGTCTGTACTCTTTATCTTGTACATCACCCGAAGCAAAAACACCCGGTAAGTTGGTTTTTGTGGATTTTCCTTTAGTAATGATATAACCGACATCATCCATGTCTAAAACACCTTTGAATAGGTCTGTATTTGGTTTATGACCTATAGCGATAAATACACCGGTTACAGGAATCTCATGCTTTTCGCCTGTTTGATTGTTCACAACGCGAACGCCTTCTACAACAGTATCTCCTAATACTTCTTCCAATTCAGTGTTGTATAGTACTTCCAGGTTCTCGGTGCCATTAACTCGATGCTGCATGGCTTTAGAAGCGCGCATCACATCTCTACGTACTAGCATCGTTACCTTTGTACATAATTTAGCTAAAAAAGTTGCTTCTTCAGCAGCCGTATCACCGCCACCTACAACGACCACTTCCTGGCCTTTGTAGAAAAAGCCATCGCAGGTCGCACACGCAGAGACTCCACCTCCTTTTAATCGCTCTTCACTCTCCAAACCTAAATATTTTGCTGTCGCACCCGTTGAAATAATAACAGTTTCGGCTTCTATCTCTTTCGTGCCATCGACAATCACTTTATGAATACCGCCAACTTTATCGCTCAATTCCACTTTTGTCACTAAACCAAAACGAACATCTGTATTGAATCGCTCGGCTTGTTTTTTAAAGTCTTCGGTCATTGCCGTCCCGTCAACACCGTCAGGATATCCTAGATAATTATCGACTTCCGTGGTTGTAGTTAGCTGACCTCCAGGCTCCAAGCCGGTATACATTACTGGATGTAAATCAGCCCTGGCAGCATATACCGCTGCGCTATACCCTGCAGGCCCAGAGCCTATAATTAAGCATTTTACACGTTCTATATTTTCTGACATATTTTTTTAAATTTTAAGTGGCAAATTTATAGTATTTTTTATGGATTAAAAGCTTCATTAATAACTTTTAATAATTCAATAATAAACGGAAATAATACCTAATAAATGGGTATTTTTCTGTCCGAATGCTTAGTCGAAATAAACAGGATTGTTTACAAAAAAGTATCTTAGGCATAGTAATTGCAAATACATTTTCTTAAAAAAATATATCTATTTAAAATGTTACTTATGAAGAAACTAATTTTTACGGCTTTACTGCTACTCGGATTTCTAACTTACACTCAAGCCCAGGATATTTCGTCACATGCCTTAGGCATTAGAACAGGTGACAATGATGGTTTTGGAGTTGAAATCTCCTATCAAAAAAGTATTAAGAATAATAACAGGCTCGAATTTGATCTCGGTTTTCGAGACAATAAAAATTACGATGCCTGGAAACTGTCAGGTATCTACCAATGGGTTTGGAACATCGATGGTAATTTTAACTGGTACGCCGGTTTCGGGGCAGGTATTGGCTCCATAGATATAGCAAGAGATAATTTTGACGGCGATGATGGTTTATTCGTAAACGCTAATGGTAACATAGGCGTAGAGTACGACTTTGACATCCCCTTGTTGATTTCTATAGATTTTAGACCAGAATTTGGTTTGATCAATGATTTCGGCGACAATGACCTCGATTTGGATATAGCACTCGGCTTACGTTATCAATTCTAACTATAAAAAGCCTGCTCACGCAGGCTTTTTTTTATCGATTTATTGTTTCAGTTATGATCTATAAGGCATTTCATATCCTCTTCGGCACTTTAAAGCATATAACCTTAACCATTTCATCAGCTGAGAAGGCTTCTTCATAATAGAGCGAATAACTTTTTTTATTTGTGCTACGATCCGCATATACCGGCTTCATTTACACAAATATATAAATATATTTACAATTAATTTACATTAAGTTAACGTTTAATTTACATTAAAAAGTATTGATTCGACCGAAAAAATGATCGTATAAGGTCATTTAATTTAGTTTTCTTTTTACGAACCAGAGGTCTTCAAGGCTTATGTTGAACGTCAGAATATGGTAATTCTCTTTGATAAGGCCATTGGAAACTAATCCTCTTTGGCCATATGAATAGTGCAGGTTTAACATTGAATTATTTCTTTCGCTGATCGGGAGCCCGAAACCAAAATTGATAGCTGTATTGCTTATTTTGTTACCATCTATTACTAAGTTTCCATTATCATAATTAAAGCCTAATCGATAGTTGATACGTTGCCAATAGGCCAATCCCTTTACTTTTGGAGTATATTCCAAACCTAAACCAACAAAATCTTGATCCACAAAATCACCAATTTGATCGTTTTGATCGGTTTCATCCCAAAAGCTTCGCTTATAATCTAAAGTAAAAGACAACTTTTCATTAAATCTTACATAGACACCTAAGCTCGCTTCCAGCGGTAATTTAAAGGCGTCTAATTCACTTTCGCTTTCTTCAGGTTCTAAGGCGTTGACAGCTACCGTTCTGGTTTGACTTCCATCGAGTTCAGACGGTAAATTTACAATACCTCCAATAGAAATGTTCTTGGTAAGGTCATATTGAAATCCGGGTGTAAACCGAAATCCATTATAATAGCTCTCTTCACGAATGCTCAACAAACTACCCCCAATCAAGTCGATTTCTTCTTCCTCTATTTTTCCAAATAAATATGAAATACCTAAGCCCAGCCTAAGCTTTTTACTAAATGAATGCCCATAATTTAATTTTAAATCATTAAGTCCGCCCGAACCGGTAATATTAGCAAGAAATGATTCTGAAGAGCCGTTGATAGATGATTCAATTCCTAACACTTCGTAGCCCACATTGGTGAACGGTATAAGTGTAATACCAAGTCCTGATCTTCTTGTTATGGGAAATGCAATCGCAATATTTGAGAAATTTCCATTGACCTGGCCTTCTTCATTGCCGTCTTCAATGAGCGTTTCGGTTTCGAATTTTGCTCCTAAATCATAGAGAAATCTATTAGAAAGTATGCCCCCATAAGCGGCAGGATTTAAGCCATTTATGGAGTTCTCGAATGGTAAAGCGAGTCCTGACTTACCGAAAGCATTCGTTTTACCAACACTAATATCACTGGGTACGCCCAATCCGAATAATGAATATGGAGAGCTTGATAGATTATTCGATTGCGCCGTCGCGGTTTTTACACTACAAATAATTAGTAACGCACCGTAAATTAGTAGATTACTCATCATATATCGCATAAATCAATTCTAATTTTAATCGTAGATTGTCCTCAGCTTCATTACCATTTAGGACATATCGATTTACTGAAGATGTAAACTCTTCGGGATAAATAGCGAGAAAGAAAGGTTCATTTGTCTCTTGTTGCTTTAGGTCAATAAAACTCATCATATCCATTACATAAGTATCAGCGTCAAATTCAGAGTCCGAAATTTCGATAACACTTGTAACCGGTACAGATCCGTCAAAAGTAAGGTCTGCCAATACATTTGATTTTCTGTCAATAATAAAGGCTAGTAAGTTGCCATCAGTAAATAAATTATTGGTCGATGAGTTTCGTTTTAAAGTCATTTTCAGCTTGGCATCAAGAATGCTTCCCTGGCCTTGAATATTGTTTAACGCATTTATGTTTGGAATATCTATTCTGGTGACAATTCCGATACCTGATTGTATAAAACTGAGTTCATCTGCCTCATCACTGGATAAATAATCTTCTTGGTCATCGATTGATTCGAAGTAGGTGGTTGATTTGTTACTGCTAATGTTATTAAAGGTATTCCCTGCATTGAATGAGAAATCTAAGACGCGCCCGTCAGCTTCGATTTCATTATCTAAACTATAATACATTCTCATGTAGCTATCGAGAGAAAAGCCCAAAATGGTCGTATTAGTTTCCCTGGTACCTTCGACTAGTAAGCCCTTGAAATCATCTAAAAACTCATCTTCATTATTAATCTCATTTTCTATAAACTTAGTAAACAGCGATCTGCCATACGAGTCAGCTATTTTAATTACTAAAGAATCTACTTTATTGATTTTAGGTAAAAATTCTTTCAGAGCAATTGGCGCATCTTTATACCTAAAATTTGTAGTGTTATAGTAGTTACCTTCGTCTGGCTCAATAGTCTGATCGACCTCAAAAACTTTAAATTCCTGGGCAGGTATGGTATCATTATAGAAGTACTTATCATATTTTAAGACAAGTTCGATTGAATCGAATTGGGCGTCATTTTCAATATCGAAGGAAGAAGGCGACAATTGCACGTAACTTTTGCTATTTATCCTGCCAAATACCTCATCG
>JASJDL010000163.1 GCA_030065775.1 Flavobacteriaceae bacterium | reverse complement strand
GTAAAATAAATGGAAAGGTGTACGCGCTTTATAAAGAGCCCGGTGAAATAGTATCTACGCGGGAGCCTTTAGCGGCCGTTGGCAGTGCATTGAATTTTATTATTGAGATGCTTGTCGATGAAGTAGATATAGTTCGAATAGCTGAAAACCAGGAAGTGCTTATCAGTTTAGATGCCTATGAAGGATTAGTTTTTAAAGGGAGTGTTACGAAGATTTATCCCAAAAAAGATGAACGCAATCAAACCTTTACTGTGGAAGCCTTGTTTCATACTCCTCCTAAAAAATTATACCCCGGACTTTCGGGAGAGGCCAATATCGTTATTGCCAAAAAAGATAATGTCTTAGCAATTCCGAAAGCATACTTAATTGATGAAAATAAGGTGAAAACGGATGACGGCTTGGTAGAGATCACCATTGGTTTAGAAAATATGGATTTAGTGGAGGTAGTTGCCGGGATTAACGAAAGCACTTACATCTATAAACCCGACTAATGATCAACTGGACTATCATATTGTCAATTGCCAGAACACATCTTCTTACCAAGATTAAGCAAACAGCCATAGCAGCGTTAGGAGTTACTTTTGGCATTGGTGCCTATATTACCCTGGTATGCTTCATGACTGGGTTAAACAAAATGTTGGACGACCTTATTCTGAATCAAACACCACATGTTCATATATACAATGAGATAGAACCGTCAAAAAAACAGCCAATAGCTTTATATGATGAATTTAAAAATAGTTTTAACGTAGTACATTCAATTAGACCTAAGCTGACACAGAAAAAAATTCATAATGCCTTGCCTATTATTGATTATTTAGAACGCAACGATAATGTTCGTGGTGCATTGCCACAAATTAAGACCCAGATATTCTATATTTCCGGATCTATTGATATTGGAGGTAATTTAACAGGTATTAGCCCACTGGATGAAGCCAAATTCTTCAATATGTCAGATTACATCGTCGAGGGTTCTGCTCAAGATCTTCATAACACAGATAATGGTATTTTATTGGGTATAGGCATCGCCGAAAAAATGTCATTGGATATTGGAGACCGAATACAGGTAAGCCCGATTTCCGGTGAAGTTTTTTCTTTAAAAATCGTGGGTTTTTATCAAAGTGGTATTGCCGATTTAGATGCTATTCAGAGCTTTACAAATGTTAAGACCGTACAGCGTATCTTAGGCGAAGCAGAAAACTACATCACTGACATCAACGTAAAACTGCATGATATCAGTCAAGCAGTATCAATGTCCAAAGAAATTGAGCAAAAATTCAAATTAAAAGCCATTGATATAAATACGGCCAATGCGCAATTTGAAACGGGTACTACTATACGAAACCTCATTACTTATGCTGTTTCTATTACCTTGTTGATTGTTGCAGGGTTCGGTATCTATAATATTTTAAACATGTTGATTTATGAGAAGATGAATGATATCGCCATTTTAAAGGCGACCGGTTTTTCAGGTAAGGATGTACAACTAATTTTTATGAGTCAGGCGATCATTATCGGCGTCGTTGGAGGCATTTTAGGATTATTGATGGGCCTAGGGCTGTCACTACTTATTGACAGACTTCCTTTTGCAACAGAAGCACTCCCAACCATAAAGACCTATCCAATAAATCATAATCCATGGTTTTACTTTATCGGGATTGTCTTCGCACTAATTTCTACATTTTTTGCAGGATTTTTACCATCACGCAGAGCTAAAAAGATCGATCCTGTAACTATTATACGAGGCCAATAATGAAGTACGTACTCGAAGCGCAGCATATCAACAAATATTTTAGGAAGCCTGTTCTGTTTCATGTGCTAAAAGATATTTCATTTACTATAGAACAAGGTGAGTTTGCCTCAATTATGGGAAAATCAGGCTGTGGTAAATCTACCTTACTCTACATATTATCTACAATGGATACTGATTATGATGGAAAATTATTCTTAAATGAAGAGTTAGCTACAGGTGAGAGCAGGCAGAAGCTTTCCTACTTAAGAAATAAACATATTGGCTTTGTGTTTCAATTTCATTATTTGCTATCAGAATTTTCAGTACTAGAGAATGTGATGCTTCCGGCAAAGAAGTTGGGTGAAAAAACATTTGAAGAAATTGAACATGATGCGATGGAAAAACTAAAAGTCCTAGGAATCGATAAACTCGCAAAGAAGCGGGCCTCACGAATTTCAGGAGGTGAAAAGCAGCGTGTGGCCATTGCGAGGGCATTAATCAATAACCCTTCCATTATCATGGGAGATGAGCCCACAGGAAACCTTGATAGTTACAATTCTGAAAATGTCTTTTCAATATTTAAGCAATTAAGCGATGAAGAAGGCCTGTCTTTATTAGTGGTTACTCATGACATGGATTTCGCCAAACGCACAGATCGTATCATTACCATGGAAGATGGTAAACTGATCAGCTGACACTTCAGGTCATTCAGAACTGATTTTTGTCATTCCAAATTTGGTAAGTTCAAATTAACTTGAGCTCATTAGGTTTTAACTATGATACATGGATGAGTTGCATAAAATATTCAACCAAATCAACAGGATTACGACCACATTAGAAACCAAATATCCTGAGTTATACCGAAGCCTGAATGAAAACCCTTTGACGATTCCTGCTACGGACCATCCGGATATAGATATAGCCATTATGAAAGACTATTTAGAAAGTCTGAAACAATTATTGAAGCATTACGTAGAAACACATCAAAACAGCGCTTAAAAATGGGAGAAATAGCCACATCAGACAGACAGATAACCTTAATCTATAACCCTAAATCTGTTCGAGCCAAGCAAACCCTGGCGTATGCAACAGCAGAGGGGTATCCTATTCGCGAGATTAATATCTCGAAAACAAAATTAACGGGTACCCAGATAGCCGAAATAGCCGATAAACTAAACCTCAAGATTAAAGATTTGGTCAATCAAAGTCATCCGGCATATACGAAGCAATTTGAATACCATGACTTTTCTGAGAATGATTGGATAAAGATGATACAAAACCATCCTGAGATTATGAAACAGCCTATTGCTATGCGCGGCGATATCACCATTTTAGTTGAGACACCAACCGATATTATAAAGATTTGATAGCGGCCAGGCATCCATTTTTTTCGATATGGCATTTATAGATTATTATAAAATTTTAGGTTTGGCAAAAAATGCCAGTGAAAAAGATATAAAAAAAGCCTATAGAAAACTGGCACGCAAGTACCATCCCGATCTAAATCCTAATGATAAAGAAGCCGAGAAGAAATTCAAAGAAGTGAACGAAGCACATGCGGTATTGGGCAACCCTGAAAATAGAAAGAAATACGATGAATACGGCGAACATTGGCAGCATGCCGAAGAATATGAAAAAGCAAGGAAGCAACAACAGTATCAGCAAAGTGATTTTGGTGGCTTCGACAGACGGACCCAAGGGGATTTTTCAGATTTTTTTGAGTCGATGTTTGGGGGAAGGTCCTCCCGAACACAAGGAAGGCAGTATAGCTTCAGAGGGCAGGATTTTCACGCAGATCTACAGCTTGATTTAAAAGACGTTTATAGAACGCACAAACGTATCGTAACCGTAAACAACAAAAACATACGCATTACCATACCTGCAGGTGTTGTAAACGGCCAGATTATAAAAATTAAAGGATATGGAGGCACAGGAATCAGTGGTGGCCCGAATGGCGATTTATATATTCAATTCTCCATTGTTAATAGCACAAAATTCAAACGTGATAAAGATAACCTTTATACCAGCGTTGACCTCGATTTGTATACTGCAATATTGGGAGGCACCATAACTGTTGATACCTTTGACGGAAAAGCGAAGCTAACTATTCAACCCGAGACAAAAAATGGCACCAAAGTCAAGTTAAAAGGAAAAGGGTTTCCAAAGTACAAAAAAGAAGGGCAATTTGGTGACCTCTATATAACCTATCAACTTCAATTACCTACGAATCTTTCAGAAAAAGAGAAACAACTATTTTCTGAATTACAAAAACTCCGTTAAGATGGAAATTCAAGATTACATATCCATTCAGCAGTTTTGTAAACATTATGAATTACCCGTTTCATTCATTAATACGTTGGTAGAATATGAATTTATTGAAATTGTCTCCTTCGAAGAGAACGAATACATAAATAAAGGTCAGATACAAATCATAGAAAAAATTATGCGTTTGCATTACGATCTTCATATTAATATGGAAGGCATAGACGTAATTTCCAATTTACTGAGACAAGTAGAATCATTGCAAAATGAATTAAATGAACTCAGTAATAGATTACGTTTTTACGAAGACTAAAACAAGGCTTTTGTAAGCTCTAATTTTTAGATTTTCTTCTTGTACGGGGCTTTCTAGCCGAATGGTAGTCACGTATATTATCTCCGTAATAATCGGTAATTCGCTCTTGTCTGCTTCTCCTTAAATTTACGTTGCGATACCTTGCCGGCAAACTTCTGGCTACAATCCATCTATTATTCTCAAAATAGAGATAACTGCGTAGGGTAATATCATAATAAACTGTGAGCTCCGGAAAGTAAATATAGCGCACATTGATTACTCTATTTGGATAAAACCAGGGCGGGGTAGGATGCGATGGCCTTGATGAAATAATTACGGGGCCACAACCTTCCAAACTTAGAAAAATCGCTAAAAACGCTATGGGAAAAATGTATCTCAATGTTTTCATAATCGCTGTTTTTCGATAAGCAAATGAACGTACTATCCCATGAAGATGAAATGATATTGATCATTTTAAATACTGGTACCAAGAACTATTTTTACTCCATAAAATCGATTATGCTAACGTTTAAGAACTATAATATTGCCGATTGGTTTTCTTTCTATAGAATCGTAGCAGCGCCCTTTTTAATTCTACTTATTTGGCTAGACAATCGCTTAATTTTTACCTGGTTATTACTTATTAGTTATTCAACAGACGCCATAGATGGCTTTCTTGCGCGCAAGCTTAAAATCACGAGTTCTAGAGGCTCACAATTAGATTCATTAGGAGACCAGATTACACTAACAATAGGTCTGATCGGGTTATTTTTCTTTGAAAATGAATTCATACTTGAGAATTTGGTCATCATTGTCATAGCTTTTATGCCATACATTGTTCAGATGATCATCGCTTATTCAAAGTATGGAAAAGCCACAGCCTTTCACACCTATTTGGCGAAATTTTCGGCAGTAATGCAAAGTGTATTTATTCTATGGTCATTATTTTTCAGCCCAGAATATGTGCTCTTTTATATGATGATCGCCATAGGTATTTTAGAAACCATTGAAGAAATCACACTTATTTTTATGTATGATAATTGGGTTTCTGATGTTAAAAGTATTTTTTGGGCATATAAAGACAAGAGAAGAATAAAAAAACAATGATATGCGTTCCTTTTCATTGTTTACCATTCTCATACTTTGCCTCACTATTTTAGTCATTGACATACTTGCATTTTATTGGCTGCAATCAATTACACAGCTCATTGCATTTAAGTCTGTAAAATTAGCAATCAACATACTGTTCTGGTTTTTTACGATAGGATTGATATCAGCGATCATCATTTTAAAGGTGCGTTTAGATGACCTGCATCCTAAGTATAGATATCGCCTTATTTCAAGGTTTTATGGCCTGGCGGTTTCTTCATTTGTACCAAAGCTTATTTTCGTAATAGTCATTAGTATATTTTACTTTGCCAATTTTATTTTTTCTGAAACAGAGTCCTTAGTGGTGATTCCGATTGTAGGTTTACTTTCTGGTTTTCTACCCTTTTTTATTATCGTCTTTGGTGCTTTAAAATCACGTTATCGCTTTAAAGTACATCATGTAAAGCTCAAGTTAGAGCGTTTACCTAAGGCTTTTGTTGGGTATAGGATTGTTCAGATCTCTGACCTGCATCTTGGAAGTTTTAGTTATCGCTATGAAACTTTGGAAAAAGCGATTGACCTAATTAATGACCTAGAAGCCGATATCATATGTTTCACAGGAGATTTAGTCAATAATTTCGCATGGGAATTAAGAGGATGGGAGAATGTCTTTGGCAAGCTTAAGGCGGAAAAGGGTAAGTACGCAGTACTCGGAAATCATGATTACGGTGATTACAGTAAATGGGCTTCTCCCCAGGAAAAAGAAGAAAATTTCTATAGTATCAAACAGTTTTTAAAGGATATAGGTTTTAGGTTATTGCGAAATGAATCTGAAATATTGCAGAACGAGGACGATAAAATTGCGCTCTTGGGAGTCGAGTATTGGGAGAATAAAGTACATAAAAATAAATGCAAATTACCCGAGGCAATGAAGGTTGCTCAGCAGGTCTCTTTAAAAATATTGTTGTCACACAACCCCGCACATTGGAATGCCGAGGTCGTTGGAAACGAAGAAATTGCACTGACCTTATCAGGACATACACATGGTATGCAAGCTGGTTTTCAGTACAAAAATTTTCAATGGAGCCCCATAAAATACCGCTTTAAACATTGGGCCGGACTGTACCAGATCGGTTCGCAATATTTATACGTAAATAGGGGACTGGGCTGGTTAGGATTCCCCGCGCGCATAGGTATGCGACCGGAGATTACATTTATAGAGTTGGAAGCCAACGATATATAGTTTTATTCTGACGAATATCATAGCAGGTACTGCCATCATATTTTAGCTTTAATGCAAATATTTTAATGCGCTTTTAACAATGAAGGCTAAATCTATTGAGACTGTCAGACAAAAAGGGTATGCACTCTCCATAATTCTCTACCCCATAATGCTCTTTATTGGTTTCGTGACACATCCTAATTTATTAGAAATGCAACCATTACATACCGTAGAACAATTGGTAGGTAGATTTCATAACAACCCAATGTATCATTATGGGCATCTCATTGTAACCTTTTCGGTACCGGTACTTATTATATATTTTATCGGAACAATGAACCTTCTTCAGAATGAAGGAAAAAAATATGGTTTCATAGGAGGTATCATCGGTGTATTTGGAGCTTTTATTCTGGCAGTTGATAAAGGCGCTTTATGCTTGACCATGTCAGCTTTTGACACCTTACCTGAAGAACGATTTCAAGATTTCACTCCCTTTCTGGAAGTTATAGTTAATAAAGCTGGGTTGCTTTGGATTGTCTGGTTAATTTTTGCTTTGATGCTGGGAGGAATTCTTCAGGCAATAGGGTTAGTAAAAGAAAAAATTATTGCAAAATGGCAAGGTATATTGATCATAATAGGTTTGTTGCTCCTTATTAATCCTGATATTGAATTGATAAGTACAATTGGTTCAGCACTTCTATGCATTGCCAATATTCC
>JASJDL010000162.1 GCA_030065775.1 Flavobacteriaceae bacterium | reverse complement strand
TTCAATTCTTCATTCGAAAAACTATTGGCATTTTTGGAGATAGTTGAAATTTAATTCTAAATATAGCCTGGATTGCATAAATTTATTTTAATAATTGTTTTCGTTCCTGTAATGATCTTTTCACAAGAGAATGAAGAACTAGACTTCGCACTAGAAATTGATAAGCATGTTTGGAAACCTTTTAAAGAGGCCTTTGATACTAGAGATGCGCTAAAATTCAATGCACTTCATACTGATAATGTTTTACGAATCACGAAAGAAGAAATACTTCAAGGTAAAGAATATAAAAATAGCAATACGAGATATTTTGCTCGAAAGGGTGATCCAAAACGTACTATCGCATTTGAATTTGAATACAGAATTCATTCTGATAGCATTGCTTATGAAGTAGGATACTATAAGATTATTTCACTCGAGAAAACGGGTGAGAAAACATATTTTGGCCGATTTAATGTGCTGTTAAAAAAGAGAAATGGGAGATGGAAAATTGCTCAGGATTGGGATGTTGATATTATTAATGATGTACCAATCACAGGAAAGGATTATTTGAAACTAAAAAATAGAAATTCAAAGTTGAAAAGATAAACAAAAAGCCGGGTGTACCTATTTCATCCTATTCAAAATAAAATCTTAATGGAAATTGAAAAAATATATTGTTGTTATTAAGATTCTTTTACTGCTCGGAGTTTTGAGCTGTTTAGCAAAGACTAAATCTCAAGTTGAAATCGAATACCAAATCCGATCTTTTAATGAGGAAAGAGTAGAATTTACTTTAGGAAGAGATACCTTAGTTGGCTATTTAAGTAAACCTAGTAATACTAAAAAATACCCTGTAATTGTTGTACTGCATTCAGCAAGTCATGGACATCATAATAACCAATTATATAATCATCTTGAAAAAAACATGAACGAAATAGGCGTTGCAGTATTTACTTATGATAGAAGAGGTTCAGGAGAATCTACAGGAGATTTTAACACTGCAAGCCTGGAAACCCTCGCAAAGGATGCATTAAGTGCAGTTAATGTACTTGTGCAAAGAAAAGATATAAAGACAAATCAAGTTGGTTTCTTTGGAATTAGTCAAGGAGGTTGGCTTGCACCTTGCGCATACTCCATAAGTCCCAAGTATATTTCGTTTATGGTGCTCGTATCTAGTTCTGGAGTTAGTCCTGCAAAACAGATGGAATATAGTGCTGTGACAACATTAAGGATGAATAATTATTCGGATTCAGTAATTAAGGTAGCGAAGCATTTAAGGAGCATTACTAACGAATACTACAGGGGTAATAAAGAACGGCAAAGTACGCAAGAAGAAATCGATGAATATAAAGAAGAGGAGTGGTTTTCAGACGTATATCTTCCATGGAGAGGCAATTTACCTGAGGACGTAACCACTACTAAGTGGATTCATGAAATGGACTTTGATCCTAGAGAGTATTATCAAAAGGTAGATATTCCAATTATGTTATTCTATGGTGAAGCTGATAGATGGGTTCCAATTGATGAAAGTGTCCATGTTTGGAAAGAAGTCTTTGACAAAAATGGTAATTCAAAGTTTGAGATAATTAGAGTTAAAAGTGCGGGTCATATGATGATACTTAATGAGGATAGCAATCCAGAGGAAGAAATAATTTCAGAACAATACACAGCTGAATTAAAAAAATGGGTGTCTAATATTTTGAAAGAGTAAGGTCCTTTGTTTATCGTAAATATTTTCGATTCTTAGATATTTCAAATATTTCGTAGAGTTACGGAAATCTTAACTTTGGGGTTATGCTCAAACTATTAGATTAGCTATGTTATTCAAATTATGAAAACTTACGATTTGATAAAGATATGAGGTTATTACAATCAAGTATTGGCGGAGCTCAAGCGATATTTTGATCAGTTAGTACCTTTTTTAATAGAAAAAAGAGTATTAAAAATCTTTTACTACCTGTAGTTTTCCTCAGTGTAAGTATAAGAATTATTAAGTCCTTACTATGGGTCTACGTGAGCGATTCAGATAACTTCTTTATAAATTTTAGATTTCTAGCCCATGCCATTTTTGCTCCTGCATTGTTTCTATATGTGTTATTCTCAATAAGAAATTTGGGATGAAAAAGTAAGTATTTCTTACACTTTATGGTTCCGCTAATTTTAATGTTATCGGCACCCATAGTGACATTAGAAAATGTTGGTATAGCGGAGGATATACATTTCTTCTTGTGCACCCAATGATTTATACTTTGGCAACTATTTATTGTCTTGTTGGAAATAGAAAAAGTGATATAAATAAGGAGATAAAGAACTGATTATTAATACTAGTTTTGGGAGCTTTTTTTCTTCAATTAGCTTATTTCTCAAATTATGTATTTGGGCTGACTCCGTATCTACTTGGCCCAATAATCTATGCAGCTTTCATTTATGCGGTTAGTTTTTTCTCTTTAGAAACCCTCAGGTAATTGCTATAAACAAGAGTATTAACAAAAGAGAAAAAGTCGCTGAACTTGAAATGGAAGAAATAAAAGAAAAGTCTATTATTTATTTAGAAAGAAGTGAAATTCAATTTGAAAACGATTGTTCATTAAGTAAAATTGCTCATAAGATAAAAGTACATCATTATCGACTTTCATATGTGCTGAACACAAAATTTTCTAAGAGTTTTTCTGAGTTTATTAATGAATTGAGAATTGAGAAAGCTCAGGAATTGTTATCAAATAAATATAATAATATTACCATATCGTCTATAGCATTTGAATGTGGTTATAATTCTTTATCAACTTTCAACGGTGCATTCAAAAAAATAACAGGAACTACGCCGTCGAAATTTAGGATGTTATGACGAATTCATGAATTCGTCGGTCTAATGTAGAAAAATCTCATACTTTTTTACTCACAAATCGCACATTAGTAAAATATATCACATTCGTAAGGTGAGGAAAAAATTGTTTGACAGATAGGGTTGGTTAAAAATGCTGATGGGAAATAAAGTGTTTTATTTTTTTTCTTATGGTTTCTCCTGACCATGAACCTATTTTAAGAGATGTTAGATATGGGGTGGGGATTGTAAATGTGCCACAAATAGAATTGCCGCTAACAGTAAAATTTTAAGAGGTAGATACCAAAGTTTCCGTCTTGGAGAATTTTTAAAAAATTATAAATAATTCAGTAGTGATATGATGCAAAAAAAAAAGAGAACTTCAGCATTCAGTATCACTAATGAAATTGATATTTGAATTCAAGAAGAATATAAATAAGTATAATTATAAATTTTCCTATTATGAGTATTAAAACAATTTCGGTAATATTATTACTACTTTCAACTTTATTCGTTCAATCTCAAAATAAATCCACAATCAAAGATTTAGACTTTCTTATTGGCACTTGGGAAGTGGAATTTGATTGGTATGATACGTATAAACCTGGGTCAAAACCTGAATTTTCAGAAAAAGGAACAATGGTATGCTCGTATGACTTGGATTATCGAGGTACTAAAAAATTCATTTTTTGCCGATACAGCCTTGATACTAATGAAGGCCGACTTAAGGGAAGATATCGGGAAACCCTTGAGATGATACAATGGAGCAAATTATCAGGGTCTTTTGAACGAACCGGGGTATTTAGCAACTGGCCTGCAACAGGTTTTGAGACTTTTACCTTTAATCCACAAACTAGAACAATTTATGCGGAAGGAGAATTGGGTGTCACAGATGGAAAACTTGAGCGATTCGCTCAAACCATTCAGTTTAATGAAAATTATACGGAGTATCAAAGAAGAAATGTAGCCAACTTTTCAGACATGCCTATTACCGAATACAACCTTACCATGACTGGCAAAGGCAAGAAAGTAAAATGATTTATTGAAGATTTATTAAAAAAGACGTCTATTTTGTTCTATAATTGGGATTAAATTGTAATAAATTAAGAGTGCCCAATTCGGTGACCTTTTTTAATTTATCAAATAGGTCACCGAATTTATCTATAATTAACTAATTACTAGTTAGATATGTTTGATTGTTAATTTTATTCTTCATGACACTATTAACAAACATACATTGTCAACGAACTCGATCAAGAATAAATAGAGCAAAGAAGAAAAACAGAAAGAGTCGTTATTGGTTCAGTCATTTTTGAGTACCACTTTACTGCCACTGGTTAGCAAGACTCCTTTTTTACTTACGAGAGGTTTTTCGACCCCCCACCAATTGAAATAAACAGTTAGATATTCACCTTTATATTTGGATAGATCCAGGTTAAAACTTGCTATCTTGCTTTGACTGCTCCAAATCAAATTTGATTTTCTAGTTATATCTATAGTATCTGTTTTTTTCTGAGAACGGAGCAGCAACTGAAAGTCATGGGTCTCCTGCATAGGCTCCGAAAAACACAGCTGGATTTTTGTATTTAATGTCTTTTTCAACTTAATAGTATCATTACTCTTAATCTCTGGTTTGGTAAGGTGTTGCTGGCTTTCAGATATCTTATTCAATAATTTAGGGAATAGATTTTCGATGAGCTCGTTTTCCATTCGATTCTCATAAATTGACCTGAGTAGGTTAGCGAAGTAATACGAATACCTAAACCCTCGACTGTCATTTTGATAATGCCAATAGGTGGTTAAGGGGCCAGCTTGCTCTGGAAAAAACTCGTACACAAACAAGTCGTATACTGCCCAAGTCATATACTCATTGAACACACCTCTTTCATATGCTTGGTAGCCACTTTTTATATCCCAAATAGAGTCTTTAAACACTTTTTCAATGTCATCTGCATATTTTGAAGAGGTAGGATTGACGTATGCGTGATCCATTTCGGTAAAGAGTGAATGACAGGCTATGATCTTATTTTCTAAAGATCCTGGAATACTATCAAACAAGATATAATCTGAAAGAGTGGGAAAATCAGCTTCAGTAACTGAATCTATAGAGCGATGGCAGTTCATCCTATAGACAAAAGGAGAAAGGACAACTTTGTATTTTTTTTCATAGACGGGAACCGTAAACTCATTTTGTAAGAAACTCCTCATTTCATTGATGAAGTAATCTTTTTTATAGCTCTTTAAAACTGAATCTCGAAATGGCTTTTGGTGCTTAAAAAACTCTCTGAAATTTGTCTGCTTCGCAAAATCATTGATCAATTCTAAATAATCATCGAAAGGTGATACCTCGGGATTTGTTAAAAAATCTTTCTTCCTTTCCAAGTCTCCACGCTCATTAAAGGCAAAAGCGTACGCATCTGTACGAAAGCTTAAATATTCTTTCCAGCGTTCTCTAGAATAATTCACAGAATCCATTAGAGGATGTCTTTTAAATGACTCAAAGTGAGCCATAACCTTTTTATAGTATGGGAATCCTTTTCGCACCTCCCAGCGATCTGATTTTCCGTAGTCAGTCAATGCAAGTATAATGTTAGATAGCTCATAGGTTTCTGGATATTCTATCGATACTGATGAGTCGGTGGATTTATGCAAATGTTTGGGCTTTTTTTCACAGCTTTGACTCAGGAATACCAGAGCAAAGAAAAGCAATACTAATAGATATGGTCTGCCATCCTGGTATTTCATAGGTTCAAATATTCATTACTTCATTTCCTGTAAACACGCTTAATGCTTTGAGTGGTGATCATTAACCAGTATATTTTATTCGTTTCCAATGCCAAATAGTTCTTGAACAATACATGAATTATCAGCGAACACATATGAATTGTTTGAGTTTAGGAGTATAACCTCACATTGGAAGTGAGTAAAAGCATTCGAAAATGCCATCAACAAGGTGGGTGTGTGGTTCTTCATACCACTTATATTAGTGCTGATTTTGAATTAATGACAGCGCTTTTTCCAATGCGGGGTCCTTATTTTCAGTTATCTCCTTTGCAGTTAGTAAGACTTGATAATCTGGAAGGACTCCACTGTTTGGTGCCTTATTATTAAGAGCAAAGCTTCCAACGATTGGAACATCAATTTCTATTTTGGAATTAGGCAGTCTTAAAAACAAAATCTGCCCACCATTAATGCCCTGCTGATTACCACCTGTTTCCTCTCCTATAATTGTACCAATAGTGTTCTTCTTGATTGCAGTTGCTAAATAATAGGCCATAGAAACATTATCTGGCCCTACCAAAAAGTATACTTCTCCGTCAAATGCATTTCTTGCAGGTTTCACCACAGGTTCTATATAACGTGGTCTTTCAAAATAACCCTGTTCGTCAGGACCTGAAGTCACTTCAAGATCATAATACCAAGGGTCGCCCCAAGATTGAGCATAGGGTTTTAAAGATTCAGGAAAAATTTTGAATCTGGTCTTGTCAACATAATTTTCAAGACTTCCAGGTTTTTTCATCAAATGTCTCATCAGGGTTTCTCCAATTTCATCAAATCCTCCTTGATTTTTCCTAAGATCAACTATCAGACTTTTGATTCCATCTCTTTCTATTTGGATAAATGTCTCCTTCAAATACTTATTCCAATCCCTATCCATACCAGAATCATCAAAAGTTCCTGCTTTTAACAGTCCAACCTTATTTTTTAGTTTTTGATAACCACATAGCATGTCCTTCGTAGAGGGGAAGTCTGGATATCTTTTCGTTAGTTCTTCTGCTCTTTTTTCTCTAGTAATAGGTTCAACATTCACTATTCTTTGATTTCCATCAGGGGTTCGAATCTCTAGTTCGAAAGTATCTTGAACTGAATACTTTAAGGAATAATAAACATCAAACGCATTGTAACGATAAGGATATCCATCAACTTCTAGCTGACTAACCCTGCTTTTATCAGTGGCTCCATCTGCCTTCGCATATTTTTTCAAATCATTGAGGATGTTAGAGGTCAACACCCCATCAATTTTTACAACCTCACTACCACTGGGAAGCACAGCTTCACTTGCGTTTTTTAACACGACCATCCTATCCCTAATCCATTTAAATGTAAAGGGTATTTTGTCCTTTTGGTTATGAATAACTTCTTTTAAGATAGGTCCTTGATTATAAAAGGAAGCAAAAGTATGGTCACATTGTATTTGACCTAGTAATTCTGAGATAACGAGGTAGGCTTCGCCATAGCTCAAGTCTCTCTGAAAAGAGCGTTTTAGTTTATCTAATGCTTGATTGATTTCGCTTTCTGTGCTGTAACGATATACCCCCGGGTGCACTTGCAGGACCATTGTTTTTATCAAGTCGAAGTCTTCCATCAGTTTTTCTGATGGTATTTCTTTTAGTTCAGAAATGTCAATTTTTGGATATTTGTTCCAAGCGTGTACCAATTTCAATTCTGATATGCCATCCAGAGAGATCTCCCTGTTGTTCAATGACTCCCATTTGACATTTTTATCTGAATTATAGA
>JASJDL010000161.1 GCA_030065775.1 Flavobacteriaceae bacterium | reverse complement strand
CAAAATCAAGTGGTCATGCTGTTTATCGAAGTATGATTTTTCGTAATGCGATTGATTTTGGCCAAATTGATGACGGCGTACCAAACCACATTCCAATAGTAATTCAATAGTGTTGTAAAGTGTGGCACGGCTTACACGATAGTTTTTATTCTTCATGTAAATGTAGAGTGATTCAATATCAAAGTGATCATTGTGATCATAGATTTCCTGCAGGATGGCATAGCGTTCCGGTGTTTTTCTATGGCCATTTTTCTCAAGGAATTTCGTAAAGACGCTCTTTACAATTTCCTGGTTTTTTTGATTCTCTACGCGTTTAACTGCACTCATAACAGGCAAATTTACATTTTAATTGGATGATTTCTAGGGTGGTTTTTCAAAAAGATCAACAATTTGTAAACAAATTTAATCGAGTCGCTTCACCTTATCAATTCCTTCAATACTCTTGAGTCTGTTCACTAATTTCTTAAGTTGCGTGTTATTTTTAATACTAATCGCAATCTTACCTTCAAAGACACCGGCATCGCCTGCAATATTGATACTATGGATATTTACGTGCATGCTGTTCGATATCACCCTTGTCACTTCATTGACTAAGCCCATATTGTCCAAGCCCGTGATCTTAAGTGTAACCTTATATTCCTGTTGCGAAGAGTCGATCCATTTAGCCGGCATGACGCGATATGCATACTGTGATTGCATGCTTATGGCATTTGGACAATTTTGCTTATGTACTTTAATACCCTCATTTACGGTAACAAAACCAAAAACCTTATCACCCGGTATGGGATGGCAACAGTTGGCCAACTTATAGTCAAGCTTATCTTCTTCTTTACCAAATACCAGGAGATCGTACTTATTTGTAACTTCCTGAAAATTGGTATCAACACCCTTTGTTGCAGATCTGCGCAACCGGTTTTTAAAGAAACTATATAAGGCATTATTGCGCTGCGTTACATATTCTTTAAGTTGCTGGTTATCAATGGAGCCATTACCGATTCTGTAGAATAAATCGAGGCTGGTTTTCAGTTTAAAGAAATTAACCAGTTCGTTGATTGTTTTTTCATTAAGCTGAATCTTTAAATGGCGTAGCTTACGTGTTAAGATCTCTTTACCTTCAGCGGCAATTTGCTTTTGTTCGTCTTTTAAGGCCGTTCGTATCTTAGATTTCGCGCGAGCGGTTTGAGCAATATCCAACCAGCTTAATTTAGGTTTTTGGGTATTGGATGTAATCACTTCAACCTGATCGCCACTCTTTAACTCATGACTAAGAGGTACTAGTTTTCCATTTACACGTGCTCCTCGGCAGCGCATACCAACTTCCGTATGAATGGCAAAGGCAAAATCTATTGGTGTGGCACCCTTAGGGAGTGATTTAATGTCTCCTTTAGGTGTAAACACATAAATCTCTTTAGAATAAAGGTTTAATTTGAACTGCTCGACAAAATCAACAGCATTGATATCCCTGTTTTCAAGTGTTTCCTTTAATCTGTTTAGCCATCCTTCTAGGCCGGATTCTTTATCACTTCCGTGCTTGTATTTAAAATGGGCGGCATACCCTTTTTCAGCAATTTCGTCCATCCGCTCTGAGCGGATTTGTACTTCTACCCATCTTCCTTTAGCCCCCATTACCGTAATATGCAGCGATTCATAACCAGTGGATTTCGGTTGTGAAATCCAGTCGCGTAGGCGGTTGGGATTTGGTCGAAAGTGATCGGTTACAATTGAATAGATCTTCCAGGCATCGAACTTTTCGCGATCTTCTGTAGACTTATAGATGATGCGAATAGCGAATTTATCATAGACTTCATCAAAAGATACTCCTTGCGCAAGCATCTTCTTACGGATAGAAAAAATAGACTTTGGCCTACCTTTTATGGTATATTTAATCTTTTCTTTATCTAAGGATGACTTTATGATCTTTGCAAACTCCTCGATATATTCATTTTGTTCTTCCTTGCTATCCTGAATCTTGGTTTGAATGTCTCTGTAAACTTCAGGTTCCGTATATTTTAATCCTAAATCTTCTAATTCTGTCTTAATATTATAGAGTCCTAAGCGATGGGCGAGTGGTGCATAAATATATAAGGTCTCTGAAGATATTTTTACCTGCTTCTGTGCCGGCATGGATGCCATGGTTTGCATATTATGCAATCGGTCGGCAATTTTGATCAGTATTACACGAACATCATCGTTCAATGTCAACAACATTTTTCTAAAATTCTCTGCCTGTATCGAAATATCCTGCTCTTTGCTCAAATTCGATATTTTCGTAAGTCCATTGACAATTCTAGCCACCGTTTCACCAAAGAGCTGTTCAATATCTTCGAACGTATAATCATCAGAATCTTCTACAACATCATGTAATAAAGCAGCAGCAATTGAAATTGCCCCGAGCCCAATTTCATTGGCGACGATCTTTGCGACGGCTATTGGATGGTAAATGTAGGGTTCACCCGATTTTCTACGTTGCTCTTTATGGGCATCAGCAGCGATGTCGAACGCCTTACGTATCATTCGCTTGTCCTTTAATGAAAGGGTCTGATACGTTTCGCTCAACATGTCTTTATAGCGCTTGGCTATTTCTTTTTTTTCTTCTTCTATAGTTGCTACGTAAGCCATACATTAAAATTAAAACAAAGATTTTTGCTGGGCAAATGACACTCGTGTTATTTAGCTAAATTCTGAACCCGCTGCAATAAGGTTGGGTGCGAATAATGTGCGAACACATAGCTCTTGTGTGGCGTTAAATTGCTTAAGTTATTCTTGGATAATTTCTTTAAGGATGAAATCAAGGACGCCGCGCTATGATGCTCCTTTGCATAAGCATCTGCCTGGTATTCGAATTTACGGGAAATATAATTCATTGCCAATCCGGTAACCTCAGAAATTGGGGTATAAAGAACACCAAAAGCTATGAGGGCTATATGAAAACTAGGTTTGTCTACCGATAAGGCATTTGCTAACAATGAATTATCTATGAACAGTGATAAGATATACAAGGTGATTCCGGTGGTAAGAATGGAGGTAAACATATTGAAAATGATATGTTTTTTCTTATAATGACCTACTTCATGTGCCAATACGGCAACAATTTCGTCGGGTTCCAGGTCGTTTATCAATGTATCGTATAAGACAACGCGTTTTTTAGTGCCAAATCCGGTAAAATAAGCATTGGCCTTGGTCGAGCGTTTTGAGCCATCGATCACAAATATTTTATCAAGGTTAAATCCTACTTTAGAAGCAAAATCTTCAAGTTTGGTCTTTAGTTCTCCTTCTTGAAGCGGTGTTTGTTTGTTAAACAATGGTACGATCAAAGTAGAGTAAAACAACATCATGAAAATGGAAAAAGCTGCAATAAATATCCAGGTATAGATCCAGAAATTCTGTCCCGTAAGTTGATAGAACCAGACAATCAATGCTAAGACCCCACCACCTATAACGATCATAAGCAGCCATCCTTTGATTTTGTCTATAAAAAATAGTTTTTTAGTGGATGTATTAAAGCCATACTTTTCTTCAATCACAAAAGTTTGATAATAGGAAAGAGGTGTGGTAAGGATGCTACTTCCCAAAAGTATGATACCGAAGAAGAGTAAAGTAATGATAATTTCATTCGAGCTGAAGCTACGTGCGATGCCATCAACGTAGGCAAAACCATCTAAGTAGAAAAAAGCAATCGTTGCAATAAAGGAAATCGCAGAAATGAGCATCGAAAACCGGAAGTTTTCTTTTTTATATTGCTGTGATTTCAAATAGCGCTCTTGATCATATACATCTTTCAATTCCTCGGGTATTTCATCATCAAAGTGTTTCGCATTCAATAAATCTAAGTATTTGTCTATCAAGAAACTAACAACTAATATCCCTATAATTACATTAAATATTATTTCTGGGGTTAAATTCATCTAAATCTTATATTTTTTACACTTCTTACTTCTAACTTCTTACTTTGTACTTCTTACTTACTAAGTATTCTTCTTGCGTAGCGGTATTTCTTTTTCCAGTACACGTTATCTAAACGCGATTTTATTACACCCTTAGACGTTGAACTGTGCATAAACTCACCATTGCCCATGTAAATACCTACGTGTCGATAACGCGATGTGGGTCGAAAAAAGACAAGATCACCGGGTTTTAGATTAGACTTTGACACTTTTTTGCCTTCTTTAGCAATATCTTTTGTCATTCTGGGGAGTTGAATGCTAAAGGCATCTTTATAAACTTTATTCACATATCCCGAACAATCGAATCCGCTTTTATCCGTGCCACCATACCTGTATTTTGTACCTTCATATAATTTGAATTGGGCATCTAATTTATTTTTATTGGAGGCCATAGTGCTTTTTTTTGAACTTCTGCATCCAATGATGGCAAAAAGTGCTAAAAGTATAGCGAATTTTCTCATCATCTACTTAAAATTACGTTGACGTTTCGCTTCAAAGATCAAAATCCCTGCCGAAACTGAAACGTTCATCGAATCAATTTCCCCTTGCATTGGGATGATTATGTTTTCTGTGCTGTTTTCGAGCCATTCATCACTCAATCCTGTTGCTTCGGTACCTACAACAATGGCTGATGACTTCGTATAATCGACCGTAACGTATGATTTTAAAGCCGATAAAGCTGCGCAGAAGATGGAGACATTATGCGTTTTCAAAAAGGAACGAATTTCAGCAGTTGAACCCACGGCAATCTGATTGGTAAATAGGCAACCAACGCTCGATCGAATAATATTTGGATTATATAAATCTGTTTTGGGATTAGCAATCAGTACCGCATCCAGATTAGCGGCATCTGCCGTTCTAAGCAGCGCACCAATATTTCCAGGTTTTTCAGGCGCTTCCGCCACTAAAATCAAAGGATTGTCGCCCTGAAATATAATGGTTTCTAAGGAATGTTCTTTGGTTTTAAATAATGCTATAACACCTTCTGTAGAATCACGACGTGCCAGTTTCTGATACACTATCTTGCTAATCTTGCTAATTTTGACTTGCTCAACATTAAAATCTTGTAATTCAGATTCATGAAAAATGGCATCACAAAATAGGAGCGAGGTCAATTCATAGTTTCCTTTTAGTGCGAGCTGTATCTCTTGTTTCCCCTCAACAACAAATAGTCCCGACTTTTTACGTGCCCTGGACTTTTCCTGGAGTTGTAAAATATCTTTTACTAGTTGGTTTTGTATGCTTGAGATCTCCTTATACACCGTAAAAATTTGTCAAAAATATAAAAAGCTCCCGAGAAGGGAGCTTTTAATTAGTTTTACTTCCGTTATGTCAAATCAAATACAGAAATGACAGAGTTTTATTTAATTGCCATTGGCAAACTTGTCTGAATAGCGTTTAAATAATTTGGTCTGGTGTGTTTCCAGGCTAATATCGCGTCCTTGTATGAAGGCTTTTTCTAGACTGTTGGTACGCATATCCAGCGCATCACCCTTTGAAATAAACAGGGTAGCATCTTTACCGACTTCCAGACTACCGACGATATCGTCAATACCCAATATCTTTGCGGCGTTTAATGTGATTAACTGAACAGCTGCTTCCTTATCCAAACCATAGGCCGCGTAAGTGCCGGCATAGAATGGTAAATTTCGGGTGTTCATTCGCTCCATTTGGCCTTCCATTTCGATAGCAACGGTTAATCCTTTATCGGTCAATTGTTTTGCCAGTTTGAAAGGGCCGATGGCGTCATCATCTTCTGCCCAGGGTAAGCGATGCGGCCTGGGAATCAAAACCGGGATGTCATGTTTCTTTAATAAATCTGAAACCAGACTTGCTTCGTTTCCATGTACTAAAACAATCTTTTGAATTCCTTCTTTTGTTGCCCAATTTACTGCGTCTACAATGGCCTTTTCGCGACCAGCATGAATATAGAGTTTTTGACTTCCGTCATAAAGGCCCTTCACGGCTTCATGAGGCAAGTTCTTTTCTTGTGAACCCTGATTTAAATAGGCTTGGGCGTTGTCAAAGAAACTAGCGATTTCTCCTACTCGCTTCGTGTAATTTTTACTTGAACTAAAAGCGGGATCTTCGCCCAACCACCAGCGTCCTCTTTGAAAAACGTTCGGCCAGTTTAAATGGACGCCATTATCAATTTTCAAGGCGGCATCCTCCCAGTTCCAGGCATCTAACTGTACCACAGAAGATGTTCCCGATATGGTCCCACCTCTAGGTGTTATCTGCGCGATCAAAACACCATTAGGGCGCATACTCTCCACGACTTTAGATTCTGCATTATAAGCGATTAAACTGCGTATATGTGGTAAAAATGCACCTACCTCATCAAAATCTCTTGTGGCTCGTACGGCAGAAATTTCAGCCAGGCCAAGGGATGTATTCGTAGCGATAAACCCCGGATAGACATGTTTGCCTGAAGCATCGATTACTTTTGAGAAATTACCTGCGGAAGCACCTTGCGTGGTTCCGACATACGTTATTTTACCCTTATCGAATCCGATTGCGGCGTTTTCTAATACCTGTCCATTACCAATATGAGCAGTTACTCCGGTAATTAAAATAGATTCACTCTGTTTAGGTGTCGGAGTTTGCTGTGCATATGCTGTTAGACCTATCAACAGCACTAAAACCTTTATTTTATTGAAGAAATTTTTCATGTCTGTATGTTTTATTGTTGATAGATTAATGTATCACAGTGAAATGCCTCCTTTTTGGTAGTTTTCGGAGCTTGTGTTTTCATGCCTTTATTTTTAACTTTTAGCATCATATTGATAAGCTGATTACGTTCTTTTTGAATGGCATCAATCATTTCGGGAAGTTTTTCCAAATCATAGTAGATAGCACCTTCAATCATCGTTTTTTCTGCCTTGGTGTAAATAGACATTGGATGATCCGTCCACAACACTAAATCAGCATCCTTACCTGTTTTAATACTTCCCACACGATCATCGATATGAAGCATTTTGGCAGGATTGAGCGTTACAAACTTCCAGGCATCTTCTTCTGAAACACCACCGTATTTCACTGCTTTGGCCGCCTCTTGATTTAACCTTCGGGACATTTCACGATCATCAGAATTAATTGCCGTCAGCACGCCTGCATTGTGCATAATGGCCGCGTTAAATGGTATGGCATCATTTACTTCATATTTATAGGCCCACCAATCTGAAAATGTAGAACCGGCCACACCATGTTGTTGCATTTTGTCAGCAACCTTATAGCCTTCGAGAATATGAGTGAACGTATTGATATTAAAATTGAATTTTTCAGCAACCTTCATTAACATGTTGATCTCACTTTGTACATATGAATGACAGGAGATAAAGCGCTCTTTATTTAAGATCTGGGCCAACACCTCAAGTTCTATATCTTTGCGGGGAGCTTTTGTTCTCGCTTTTGCTTTGGTAGAAAGTTTATTATACGTTTTCCATTTTTGGTCATACTCTTTTGCTCTCAAGAAGTAATCAGTATATACTTGTTCGACACCCATCCTGGTTTGTGGGAATCGAATCGTATTCATATCACCCCAATTACTTTGCTTGACGTTTTCACCTAAGGCAAATTTGATAAACGGATCGGCATTGGGATTGATTAACTTGTCAGCAGT
>JASJDL010000160.1 GCA_030065775.1 Flavobacteriaceae bacterium | reverse complement strand
AGTAATATTAAATTTGTTCAGACGGTTTATACTCTTTGGAATTAATGAGTAATGTTTTAGAAATAGTTGATTCTCTGCAAAGTAAGTTAGATAAATTACTTTCTAAGTACGAATTATTACAAATTGAGAACCAACAATTACTTGAAAAAAGTGATAAACTTATTCAAGAAATTGATTCACAAAAAGAATCACTTACGAATTTAGAAAGCAATTACGAGTCATTAAAAATTGCAAATGCAATTGTAGGCAGCAAAGGAGATAAACACATAACGAAACTTAAGATAAATACGTTAATACGCGAAATTGATAAATGTATAGCCCAGCTTGGCGAATAAACTAGAAATGGACGATAAAC
Organism: Flavobacteriaceae bacterium; assembly: GCA_030065775.1. Classification (GTDB taxonomy): domain Bacteria; phylum Bacteroidota; class Bacteroidia; order Flavobacteriales; family Flavobacteriaceae; genus Aureibaculum. The sequence goes on along the minus strand of JASJDL010000160.1, from coordinate 7,394 downwards.
TTAAAATAAAAGTTACCATTGGCGACCGAGTTTATCCGCTAACCATTAAGAGCGAAGGAGAAGAAGAGGGTATACGAAAAGCTGTAAAGAAAATAAACGACCTTATAAGAAAGTTTGAAGAGAATTATGAGGTGCGTGACAAGCAAGATGTGTTAGCTATGTGTGCCTTGCAATTTGCGTCTTTGCAAGAAGTAAAAAGTATTTATAATGAGCAGGATGCTCATAAAATAGAAAATAAATTAAAAGAGATGAGTGCTATATTAGATACTCATTTATAAGTTCTTTAAAATATAATTAGTACTGCCTACATTAGTTATTTGTTTAATAAACTCAACACTATCATTTTAAAAAGGGTGAGTTTTAGTTGCAAGAGCGTGCCGTCTATACTGAATTTATTTTAGTACTGCGGATTTTCAACCAGCTAGTTAGCCCTAAACTTGTTTTTATGGAGTTTATAAAACCCCAGACTAGTGTAGGTTTTTTTTTACATAAAACTCACGTAATGGAAGGATTGATCATACCAATTGTTGTTGGAATCGTTGGTTTGGCTATCGGTTTTTTTATAGCCAAAACCCTGGAAAAGAATAAAGCATCATTAATTATAAAAAACGCTAAAAAACAAGCAGCTTCAGTTTTAAAAGAAGCCAAATTAGAAGGAGAAAACCTCAAAAAGGATAAAATACTACAAGCCAAAGAAAAGTTCATAGAACTAAAAGCCGAACATGAAAAAGTGATTCTCGGACGCGATAAAAAAGTCTCTGAGGCAGAGAAGAGAATTCGCGAAAAAGAGTCTAAAGTTTCTCAGGAGCTCAATAGAAACGCAAAGCTCAATAAGTCGCTGGAATCTAAAGAATCTGATTATAAATATCGGCTCGAATTCTTAGATAAGAAAAAGAAAGAAACCGAGAAACTACATAAAAAGCAGGTAGAACAACTGGAAGTTATCTCTGGTTTTTCTGCTGAAGATGCCAAAAAAGAACTCATGGCCTCCTTAAAGGAAGAAGCGCGTTCTGACGCAATGGCCTATATTCAAGATACTTTAGAGGAAGCGAAACTGACCGCTCAACAGGAAGCAAAAAAGGTTGTTTTGAGCACCATTCAACGTATTGGAGTTGAGCAGACCATAGAGAACTGTGTCTCTGTTTTTAATTTAGAATCTGATGATGTAAAGGGGCGAATTATAGGTCGAGAAGGACGTAATATTCGCGCTTTAGAATCGGCTACCGGCGTGGAGATTATTGTTGATGATACCCCTGAAGCGATTATTTTGTCTTGTTTTGACCCGATACGTCGGGAAATTGCCCGTTTATCAATGCATAAATTGGTGACCGACGGAAGGATACATCCTGCGCGTATTGAAGAAGTGGTAGCCAAAACCCGAAAAGAGATTAACCAGGAAATTATTGAAGTCGGAAAGAGAACCGTTATCGATTTAGGTATTCACGGACTTCATCCTGAATTAATTAAAGTTGTGGGCCGAATGAAATACCGCTCATCTTATGGCCAAAATCTGTTACAACATTCCAGGGAAGTAGCGAACCTATGCGCTGTTATGGCTTCTGAGCTGGGCATAAATCCTAAAGTGGCAAAACGGGCCGGATTGCTCCATGATATTGGTAAAGTACCGGAAACAGAAAGCGAACTGCCACATGCTTTATTAGGAATGGAATGGGCTAAGAAATATGGTGAAAAAGATGATGTCTGCAATGCGATTGGCGCACACCATGATGAGATTGAGATGAAGTCATTAATTTCGCCAATTGTGCAAGTATGTGATGCTATTTCCGGTGCCAGGCCAGGTGCCCGACGCCAAGTGCTTGATTCTTATATTCAACGTTTAAAGGATTTGGAAGAGGTAGCTTTTGGTTTTACCGGGGTACAGAAAGCCTATGCCATCCAGGCTGGAAGGGAACTACGTGTTATTGTAGAAAGCGAGAAGGTTGATGATATTAAAGCTTCAGAATTATCGTTTAATATCTCGCAGAAGATACAGAATGATATGACGTATCCGGGCCAAGTGCGAGTGACCGTCATTCGAGAAACAAGGGCTGTGAATATTGCCAAGTAAAACCAATCGCGTTTACCAATGAAAAGTCTTTTATCAAATTTGCTAAGACATATTAAAGCAATTGATTTTATGCTCTTTTCCATCGGAGTGGTATACCTATGGTTTGGTTTGCTAAAATTTTTTCCGGCATTAAGCCCTGCAGAAGAATTGGCGAAAAACACCATAAATCAGCTAACATTTGGCTACATTCCAATTGATATCTCTTATTTTATGTTAGCAGTTTGGGAAACCGCGGTAGGAGCACTGTTATTGTTTGGACTTTATAAACGAACAGCAATAATTTTAGCATTGGTTCATATGTTTTTTACCTTTATGCCCTTAGTACTATTTCCTGATGTCTCATTCGCAGATTCGCCGTTTTCCTTTACAATTGTTGGGCAATATATTATAAAGAATATCATCATAGTCAGCGCACTTTTTCTATTGCTGAAACGCTACGGGAAAAGAGGGTACCGGGCATCAAAAGCATAATTTTGAATTATTTTCTGGGGTGATACTTTTCCACCACTTCTTTAAGGAAAGTTTTATCGACATGCATGTAAATTTCTGTAGTGGTGATACTTTCATGCCCCAGCATCTGCTGTATCGATCGTAAATCTGCACCACGTTCCAAGAGATGTGTTGCAAACGAATGCCGAAAGGTGTGTGGACTCACATTTTTTCTGATTCCTGCGCGCTCAGACGCCTCCTTTACTATTAAGAAAATCATAGTACGGGTTAATTGTTTACCTCTTTGGTTTAAAAAAAGTGTATCCTCATGTCCTTTTTGTGTTTTTATATGATTTCGAACTTGATTTACATAAATCAAGATCAGTTTTTGTGTATGCAGGTTAATGGGTACAAATCGTTGTTTATCACCTTTGCCAATCACTCGTACGAACCCTTCGTCGAAAAACAGGTCAGACAGTTGTAATGTAATCAATTCGGTTACCCGTAATCCGCAGCTGTACAAAGTCTCTAAAAGTGTTTTGTTGCGCTGCCCGTGCTTTGTGCTGAGATCAATGGTATCAATAATTGTATTGATTTCTTCTTCAGATAAAGTATCAGGTAATTTTCTTCCAATTTTCGGTGATTCAATAAGTAGTGTAGGATTGTCTTTTCTATAGTCTTCAAAGATCAAATAATCAAAAAAACTTCGTAAACCGGAAATCACGCGCGCCTGTGAACGGGCATTCACAGTTTTGGCAATTTCGTAGATGAATTTTTGGATCAGATCTTCAGTGATGTTGATAGGCGATTCTTTGGCTTCAATGACTTCCAAAAACCGCATAAGTTTTTTGACATCTCTGGCGTAATTTTCTATGGAATTAGCAGATAAACCACGTTCGATTTTTAGATATAATTGATAATCTTTTAGTGCCTGCTGCCAATTCATTTTCATAAAAATATGCATTTTGATTGAATATCATAACGATTTTATAACTCTAGTCATGGCATACTCATCTCAACTGACAAATATCATTGATTGCGAATAATTGGTAGACTACTTTTGCGGAAGCATAATAAAAGGTGTAACCTTTTAATAATCATTAATTTAAACTAATAGCTATGAGAAAATTATTAATTATTACAGCAATGTTACTTTTTGGATTCACGAATGTGAATGCCCAGGATGAAGTTTTATTCGGACTTAGAGGAGGAGTTAATTTTTCATGCATCACCGGGGACAACGTAGATAGCTTTGACGCTAGAACGTGTTTTCATATTGGAGCGGTTTTAGAAGTTCCAATTTCAGACAAATTTTCTTTTCAACCTGAAGTACAATATTCTTGTCAGGGAGCCGATTATGAAGAAGAATTTTTTGAAGAATCAGTTTTTCGTTCTAAGTCTTTGGTTACCTATGAGGGCACTGTTAAATTAGACTATATAAATGTACCTCTGATGGCTAAATACTATGTGGCAAAAGGGCTGAGTCTGGAAGCAGGTCCGCAAGCCGGATTTTTATTATCGGCGAAAGACGAGTTTGAATCTCCCGGAGATTCTGGCGAGGAAGATATTAAAGATTTCTTAAAAGGGTTTGATTTTGGCGTCAATGTGGGTGTAGGATATAAACTTGAAGGCGGGTTGAACTTTGGTGCTCGTTATAACTTTGGTTTGACTGATGCCAATGATGATACGACCAGGCTTGACAATTCAAGTTATAAAAACGGTGTACTTCAAATATCATTGGGTTATTTCTTTTAAAAGCAGGTAAATAAGACGAAAAAGAAGGAAGTCGTTACACTTCCTTCTTTTATTTTTAATTATGCTCATAGATGCTTCACAAATAGCACAGGTCACTTTTTTGTATCTTGCATCATAACTTTAAATCAATTATCATGAAAAAAATAAGTTTACTCGCAGTCTTCTTACTTGTTTCTACAATTACAGTAAAAGCCCAGGGAAGCGTTCAATTTGGTATTACAGGAGGTTTAGTTAATGCGAGTGGTGATATTAGGGTTGCCGGCTTTGACATTAGTAATATTTTGGGCAGTTTTGATATTGACATTCTAAATGGAACGGGCTTCTATGTTGGGGCCGTTGCTGATATTGAAGCCACTGAAAAGCTGCATGTTCAGCCCGAGCTCTTGTATGCCAGTGTTGGTGGTGAGGGGGCCATCTTAATTCCGGTAATGGCCAAATATTATGTAGCAGAAAAATTTAATCTACAGGCAGGCCCGCAGTTGGATTTCGTACTGAATGTTCCTTCGATTGCCGAGCCACTAGTAAATGAGACAGGGGTCAGTTTAGGTATTGGTGCCGGATATGATATCAATGAAGATTTTGCGGTTCAGGCAAAGTATACCTTCGGATTAACAGATCGACTTGATAGTTCAATAGACGATATCTTATCATCGAGTTTGAAAATTGATATTTTACAGATCGGATTGATCTATAATTTGAATTAAAAAAAGCGGCGTAGCGCCGCTTTTTTATGATACATAATTAAGAATCTACCAGGCATAACCTATGGATACACCCAAGGCTACAGCAGTAGAACTCACCGATACTGAAAGATCATCTGAGCTGCCGGAAACAAAGCCTAAACCGGCAAAAACATCCAGCGCAAAGTGCTCTCCAAAAATCCACTGATGGCCAACTTCACCACCAAGAGACAGAAACCCTGCAGAATTGTTAAAATCGTCCTCGAGAGAAAAATAACCAACGCTGGGTCCTGCGTGCCAACCTCTTAGTGCTTCTCCACTAGAAAAGTAGAACCGATATTCAACACCGGCACCGAAACCGCTCACATCAGAAATATTATAGTATAAACCTGATACAGTTAAAGTTTGCTTTTCATTGGTAGAGAATTCATAGCCAGCATTGGCAACACCAAAAGCAAGACCAATAGGATTGGCCTTAATGGCCTGCTCTTGCGCATAAGCAAATGAAAATGAAGTGAATAGCATCGCCATCAAAAATAATTTTCTCATAAATTTAGTTTTAAGGTTAATTTTTGAATAATTATAAACGCCAAAGATAATTTTTATTGTGTCTTTTTTAAATCTTTTTAAATTAATTAAAGTTCTAAATATCAATTAGTTAAAACATTTCTACTAAAGATTAATATTATATATAACTGTAATTCAATAAATTATATCTTTTTCGAAAACTGATTACATGAACAATTGTTAATAGAAATGTTGATTATCTGTTAATAATGGAAATAATGAGCAAGAGATAGTTTTCAATTTCAATGGAGTAAATTGAAAAACCATGAATAATGAAAATTAGTTGTAGCTGCCATGTTTGAAACAGATGTATACGATATTTTCAGTTGCTAAGAGGGCCTAAGTAGCCATCGAGCCACCGTTGGTGCCGTTGGCAGGAATGCCGCTTACTGATTTCATTGAAATACGATTATAATAAAATTAAAAGGAAGCATTTGCTTCGTTTTTTTATTTTAGCAGTATGAAGAAACTAATCATCATCAATGGCCCAAATCTAAACTTACTTGGTAAAAGGGAACCCGAGGTCTACGGCAATGCTTCTTTTGAAGATTACTTTCAGAACTTGCAACAAAGGTTTCCGAGCCTTGAGTTAATTTATTTTCAATCAAATATTGAAGGTGAGCTTATTGATAAATTACACGAGGTAGGGTTTGATGCCGATGGAATTATCTTGAATGCTGCAGCTTATACGCATACTTCTGTCGGTATTGGTGATGCGGTAAAGGCGGTTGAAACACCGGTTATTGAAGTACATATCTCTAATGTTTATGCGCGTGAAGAATTTCGGCATCTATCCTATATTTCACCTAACGCAAGTGGGATTATTATCGGCTTCGGATTAAAAGGCTATGAACTGGCGATTCAATCTTTTTTAGCAAAATAAACGGAGGCAGTGATTTGCACAAACGCGGGAACGACGCTTGATTATAGCTTCAATACCATTTTTATATTTCCACGTTCATAAGGTTTGTCTTTTTCCATTTCCACTTCTACAAAACCATATTTTCTGTAAATATAAATAGCGTTTTCAAGGATGGTATTCGAGTAAAGAAGTAGCTCTTTCCAACCTTTCTCTTTGGCAAAATCGATGCAATATTGCATCAATTGTTGTCCGATTTTTAGTCCCTGGAATTCTGGTGAAACAGCCATTTTACTTAATTCATAGCCTTCAGGCTCGTTTATAAGTGCCACAGTACCGGCTACCTTTCCCTTATATAAAGCAAAGAAAATATGACCGCCATTATCTAGAATATATGTCCGTGGATTTTCTAATACTTCTCTATCATGATCTTCAACATAAAAGTATTTTTCTAACCATTCAAAGTTCAAGTCCCGAAAATTAGCTACATATGCTTCTTTAAATGGTACAATGATGACCTCAGTATTTTTCATTTTTAAATTTTCAAGTATTCGTTGACTGAATGATTTTTCTTTTAAAGTCCTCTCCATGTATCTCACATGATCTAACAAGGTCTTATTACTGGAAACCTGTGTGATTTTCCTGGCTTCTTGTTCAACCGCCAGCCATATCGGCTGTAACTGAATATACTTCCTTTTTCCAGTGGTTGATAAGGTTACTTTACGTTTTCTTTTGTCAGTTTTTCCAATTCTCGCAATCACTAAATTTTTCTTTATTAAGGCATTTATGTATTGTGTCACGGCCGGTTGAGTGACATTTAAAATCGTACTGATTTCACCTATGGTGATACCACTTTGTTGGTGTATTAGCTTGAAGATGGGTAGATGATAGGGGTCAAAGTCAATAGTACATGTCTTGTATACAATAACCGTTTCTTTCATTAATAGATCGCTTAATCGTCTTAGCCGTGATCCTATTGCGAGTTCTCCGAACCGTTCGAATTGATCTTGTTGATTCAAAATATATAAATATTTAT
>JASJDL010000159.1 GCA_030065775.1 Flavobacteriaceae bacterium | reverse complement strand
AATGCTTTCATAGAGAATGAGTTAGATTGCTAAAAGTACAATTTATTTGAGAAAAGTACGGAAATCGAGCACCGCTGGTACGACTATTGATGCATACTACAAAACTTAAATATGAAGCCATTTGCCACCCTCTTCACGGTATTTCTAATTACCTCGTGTATCCCTTTAAGCATTGCCCCAAAAATTGAAACCGATAAGGTAAAAATTGCTAAAAAATTCAAACGCGACCTGCCCAAACAATATGCCTTTATTTTTGAAGACCCAAAAGAAGCAGATCAATTCTACTTTTTTATAAACGAAAAATTTGATCTAAATTTTAACAATGTTGAGTCTAATGTTCCCTTCTTTGTAGATGGAAAGGAATATGCGCTAACTTTTTATGAAAGAGAAAAAGTAGACAGGACCTTAAATTTAGTACCATTAATTATAGATCAAAAATTAGAACAAGAAGACTGTGACCCTATTTTTGACGATTTATACACGTTCAGAATTGGTCATTGGTATTTGGTTTTAACGGTCATGGATGAAGCAATGACTGACTGTCTATCTCCAAATTATAATAATCGAGATGCCGTGGTAAAATACCTGCGAGATTTAAGAGAAGAATATCTTACGACCAACGATTATATGGTTGCAAAACTCAGAAACAGGCTTGTAAAACATTAACCGATCATCAAATTGCAGCCACGAATATCAGAATGATCAAAACGACCCAGTACTTCGAAGGAACCATCACTATAGATTTTTCCTAAATCTTGGGTGGCGATAAATGAACATGAGTTGTAATTAGCCAAATCGATGATGTTGAGACCTCCGGTTTTTTGACCCGATAGAATAGTCATAGGATCTTCGGTATCTCTTGTTAGAATTTGCATCCATGGCGGACAATGAAAAATCCCGTTTCCTTTTGAGTATGCTTGACTCAATAGTTCGGTCATTCCGTATTCTGAGTGGATTTCTGTAACGCCAAATCCATTTTTTAACAGGGTATGAAGCTCATCGCGAATGAGTTCTTTTCGCTTTCCTTTCATACCACCGGTTTCCATTACAATCGTGTTGTTAAGCTCAAAAGTATAAGTCTCAATAAGATCTAATAAAGCGAATGAAACACCTATTAGTAGCACTTTTTGTCCATTTTTGTCCAAAACCTGTAGTTTTTTGGCTAATTTTTGATGATTTTGGAGAAAAAAGCCACTGTCAGTTTTTTTTGTTCGTTTGATCAAATCGTCAATCATATGAATAAGCGAGGAACCCCCTCGCTCCAGATAACTAGGCAGTAAGGCAAGAATTGTGTAGTCCTCAATAGTTCCGTAAAAATGTTGGAATCCCTTCAGGTAGCTCTGTTTGTATAAAGAGATGTCTGTTACAAAATGCTTGCTTACCTGGTTTCCAGTGGTGCCCGAACTGGTAAAGATTTCTTGTATAGCATCTTGCGATGACACCACCCGGCGTGACTTAAAGAATTCTATGGGTAAAAACGGAATCTGATTGACCTCCGAGACATCACTAGAATGTACGTAGAGCAAGTCACAGAATGATCGGTATACAAGATTGTTTTCAAATTGATGTTTGAAAACACTTAGAGCAATTTGTTTGAATTCATCTTCAGATCTTATGTCGAATACTGGAAACATTGGTTGCAAAAATAGAACTATTTAACGCAACCATTCAAAATAAGAGCATCTTAGAAACACAAATAATAAGGGAGACAATGAGAAATTTTTTTTTGTATGCTGTAACCATATTATTGATGTCATCGTGTGCCTTAGACGATGATTCAAGTAGTTTTGAGCTTCAAACCTTGCCAATTAAATCGGCTGAGGTTCCGGCATCATTTACATTAAACGAATTGTACAATATCACAGTTACTTATGATTTACCGAACGGATGTCATAATTTTCATAGCTTGTTCTTTCAACAAGAAGGCAATGAGCGAATCGTGGCTATTAACACCTTAGTGAGTTTAGGCGTGGTGTGTACCGAAGCACTTATTGAAGAAAGTTTTACTTTTGACATAATTGCTTCGCAACGCGACGATTATGTTTTTAAGTTCTGGAAAGGCGTCGATACGAATGGTGAGAATATATTTGATGAAGTAATAGTGCCAGTAAATGAGTAAATAAAGCCAACTATATAATGAGTTTAGAAAAACTCATAAAACAGTGTAAACAAAAAGACCTAAAAGCACAGTCACAAGTTTACCATCTATTTGCGGGTAAGCTCTTTGCGCTATGCCTGAAATATTCGAAAAACCACCAAGATGCTCAGGATAATTTACAAGATGGATTCATTACCATCTTTAAGAAAATAGAGCAATATAAATTCAAGGGGTCTTTTGAAGGATGGTTGAAACGTATTATGATCAACACTGCTTTGCAGAAGTATAGAGAGAAAAGCGTGTTGAATCTGGTAACAGAGGAAATTCCTGATAGGATAGAAGTTGAATTGGATGAAGAACAGGTTTCTTTAGACTTTTTATTAAACTTAATTCAGCAATTACCAAACCAGTACCGTTTGGTTTTCAATTTATATGTGCTTGATGGATACTCGCACAAAGAAATTGCAGAAATGCTGGGTATTTCAGAGGGCACATCTAAATCAAACCTGTCGAGGGCAAGAATGACCTTAAAAAAGCGCTTGGAAGAGCAAGAATTATTAAAAAAAAATAAAGTTTCTGAGTAATGGAAGAAAAGAAACATATTGATAGATTATTTCAGGAAAAACTAAAAGATTTTGAGGTATTTCCTGAGCCCAATGTTTGGAAAAACATTGAGCAAGAACTTTCGAAAAAGAAAAGGAGAAGAATTGTACCGCTGTGGCTGCGTTTAGGTAGTGCAGCGGCAATTCTATTATTGTTGGTAAGTACCGGGTTTTGGTATTTTGATCAGGATGATCAATTGCCAAACCCTATAAACACAAAGTCACCACTGATAAATGATGACATAGACCAACAGCCCTCAGGGCTCGAAGAAGAAAGTAAAGAAACTCTAGATGCTGAAAATCAAGGAAATAACCAAAATGAACAAGAAGCCAAAATAAAGCCTGATCAAAACAGCAATACAAATGAAGGAACGATCGCTAAGCAGATACCTAAGACTTATAATATAACCAAACAAGCGAAAGAAAGTGAGAATACAGCAAGCAAAGGAAATGCTCAAGAAATAGCTATAGCTCAAAATAGCAAGACAACCGAAACAACAAGAAAAGAAGATAGTAAAGAGACAGATCAAAAAGCACTAGAACAAAGAAAGGCGACAGGGCTATTAAATGAGGAAAAGAGTACCGTCGCTGACAATAAGACGCCTGAAAGGAAAGAATTTCAAATCACGAAAGACGATATTGCTGAAGCGATAGAAGATCAATTAAGTGAAGAGAATACTAGCGATGCGAGATCGAAAAAGTGGTCTGTAGGAACGGCTATTGCTCCTGTTTATTTTAATTCATTGAGCGATGGCTCACCGATCAATACATCCTTATCAGGAAATGAAAAAGAAACGAACACTTCTTTGTCCTATGGCGTGAAGGTAAATTATCAGATTAACGATAGGTTAAGTTTGCAATCAGGCATCAACAATGTTGAATTGGCGTATAAAACCCAAGGGGTGACGGCCTTGATAGCCTCCAGTGAAATGCAATTTTCTGGAGCAGACGTAGGTACCAACATCAATGGTATCAACCTAATTGCTATTTCTAATAACCAGATTGCGGCGCAAAGCTCTGAGTTGGGCGCTCAGAGAGGTGTGATTAATCTTCGAGGAGATTTGAACCAGTCGATGAGTTATATAGAGATCCCGATGGAAGCCAAATATGCGCTGCTTAATAAAAAATTCGGCGTGCATTTGGTAGGAGGTGTTAGCACGTATCTTTTGTATAGCAATGAAGTGTCTTTATTAGATCAAAACGGAAGTACAAGTCTGGGTGAAGCTTCTAATATTAACGATGTCAATTTTAGCGGAAATTTAGGTTTAGATCTGGATTATAAGCTTAACAAAAAACTCTTTATCAATGTATCACCAATGTTTAAGTATCAAATGAATACATTTTCAAGAAATGACGGTGGTTTTCAACCTTACTATTTAGGAGTTTACACCGGGTTAAATTTTAGGTTTTAGTTGGTTAATTATATTTGGTTGGTTACCAAATGTGCAAGCAACCGGACTTTTAAAAGTCCGGTTGTTTTGTTTTATAAACGACCATAAATATTCGTATTTTCGCAGCAAGAACCTAACTAAAGTTAAAACAAAAGAGATATGGAAGCAGTAGCAACTGATTTTAGAATGCAGCAGGCACTTGAACAACTAGGCGTTTCCCCTTTAAATGAAGGGACTTCTACGGGATCAAATTGGTTTTCGAATGGCGAAGCAATCAAGAGTTATTCACCAGTAGATGGACAATTAATTGGCAGTGTGAAAGCTACGACCAAAGAGGATTATAATAAAGCTATGAAAGCGGCTACTGCAGCTTTTAAAATCTGGCGCTTAAAACCTGCACCCCAACGCGGCGAAATCGTACGTCAGTTTGGTGAAAAACTTCGTGAACTCAAGGAACCACTTGGCAAACTGGTCTCATATGAAATGGGAAAAAGCTATCAAGAAGGACTTGGCGAAGTGCAAGAAATGATCGACATCTGTGATTTTGCGGTCGGTTTATCACGTCAATTGCATGGTTTGACGATGCATTCAGAACGCCCGGGTCATCGAATGTACGAGCAATATCACCCATTGGGCGTAGTTGGTATAATTTCAGCGTTTAACTTTCCGGTGGCCGTCTGGTCATGGAATACAGCTTTGGCATGGGTATGTGGCGATGTCACCATTTGGAAGCCATCGGAAAAAGCACCTTTATGCGGTGTCGCTTGCCAGAATATAATAGCCGAGGTATTAAAAGCAAATGACTTGCCTGAAGGTATATCATGTTTAATCAACGGCGATTATCAAGTGGGTGAGTTTATGACTTCAGATACGCGAATTCCCTTAATCTCGGCTACCGGTAGTACGAGAATGGGAAAGATCGTTGCAAAAACAGTTGGCGAGCGCCTCGGAAAATCATTATTGGAATTGGGAGGCAACAATGCGATTATCGTCACTCCCGATGCTGATATAAAGATGACAGTCATAGGCGCTGTTTTTGGCGCTGTTGGCACCTGCGGGCAACGCTGTACATCTACGCGAAGATTGATCATTCATGAATCCATTTATGATAAAGTGAAGAGCGCTGTGGCGGATGCTTATCAACAACTAAAAATCGGTAATCCATTAGATGAGAACAACCATGTGGGTCCACTTATTGATAAAGATGCCGTCAAGATGTATCAACATGCGCTACAAAAGGTAGTTGAAGAAGGCGGTAACATTGTTGTTGAAGGAGGTGTTTTGGAAGGCGAAGGCTATGAGAGTGGTTGTTATGTAAAACCAGCGATTGCCGAAGCTGATAATTCTTTTGAAATCGTGCAGCATGAAACTTTTGCGCCGATCTTGTATTTGTTAAAATATTCGGGGGATGTCGAGAACGCCATCGAAATTCAAAATGGTGTGGCACAAGGTTTGTCATCTGCGATTATGACAAATAATCTTCGTGAAGCTGAACGTTTTTTAAGCCATGCCGGTTCCGATTGTGGAATTGCCAATGTAAACATCGGTACTTCAGGTGCTGAGATTGGTGGCGCTTTTGGTGGGGAAAAAGATACTGGCGGTGGCCGTGAAAGCGGGTCTGATGCCTGGAAAATCTATATGCGTCGTCAGACCAATACCATTAACTATACAACAGATCTTCCATTAGCACAGGGTATTAAATTTGACTTGTAAGTAAGCCGGATGGTAAAAAAGTTGAAAAGATTTTTTTAGGAGCAAGTTGCGTTTAGCTATTTGGCCAAACGCAACTTTTAGTTTATAGCTGGACGGCATTAATATTCGAGTCCGAAATGCTCCATTGCCTCTTGGTAAGACATCTTTTTAAGGTCATTTAATGTTCTGGAGGACGAGCTGCTTGCAACAAAAATGAACCGGAAATTCAAATTGCCTTGATTAAACGTTGAAAGTAACGTTATTTCACCTACAGCGATACGATCAATTTCCAGTATAACTGATCCTCCGCTCGTAATTGGGAAAACTTCCCAATAATTATTTCCGTTGACAGTTGCATAACCATAAACAAAGCCCGTATCAAAAATATCTTGCGTTAATTCTGGTATTGACAACACATTTGTACCTATCGCTACTGATTGGTTTTCGAGTAAAACAGAAGTAACATTTGCATTTCCATCAAGGCCGTCGATACCGTTCAAACCATCTTGTCCAGGCGGCCCCTGAGGCCCTGTGGCACCATCTTCACCATCGCAGGATAGGAACAATATGACAAGTAATGACATCACTGCGAACTTTGTTTTTAAAATTAAATTTTTCTTTTTCATAACATTAGATTTAAATATTAGCATTTATTTATACTACTACTCGAAATGCTTGTAGGGGAACTAATTAGGCGCAAAGTTGAGGAAATATTGTAATTCGAAACAAGAGGAAAATTCCTGTTTTTTAGTGGGTGTTTTTCCCTGCTCTGTTATCATAAACAAAAAAACCTTGTCTCAATGCCAAACTGTATGGGAGAAACAAGGCTATATTATTCGTTGAATGTTTCAACTATATTTATGATGCAAATATCTGCAATACGTTGCTTTAGATCAAGGGGAAAAATCCCCTTTTTAGATGGGGATTTTTCCCGAAAGAATGTCAATTCTTAACAATTGCTTTATTTGACATATAGAATAAAAAAAGATAAAAAACGTTTCTCTTTACGGGTGGTTTTTTATATTTATCGCTCTAATTGACACGAAAATTGCCCCTGTAATCCGGGTAATAATTTAATTATCAGTTAATTACAGCAAACTGAATCACATGAAGAGACTCATACCTGTCATAGTACTTTCATTTGTCCTTTTTGGTTTTTTAAACATTAATCTGCAACAAGATAGGTGGATAGCTCCAGAAGAGGCTAAATCGGTTAAAAATCCGGTAAAGAGTATTGATAAAGGCCTATCAGCCAAAAGGGGGAAACGTATCTTCAAAACACGCTGTATGATCTGTCACGGTGTTAACGGTGTAGGAAATGGCCCAGGAGGTAAGGCTTTGAGTCCAAAACCACAAAATCTTACCTTGCCAATGGTACAGAAACAAACAGATGGTGAGATCTTTTGGAAAGTATCGAATGGACGCAATGCTATGATCAAATGGGGGCCCATCTTATCAGAAAATGAACGCTGGGACGTGGTAAACTACGTTCGCACTCTTGACAATTAATTGTATTTCAACTTACGTAATACCCGTAAGGCATCCTTATATTTAATGTATGCGGTTTTATCCTCTAACTCCCTAAGAAAGGGCTTGGCCTGCAATAACCTGCCCTTGGCATTTTCAAATCCGCTTAAAGCGCAGATCAGATAAGTAGTTGGCAAATGCTGCAAGTCGTAGGTTTCATTTTTGCTAAGGGGTATCTCTTTTCTCAACTTCTCAACAACGGCATTGTTACTGTTGTAGAGATGTTTTAAGACTATGGGATCGAATTTCGGGGGTTCAAATAAGAGCTCCGTAACAATATCATGAATGCCATTATCCTTAAAATTGATAATGGTCTTTTCCAATGGATACGATTTAAAATCAGGTTGGATACCCAAAGGAATGAATTCGGTAATAATAAAAGACTGTGCGTTAAATTGAATTTTTACCTCATCTAAAGCCGAATAAAAAAGACGTACCTGTTCATTGATCAAAGCAATATCTACACGCGAATAATACGTATCTCCGTCAACATCTTTTGGTAGGCCTGCCC
>JASJDL010000158.1 GCA_030065775.1 Flavobacteriaceae bacterium | reverse complement strand
CTGAAGTAGGGGTGGAAGGTTCAATCTCACCTGGATTAAAATCATAATAGATACTATTGAGGCCATATTGCAATTTAAATTTATCATTCAGGTAGTGTTTAAAGTCATATTTTAGGTTGAAATTCTGTATACCTGAATTCCAATCGAACTCAACAAAATTTAGATTGAGCCCATAATAGTAATCTGAATAGATCAATGAAAGATTCGAGAATAATTTATCTGAGAATAAATGGTTCCAGCGAAAGTTTAGTACGCTATTGCCATAAATATTTTCAAAGTTATCAGAAACTTCAAACACATCACGTCCAAAATAGCCAGATAAAAAGATATTATTCCTGTCATTCAGCTTATAACTCAGTTTGGTGTTCAAGTCATAGAAATAGGCAATATTATCGATATCGAATAGCGGTAAGAACAGGTGTGCATAGGTTGTACGGCCTCCAAAAAGAAAGGACCCTCTTTCTTTTTTGATGGGTCCTTCTGCCAATAATCTGCTTGATACGAGACCTATGCCGCCATTCATGTGAAATTCTTTACTGTTTCCTTCTTTCTGATAGATATCAAGTACGGATGCGACCCTGCCGCCATAGCGCGCAGGAATGCCACCTTTGTAGAGTTTGAGATCTTTAATGGCATCAGGATTAAATACTGAAAAAAACCCAAATAAGTGCGATGAGTTATAAATAGTTGCTTCATCGAGTAAAATCAGATTTTGATCTGCGGCACCTCCTCGTACATTGAATCCTGATGAACCTTCGCCCGCGTTAGTTATACCGGGCAATAAAGTGATCGACTTAATAATATCGACTTCACCTAAAACTACCGGTATTTGTTTGATGGTAGAAGTTGTTAGCGCGTTGACACTCATTTGCGGCTTTCTTATGTTCAATTTTTCTACATTTTCGGTAACGATCACTTCATCTAAAGCTTCTAATGATTCTGTCAAGTTGAAGTTTCTGGAAATGTTCTGGTTCAAATCGATGGTTTCAGAAATGGTATTAAACCCTATGAAACTAATGACCATTTTATGAGTACCCTTGGGTAAGGTAATTGAATAAAAGCCGTACTCGTTGGTCGTTGTTCCGGTATTCAGATCAGGGAAAATAATATTGACCCCAATAAGGGTTTCGTTACTTTTTTGCTCATTTACAGTACCGCTAATTGTGAATTTTTCCTGTGCATGGATTGCGAAACAATAAAAAACAGTGACGAAGTAGAGGTTCTTTTTAAAGAATTTCATTGAAATTTATTATCGTATAAAGATAAAGAAAGCCCTTATTTCAAATAAAAAAAAGAATATTATATGAATATTATTTTTTTATAGATGAATTGAAGAAAGTTATAGCTCAATTTTAATAAAAAAAGCAGGTGAAAAAATTCACCTGCTTTTGATAGGACCAATTCTTTTGATCAGACTGTAGCTAAAATGTCGTTGAACAGTTTGTTTGGCCGCATCGCGGCATTCGCTAAATTATCATTAGGTTGATAATAACCGCCAATATCAACCTTTACCCCCTGAATAGCATTGAGAGCTTCTATAATTGCCAGCTCATTTGCCTGCATTTTTTCAGCTACACTTGTAAACTGTGCTTTTAACTCATGGTCTTCATTCTGTGCGGCCAGGGCTTGTGCCCAATACATCGCCAGGTAAAAATGACTCCCCCGGTTGTCTAATTCATTTACTTTTCGTGACGGTGATTTTTTAGTGTCGAGGAATTTATCTGTTGCCTCATCTAATGCTGCTGCCAATACTTTTGCCTTGGTGTTGTTTGTAGTTTCTGCCAAGTGCTCCAGTGAAACCGCTAATGCTAAGAATTCACCTAAAGAGTCCCAACGCAAATGATTTTCAGTAACAAATTGTTGTACGTGTTTTGGCGCTGAACCTCCGGCACCTGTTTCAAAAAGTCCGCCGCCATTCATTAATGGAACAATGGATAACATTTTTGCCGAAGTACCTAACTCTAAAATAGGGAAGAGGTCGGTTAAATAATCACGTAATACATTTCCGGTAACAGAAACAGTGTCTTTACCATCTTTAATACGCTCCAGGGTATACTGTGTTGCTTCGACGGGTGACATTATCTTAATTTCCAAGTTGGAAGTATCATGGTCTTGCAGGTATTTTTCGACTTTTTTGATGAGTTCTGCATCATGAGCCCTGTTCTTATCTAACCAGAAAACCGTAGGTGTTTGCGTGGCTCTTGCCCGTGAAACTGCTAACTTGACCCAATCTTGTATTGGTGCATCTTTCACCTGGCACATACGCCAGATATCACCTTCTTCCACCTGATGCTCAATTAAAAGATTTCCATGGGCATCGATCACATGTACTTTTCCATTTGATTTTAACTCAAAGGTTTTGTCATGTGAGCCGTATTCTTCGGCTTTTTGGGCCATTAGTCCAACGTTTGGAACAGTGCCCATGGTTGTTGGGTCAAAGGCTCCATGTTTTTTACAGAAATCCATCACCACCTGGTAGATACCGGCGTAAGAGCTATCGGGAATCACAGCTTTTGTGTCTTGTAATTGTCCATTTTTATTCCACATTTGCCCCGATGTACGTATCATAGCTGGCATAGAGGCGTCAATGATCATGTCAGAAGGAACGTGCAGATTAGTGATGCCCTTATCTGAATTTACCATGGCCAAATCCGGATTCTTAGCATATATCAGCTCAATATCATTGAGTATTTCCGCTCTTTTTTCAGACGATACTTTATCTAAATTGTTAATCACATCCCCAAAACCATTATTGGCATCTACGCCAATTTCTTCGAATGTTTCGGCATGCTTATCAAATAAATCTTTAAAGAAAATACGTACTACATGTCCGAAGATAATTGGATCAGAAACTTTCATCATAGTAGCTTTCATGTGCAGAGAGAGTAACACCTCTTTATCTTTAGCATCACGTACTTGCTCTTTGAGGAAAGCTAATAAGGCATTTTTGCTCATTACGGTAGCATCAATAATTTCTCCTTTGAGTAGGGAAATATCTTTCTTTAGCAGGGAAATAGTTCCGTTTTCATCGATAAATTGAATACTTACATTGGTCGCTTCGTTAAGTGTTATCGATTTTTCATTGTGTGCAAAGTCACCTGAGCTCATAGTTGCCACATGTGATTTAGAGCTGGCATTCCAGGCACCCATCGTGTGCGGGTTTTTTTTAGCATAGTTCTTAACAGCTTTCGGTGCGCGGCGATCTGAATTTCCTTCTCGTAAAACCGGATTCACGGCAGAACCTTTTATTTTATTGTAGCGGGCTAAAATCTCTTTTTCCTTTGCGGTTTTTGCTTCTTCAGGATAATCAGGTAAAGCGTATCCTAATTCTTGCAGTTCTTTTATGGCTGCCTCTAGCTGCGGTACTGAGGCACTTATATTCGGTAATTTTATAATGTTGGCTTCGGGCTTTTTTGCAAGTTCACCGAGTACGGTTAGGGCATCTTCGACGCGTTGTTCATCAGTTAAATAGTCGCCAAAATTAGCAAGAATCCTGCCAGCTAAAGAAATGTCCTTAGTGATAATTTCTATATCTGATGTTTTTGTAAATGCTTTAACAATAGGTAAAAAAGAACGGGTTGCCAGTGCTGGTGCCTCATCTGTTTTGGTATAAATAATTTGTGCTTTATTCGGCATGTTTCGCTATATCTAAAAATTAGTGATTTGTCTGTAAGCTGATATCTCTGAGGAATTTGCGCAGCTTAATTTTTTGACGAGCAAATATACTATTTATAGTGATACTTTTTGAAGATTTTTAGCGCAATCACTTGTGACAGAAGCGTGTTAGACTGAGAAATTAGGTGTATTTTGGATTTATTGTAAAAAAAAAGAGCACCTTAGTAGGAGTCAAGGTGCTCAACATCGTTATTTTTAATAGCTTTTTATCAAAAAATTTTGTGCGCTAAACACTGAATTATGAAACTTAAAAATAACAACTAAAACGATTGCTCGTTAAAACCGAATCTAAATAGCTCATAGAAATTCTCATTCATAGCGGGATTAAAAAAGGGGTAATTTTAATTTATTTAGATTCTAGTGTTAAAAGTAAAAGAAACCGTGGTTTTTAAACACAATCTAGCAAATCAACTTACTAACGATAAATAAACATAAGTTATTAACAATTGTTAATAACTTGAAATTTGACAAAACGAATGCCAACTATGAAAACATAATTGGCATTCAGTTGAAACATTTAACACGAGTCGCAATTAATTACTTAATCACACTTTACTATTTAATGAAAAACAGCCCACTCTGCTAATATGCCTCAGGCAATTGTTCCCTTATTTTTTTTGTCCACATGCTTGCGCATATAACCAAACACAATATGTTTACAATTACCTTGTTCTTTAATCTCTAAAAAGTTCCAATTATTCATGCTAAATACCTGGTCTTTTATCACTGAAATCAAAAAACTGAAGAACGTTCTCCGTCAGAAATTATAATCAAAACTTTCTATTAAATTCATCTTGCGACTTCATTAGTAAAAAGCCTATCCACTCATAATTTCTGGAGCTAATATAGAAATGAAATTTAGATAAATGAAAAAAATCTACTCAATAGTTATTAATAAAAAATGAGCGTACTTTATTAACAAATGTTAATACAAAAAAAGCCGTTTTGTTTTGTCAAAACGGCTTTCTTACAACTAGTGATAATGTTATAGTCGTTGTTCTTTGATTCTGGCCTTTTTACCAGTAAGGTTTCTAAAGTAAAAGATTCTCGCTCTTCTCACTTTACCTTTTTTATTTACCTCAATTTTTTGTATCGCCGGTAAGTTGATTGGAAAAATACGCTCAACACCCACTGTGCCAGACATTTTTCTAATGGTGAAAGTTTCTGACGCACCACTGCCTCTTCGTTGTATAACTACACCTCTAAAAAACTGGGTTCTTGTTTTATTACCTTCTTTAATTTCGTAATAAACTGTAATAGTATCACCTGCAGAGAATTCAGGGATTTCATTTTTTGCTACAAATTCGTCTTGTACAAATTTTACTAACGATTCCATGGCTACTGTTTTTATCGTTTATCAAAACCAACGTTCACGATTTTCGTCAGAGGTTAATTTTGCGAGTGCAAAGGTAATCAAAAGTTTTTATAACAATAATTTAATCGCAGTTATTTTTTATTCTTTTTTATGAGATCTGGCCTTATTTTCTTTGTGCGCTCTTGAGCCTGATCTATTCTCCATTCTTCTATGATCGGAAAATTTCCCGAAAGTAAGACATCAGGTACTTTATGTCCTTTGTAATCTGAAGGCCTTGTATATACGGGTGGTGCCAACAATCCGTCCTGAAAAGAATCTGACAATGCTGAAGTTTCATCTCCGATCACACCGGGAATCAAGCGAATAATACTATCACATAAGACTGCTGCACCCAGTTCACCGCCACTTAATACATAATCACCAATGGAAATTTCCTTGGTGATAAACAACTCACGTACGCGCTGATCGACACCCTTGTAATGTCCGCAAAGTATCATAAGATTTTCTTTTAACGACAAGGTATTAGCCATTTGCTGGTCTAAAACTTTGGCGTCTGGAGTCATATAAATAATCTCATCGTAGGTCCTTTCTGATCGTAGCTGTGAAATGCATTTATCAATGGGTTCCACCATCAATACCATTCCGGCACCCCCTCCAAACTGATAGTCATCAATTTTACCATAGCTGTTTACAGCGTATTTTCTTAAATCATGAAAATGCACCTCAACTAAGCCTTTTCGAATACCTCTATTAATTATTGAATGTTCAAAAGGACTTTTAATAAGCTCGGGAGCAACGGAAATAATATCAATTCGCATAGCGCAAAAGTAGTGAATTTCGGCTTTAGCATTTGCAGTAAAATTCTTGCAGTTAGCCCCTATTTTTTAATGGTTCCTATCAAACGCAATCTGCTAATACCTCCAAAGGGATAAATTTTTAGTCTAACATGGGTGATTGCCTCATGGTCTGGTATAACATTGGCCAAAAAAGGATTTTCACGATGTGGTTTTAATCCCTTTCGAGATAAAAGCTCTCGCCATTTTATTTTGCTATTGATCACACCTTCGTCGTTGTCTGAAATGCAATACTCCAATGTGCAACTTTCAGGCCGGTCTTCCCAGAAATTATAAGTGTCGACAATGATCTTTTCTATAAAGCCTTTATGTGCCATTTTAAAGATGACCCACTCGCCAGCTTTTTCACTTTCAGTTTTTTTGGTAAACCATCCATCCTTATGATCAATACTTTTTCTTGGAACGATCAAATTATCGATGGACCCTATATCGGTATTACTGCAAGCCAATGCTTTTCCACCATTTGTGGCAAGCACAAGGTCAATTTCATGGCTTTCACTTAATTTGCTCCAATCTCTATAGGCTTCACCAAATACTTTTAACCGGGCAATTCCTCCTTGACCATACACATGTAACCGCACATGCGTGTAGGGCTTTTCGGAATTAATTTCAAAAAAATGTACTTTGTTGGGAGTTAAATAGGTTTCAGATAAAATCTCATCCCAGTCTAAAAAGTCCGCCAGTTGCCAGTCTTCGACCCGGCCATCTAATGAGAGCGCATCAATGCCTATTCTGGTTGCCCCATGTTCGTTCAAGTTCCTTGTGTCTACGGCAAATCCTTTAATTATACCTTCGGCACCTAGTTGCAGACCTGCCCAATGATGTTCGGCCGCTGCTTTTGGCATCCAGCCATCTATTTTGATACTTTTAGTGGGTGTTTTTACTGAAATAGGTGTTCTAAGCGCTTGCTTTATGAGGTTTTCTTTATTACCAAATGTATCATCAGTGGCAAAGGTCACCTCACCTCCAATATGCTCTGACGCCAAGTCTAAATATGTCAGTAATTTTTCTTCCAAAGCAATGGCCAAAATACCAGGTTGAGTGGTTAATTTTTTAAGTAGAATTTTTCCAGAATCTACTAGGGACTAACAACCTAAATGGTATATTTTTTTCTGTGATTTACTACGCTTAACAATTGATTTTAAATAACTTGCATGTTTGTCGTTGAAAACATCTGTTTCATCAGTATACTTTTCTCGAAAATCAAGCGTTAGTTTAAGTGCATTTAATTCCCATTCCGTGGGTTTAATGCAGAATAAGCATTTGCTTTCTAGTATTATTTTTCGCCTGCGGAATGTTTTTTATTTAAATATACGGCTATTTTGGTTAAAAAGGAAGCATTCTTTTAAATTCAAGGTTGCCAGCTGCATTGCTATACCGTCCTAATCAATATTTTTCAATTAAATTTTCGCGGTCAATTACTGGTTGAGAATATATGCCTTTTTGATATAGTCAAGCTTGGGAAAATTCTTCTTTAAGTAAGCATTCCCGTACTTTTGAATTGAATCTTGCCTTTTGGCGGGACTTTCACCGTAGCTCTTGTGAAATGATTTTATCACTTTCATACCGTGCCTCACTTTTGCAATTACAGGAAATCCCTTTACGCCACTGTAAAAAATGGTATCGAGTCGCGGGGAATTATTCTTTAAATTAATAAATAATTGTGTTGACCGGGTTTCCTTTCCACCTCGGGCGAAAGAAATAGCACCTTCAATATTTTCCTCCAATATAGGCTCATCGGGTACTTTGAATTGACGCCAGGATGCATTCAGTATCGAATCATTGTGGATGCCAAATTGTACCACGAAATCCGGTACAACCCGGAACAGCGCAATATCTGTGTAAAATTCAGATTGGATCAATTGATACAATCTATCTACGCCTTTGGGTGACCAATCGCGATGTGCTTCAATATCAAAATTACCTTTTGTGGTTTCGAAACGCGCTCTAAAAATTGCGGGGGCTTCTTTTTTAGTCCATTTTTCTTTAAAGATTTTTGGACTGCATGAAGGTATTACTAAACCTAT
>JASJDL010000157.1 GCA_030065775.1 Flavobacteriaceae bacterium | reverse complement strand
ATGTGCTTTTCGAAGGCCTCGAAAATACCTGTTTTTGGTATTATCGAACCATTTAAACCTTCTGTGGATGAGAACATCATGTACCAAAAAATAGGCCATTCCATAGAGTAGAATACCCAAACCAATAAAAAATAAGTAATTCAATCCATCCTGAACCCCAAAATAGAAAAGTAAAATACTGGGCACCGCGAAAATTACGAAAAAGGCATCATTTTTTTCAAATACATGTGGATAGCCCGGCTGATGATGATCTTCATGCAAATACCAACCAAAACCATGCATCACAAATTTATGGGTACACCAGGTTACACCCTCCATAATGACAAAAGTTGCTAGAGTAATTAAAGCAAAAATCATACTACAAAGTTAAATTAAATTTAGCTTATATTTTACATAACTCCTCGCCAAGAGATTAATTTTCATAGGGTTTGATATTCGCACCCTGGTTTCAATAATCTTTGCCGATGGTACTTTTTTTAACTTCTTCAGCAATTTGATGTAATATCTGTAAGCAGTGTATACACCGAACTTTGCCTCCATAGGTAGTTTCAAAATACCATTTTTAAAGGCGTAATCGAAGTCCTCTTCAATGTCACTTATAATTTTATCTTTAGAAACTTTATCCAGGGCTTTTAAATCAACATTAGGAAAATACGATCGATTTAATACTTCGAAGTCTTCTTTTAGATCTCGTAAAAAATTTATTTTTTGAAAAGCTGAACCCATGCGCATAGCTGCTTCCTTGAGTTCATTATACTTTTCTTGGTCACCTTTGACAAAAACCTTTAAGCACATTAGACCAACAACATCTGCCGAACCATAGACATATGCCTTTAATTCTTCTTTCGTTGTGTATTTAATCTCACCAAGATCTGCCTTCATACTTTCCAGAAAAGCCTGCACCAAATGATCATCTATATTGTATTCTCTCACGGTTTTTTGAAAAGAGTTCAAAATAGGGTTGAGACTAATGCCTTCTTTTCGGGCACGATAATAGTCTTGTTCAAAGCGATGCAATAATTCCTCTTTGTTGTAGTCGTGGAAAGAATCGACAATTTCATCAGCGAAACGCACAAATCCGTAAATATTGTAGACATCTTTTCGAATCGAAGGGGCCAACATTCTAGCCGCCAATGAAAAAGAAGTGCTGTAAGACCGGGTGATGAGCTTACTGCAATCTTGCGATGCCTGATCAAATAACTGTTTCATACTTTGGGATTTTTGCATGTTTGATGATAGAGTTTGCAGCGATCTTACCTGAAATTAGCGACGGTGGAACACCAGGACCCGGCACCGTTAATTGCCCTGTAAAAAACAAATTCTCAACTTTTTTACTTTTAATTTTTGGTCGTAAAAATGCGGTTTGCGTTAATATATTGGCCAGACCATAGGCATTTCCTTTGTACGAATTGTAATCATTAATGAAATCCTTTACACAGTATGACTCTTTAAAGATAATATTTTTTTTGACCGACTGCCGTGTCAAATTTTCAAAGCGATCCATAATTTGATTGAAGTAATTTTCTCTGATCGCTTCAGTATCTTCTATACCTGGCGCAAGAGGTATTAAAAAAACGCCGGCTTCCTTACCTTCAGGTGCAAAAGACTCATCTGTTATGCTTGGAAAACTGGCATAAAACAACGGTTTTTCCGGCCAGGAAGGATGATCGTAAATATGTTTAGCGTGTATGTCAAAATCAGCATCAAAAAATAAAGTATGATGCTCTACATTTTCTAATTTTTTATTGAATCCAACGTAGAACAGTAATGAGGAAGGTGCAAAGGTTCTGCTGTTCCAGTACTTCTCAGAATATTGCCTGTATTGCTTGTCTAGCAAGGTTTCAGTATGATGATAATCGGCGCCGCTTAGAACAATAGATGCTTCAATAAATTCTTCATTCACCCAAACACCTTTTACCTGCTTATTGGTAACTTCAATTTTCGAAATCGCTGCATTCGTTTTAATTTCTACACCTAAGCTGGTTGCTAAGGTCACCATAGCTTTGACCACTTCGTACATACCCCCTACCGGATGCCAGGTACCCAATCCAAAATCAGCATAGTTCATGAAATTATAGAAAGAAGGGGTATTGCTAGGCTTAGCACCTAAGAAAAGTACGGGAAACTCAAGAATTTGACGAAGCTTAGGGTTTTTAATTTTAGAGCGTACTTGAGCACTGACGCTTCTAAAAAATTGATGGGTTCGTTTAACGGTTACCGGCGTTATTAATTCAGTTATCGATTCGCCCGGGCGGTAAACAAGGTCTTTAATGGCGACTTCATAATTGAACTTTGCAGACTGGATAAAATCTATGAGGTATTTAGAACTCCCGGGTTCGATCGTTTCAAATGTTTCACAAATGGCCTTGAAACTGTCTGCAATATCTATGGTGTCATTCTCATCAAAATAAACTTTATAGGCCGGGCTCAGTTTTTCTAACTGGTAATAATCTGAAGGTCGCTTTTCAAAATCTTCGAAAAAGCTTTCAAACACATCAGGCATCCAGTACCATGTCGGACCCATGTCAAATTTAAAGCCTAGCCTTTCCAGTTTTCTAGCTCTACCACCAAGGCTACGATTTTTTTCTAAAATTGTCACGTTATAACCAGCCTTCGCCAGATAAGAAGAAGCTGCCAGCGAGGAGAATCCGGAACCAATAATTATTACTTTCTGATTCATTTGTTTAACAAATATAGTCAAATATTAAACAAAGTAAATTTAAAGAGTAAAAATTATAAAACTTTTAACAAAGCATCGACAGATTTAAAGGCTTTAACACTCTTTAACGTTCCGTTTAATGAATATTCAAGTGCTTTTCGGCCTAAGAACCAAAACTGGTGATTATCCTTTAAGACCTCAGCATCAAGGTCGTGTAAATAGTCGTAGATCTCATCGTCAGGAGGTTGCACGGTAAAGTATGATATAAAGTTTATATTGTCATGTAGTGCCGTGAGATCAGATAAATGCTCGATAGCAATGTTGGGTCCTAAATAGATAGAATGCAACCCGCGCAAGCTAAGCTCATAATGCAGATATAGAAGACCTAATTCGTGAATTTCATCCATAGGCAAATACAAGACGAATACCTCGCCGCTTTTGGTAAAACTAATGGACTGGTTTTTCTCAATATTAGATTGAATTTTTTGTATAATCAAATTTGATATAAAATGCTCATGTGCGGGTTTAATGGACTTGGTCTGCCATAATAAGCCAATATATTCTAAAAAAGGAATAAATATCTGAGTGAAAATTTCACGAAATGATTTACTTGCTAATAGCTTATTGTAAGTTTCGTTAAACAAAACGGCATCAAAATTAACCATGGCCACCTTCAGCTGGTTAATGGCCGCCTGCTCAACCGCTTTATTAGAAGCCACTTCTCGTGCTTTCAACTCTATAGCTGTATCAGACAATTCTGCAATTTTGGAAATCTTGAATCCATTATTGTATAATAAATTGACATTCAGTAACTTTAAGAAATTATCAGAATTATAGTAACGTATGTTAGTATCTGTTCTTTGCGGTTCTAAAAGACCATATCTCTTTTCCCAGATTCTGATAGTATGTGCTTTAATACCGGTAAAATTCTCCAGGTCTTTAATAGAAAATTGTGTCTTGATATTGTTTAGCATATTGTAGAAAATAATTAAACAAATATACGGTTTATTTTCAAATTAGCGCTTTAGAGCTATTTTTATGCACTTTTACTGTAACAAAATGGTAATTTCTTCTACTTATATGCAACTAATAAGTTTCACAACGTAGTGTTTTCAATCTAATTTTAGGCTTTTTTGTTTTACATGTAAAGCATGAGGCCAAAAAGTAGAAATTCAATTATTTTGATCCCGACAAAAGTTCAGAATGACAATTAAAAATGGAAACCTCGAAGAAATTATTGAGGAGTATTGTTTCAATTAACCAAAAGTGACCAAAGAACTCGAGCATAAATTCGTAACTGATCTAGAGCAGCATCAAAATATCATACATAAGGTTTGTAAACTTTATACCAACAATCAGGATGCCCATAACGATCTGTTTCAAGAAATTTCGATACAACTTTGGCGCGCCTATCCGAAATTCAGAGGGGAAGCGAAATTTAGCACTTGGATGTATCGCGTTGCCTTGAATACCGCCATAACCCTTTATAGAAAGTCGAAACGCACGGTTCAAACTCAAGATTTTGATTCTGTTTTGTTTAAAATTCAGGCAACCGAATATGACGACACAGAAGAAGAACAGCTGCGATTACTATATAAGGCCATTAGGCAGCTTTCTGATATCGAGAAAGCTTTGGTATTCTTATATCTTGAAGATAAGAACTATAAAGAAATTGCCGAAACCATGGGTATTACTGAAGTAAATGCCAGAGTGAAAATGAATAGGGTCAAGACCAAATTACAGAAAATATTAAATCCGTAAGATTATGGATCAATTAGATTTATTAAAAAAAGACTGGAAAAAGCAAGAAGAGGCTTTACCAAAGTATTCATTTGATGAGCTATCTCAACTTATTCATAAAAAGTCGTCATCTATAGTAAAATGGATATTTATTATAAGCGTACTCGAATTAGTACTGCCGCATTTGGTTTATCTTTTTGTAGATTATGATACCTCTATGCAACATTATAAAGAATTAGGTATTGGAAACTTCATAACAGGTTTTTATATCATTTTCTATATCGTAATTTTTTATTTTATTTTTCGCTTTTACAAAAACTACCAATCCATTTCGGCAAACTCAAAACCTAAGGAATTGATGCAAAACATTATCAAAACTCGCAGAACAGTTAAGCATTATATTTGGTTCAATTTAGCGATGGTACCCTTGGTCTCCATTGTAATACTTCATAGCACCTTTAAGTCTGAAGAGTTTTTAAATCAACTACCAGAAAATTTCAATATGGCTATTATTTGGGTAATTTCAATTGTGGTCATTGTTATCATAACCTTACTGTTGTGGCTATTTTATCGACTTATTTATGGCATACTACTGAATAAGTTGAAAAGAAATTATAATGAATTAATGAGTAATGGTAACGAAGTCTTACAAAACGTCTAGACTGCCTTTGCCTTTGCGGATAATCTCAATTTGATCTTTGGAAAGATCAATGACAGTTGAGGCCAGGTTTCCACCGTATCCTCCATCAATAACGATGTCTACTTTATCCTTCCATTTCTCATAAATTAATTCAGGATCAGTCGTATATTCTATCACGTCATCCTCATCATAAATGGAGGTCGAAACTATCGGATTGCCAAGTTCCCGAACGATCTCTCTCACAATATTGTTATCCGGCACCCGAATTCCTACTGTTTTCTTGTTCTTAAATGCTTTTGGCAGGTTATTGTTCCCTGGAAGGATAAATGTATAAGCTCCGGGCAATGCACGTTTTAAAATCTTATAGGTAGCCTTATTGATCTGCTTAACATAATCTGAAAGGTGGCTCAAATCATTGCATATAAATGAAAAATTAGCCTTGGCTAATTTACTGTTCTTAAGCCGGGCGACCTGTTCTAAAGCCCTGGTATTGGTGATATCACAACCCAGACCATACACGGTATCTGTAGGATATATGATCAATCCACCCCTACGGAGCACCTTCACTACCCTATCAATCTCCTTAGGGTTAGGATTTTCATTATATATTTTGATAAACTCTGCCATAAAAAGGAAAGCAAAGTTACAGATTTCAGAAGGATACTAACTGACAATTAGTCGAAATCCTTCTCCGTGAATATTAATGATCTCAACTGATGGGTCTGGTTTTAAATACTTGCGTAATTTGGCAATATACACATCCATACTCCGTGAGGTGAAATAATTATCATCACGCCAAATTTTTGTGAGCGCTAATTCCCGTGGCATCAAATCATTAATATGTAATGCGAGCATTTTAAGAAGCTTATTTTCTTTCGGCGATAATTTTCGTGGATCTTCACCATCATATGACAGGTGTCGAAGTTTGGAATTCAAATGAAACTTGCCAATTTGAAACTCATGTTGTTCTTCTTCAGTATTTGAATCGACTTCTTTGCGCTGCAGAATTGCTTTGATCTTGTATAAGAGAACTTCAGAATCAAAGGGTTTGTTTAAATAATCATCGGCACCCACTTCATAACCCTTGAGCACATCTTCCTTCATAGTTTTTGCAGTCAAAAAAATGATTGGTACATCTGAATTCGCCGAACGAATATCTTTTGCTAAAGAGAACCCGTCTTTACGAGGCATCATCACATCTAATATGCAGATATCAAAATCGTCATTTTTAAACATAATTAATCCCTCAAGCCCATCTTTGGCATGGGAAACCGAATAATCATTTAAGGTTAAATAATCTTTTAAAACCGTACCAAAATTCGGGTCATCTTCTACTAACAATATTTTTTTATTTGCCATAATTTTAAATCTATATTAAATCAGGGGTAGTTTAATTGTAAATATACTTCCTTTTCCTTTTTCACTTTCTACATACACACTGCCATGATGATGTTCAACAATTTTTTTCACATAGGATAAACCGAGTCCATGGCCTTTTACGTCGTGTATGTTTCCTTTTTGTTCTCTATAAAATTTATCAAAAACATGTTTCTGAACATTTTTACTCATACCAATACCTTGGTCTTTGATCTTTACTAAAATATGATTTCCCGTATTTTCCGTATGAATATCAATCTTTGGAGAGTCTTTGGTATATTTTATAGCATTATCTAACATATTGACGAATACATTGGTTAAATGAAACCTACTTGCCATGATTTCTGTTATTGAGGCTTCGAAATGTTTTTTGATATAACCACCCTTATCCTTTACGATTAAGTCAACATGTGTAACAGCGTCATCAACTATGTCGTGTAAGTCTACTACATTCTTACTCAAATCAAGTTGATTTTTTTCCATTCGAGAAATACGCAATACATTTTCAACCTGGCCATGCATACGCTTATTCTCCTCGCGAATCATGCCGGTATACCTCAACACTTTTTCTTTATCTTCTATGATCTTAGGGTTCTTAATAGCATCTAAAGCTAAATTTATCGTTGCTATTGGTGTTTTAAACTCATGAGTCATATTATTAATAAAGTCTGTTTTAATTTCCGAAATTTGCTTCTGACGAATCAATTGATATAGTGCACTCGCAAATGCTAATATAATGATGAGGATAAATACCGCTGACAATGCCAAAATATTAGCAATCGAGGCTAGGATGAATTTTT
Organism: Flavobacteriaceae bacterium; assembly: GCA_030065775.1. Taxonomy (GTDB): domain Bacteria; phylum Bacteroidota; class Bacteroidia; order Flavobacteriales; family Flavobacteriaceae; genus Aureibaculum. Next base: position 724 of record JASJDL010000157.1, on the reverse strand, counting down.
CTTTTTTTGGAAAGCTTACAAAAAGTTGATAATCGCTGCGATCATCATTAATAAATAAAGGAACGCCGTAACTCTTGTTTCTTTCTTTCTTAAACTTGTCTGACTTTAACTTTGTAGCCAGTGCATCTTCAAAAACACCAAATTCAAAATCAGTATCAACACCTCTTTTTCTTAGCTCACTGTCTAAATTGAAATGTATTTCTTTTTTTGAAACTCTATCATATATGGGCGTTCTGGGAGCGATTTCCTTAATTACATTTCTGAAATATATCTTCTCAAAATCACTTCGTCTGCCAACTTTATATATTCTTTCTTCTGGTGTAAGCTCTTTTAAATCGTTATTCTCATCATAAAACATTTTAGAAACCTTTTTCTCTTGCTCACCAAAGAAAGATCTGAAATCTATAGGGTCTTCTCCAAATAATTCAGAAGATGTTTTATTATTGGTTTCCAAGATACTTTGCCTGAAGGTAAACACTTCGTTTCTGGCTGTATCAATTTTACTGTAAAAGAACTCTTTTTGCTTCCTTTCAGAAATGCTGCTGGCACTGTCAATATCTGAGTACTTTTCAAAATAATCGTCAAATTCACGTTCCTGGATATTATCAGAAACTTTGGCCAAAGCGAAACGCACATCATTAGAAAATTGCTTTTCGCGTATTTCAACAGAACTTTTAATCCAATAAATCTGAACTGCAATAATGCCTATTAAGGCTGTACTCAT
>JASJDL010000156.1 GCA_030065775.1 Flavobacteriaceae bacterium | reverse complement strand
ATAGTTCGACAAGCCTATTGGTTTTTGTTATGGACTTCATTGTAATTCTATTGTCATATTTTATTGAGCTGATATGTTCGCTTTTATCATCCGTTCATTACCGGACAAATCTTTTGTTAATTCAATATTTTCGAATCCTTTTTCCTTCAAAAGGTTTCTAGTGTCTTCACCTAAATATTGATTGATTTCAAAAAACAGTATCCCATCTTTTGAAAGCTGTTCCTTGGCGACATCGGCAATCTTATCATAAAATAATAGTGGATTTTCATCCTTAACGAATAAGGCTGTATGAGGTTCGTATTCTAGCACATTTTTGCTGATTTCATGCTTTTCAAGCTCACGCACGTAGGGTGGGTTTGAGATGATAACATCAAATTTCTGCTCCCCTGATAGATGCTTTGAGAGGTTCGTTATAGCGTCCGAATCGAGAATATCTTGCTGGATAAAATTAATTGAGACCTTATTGAGTTTTGCATTTTGATTGGCAATATCTAAAGCTTTTTCTGAAACATCCAACGCATAAATAGAGGCATTGGGTAAGTGCTTCGCCAGCGAAATAGCAATACATCCGCTACCGGTGCCAATATCAAGCAATGTTAGTTGCGACCAGTCCTTTTTTCTTTGTCTTTTCTCTTTTAGCTCAGTGAGTATCCGGTCAACCAATTCTTCAGTTTCAGGCCTTGGTATAAGCACATCACTGGTAACTTTAAACGGTAAACCATAAAACTCTGTTTTACCTAAGATATACTGTATAGGTTTTTCTTGCTGTAATTCTGTAAGAGCGTTCGAAAAAAAACTCATGTCCCTTGAGTTAACTTTCAAACCAGGTTGCAAAGCTACCTCGACGCGAGTAAGTTGCAATCGATCTTGCACCAACAATTGAAAAAAGGAAGCGATTTCTTCATCAGGATACATTGAATTCAACTCAAGATGAAATTTCGATTGCAACTCTTTTAAGGTCATGCTACAGGTCTTTCAGCATCCATACACCACAAACCGGATGCCCGGTATTTCCTATGGGTCCTTTTAAATGTTTGAACCCATTCTTTTCATAAATGTTGATGGCAGTAATCATACTTGGATCAGACTCTAAATAACACTGTTTATAACCGAGTTCTTTAGCGGCTTTAAGACAGGTGTAAAAAATTTGTTGACCATAGCCTTTACCTCGGGCCGAAGGTTTTAGATACATTTTTTGAAGTTCGCAAACGGTTCCGTCATATCCCTTCAGAGGTTTAATCCCACCCCCACCAATGACCTCACTATTTTCTTCCGCTACAAAATAGACTGCTCTTTCGCCTAGATAGCCCTCATACATCGCTTGTGTGTCACGGTCTGCATAGGCACTACCCTTAGTGGGTAAGCCATATTCTACAATAGTAGACTTTACTATTTCTTCAATTTCTTGATTGTCTTCCGCTTGTATTTTTCTGATGATCATCGCCGCTGAGCTATGCTGTAAAACTGTACATTTGTGCCGTGAAGATACATGAAAAATACATACGACGTTGTTTGGAATTGGCGAAATTCGGGCTGGGTACTACCAGTCCAAATCCAATGGTAGGTTGCGTGATTGTTCACGATGACAAGATCATTGGTGAGGGTTATACCAGTGTGTATGGCGGAAACCATGCTGAGGTCAATGCTATTCGTGCTGTAAAAGATCCTTCCTTACTAAAAGATGCCGCTTTATATGTGAGTTTAGAGCCCTGCAATCATTTTGGAAAAACACCACCTTGTTCAGACCTGATCGTTAAAAGTGGAATTAAAAATGTTGTTGTAGGTTGTGTTGATCCCTTTGAAAAAGTAGCCGGAAAAGGCATTGAAAAGTTAAAAGCGCACGGTTGCGATGTCAGCGTTGGTATTCTTGAGCGAGCGTGTCTGGAAATGAATAAACGGTTTTTGACATTTCACGCGAAAGAACGTCCTTATATTATTTTAAAATGGGCTGAAACCCAAGATGGCTTTATTGACATCAACCGGGACGTGCACTCAAAGAATCAAGCCAAACCAAATTGGATTACAAATCAGTATTCACGTCAGTTGGTTCATAAATGGAGAGTTGAAGAGGATGCAATACTTGTTGGAACAAATACGGTACTTAAAGACAATCCGAAATTAAATAGCCGTCACTGGAAAGGTAAAAACCCGGTTCGGGTGGTCTTAGATCGAAATTTACGGGTTCCAACTACCTACCATATATATAATGGTGAACAAAAGACGATTATTTTAACTGAACGAGAAAGTCCATCAGCTGAAAATCTGTTTTTTGAACAACTAGATTTTTCGAAGAACCTGGTCCGTCAGATTTGTCACGTCTTGTATAAACATAAGTTATTGTCAGTTATTATAGAGGGCGGACAGCAAACCCTACAAGCATTTATTGATGCAAAGGTGTGGGATGAAGCAAGAATTTTTACGGGAATTGATTTCTTTTTGGATGGGATTTCCGCTCCAGATATTACCGGAAAATTGATCTCGGAAACCGAGGTTCAAGGTGATCGGCTAAAAACCTTGATAAGCGATTTATAGCAACTTGCGTCAATCAGATACATATAGAACCATCTTAAAACCTTCTGCCGAGGTCATTTTCAGAGATAAAGGAAGCAAGTTTTTAGGATATACCTTTCCGTTGCAAAATGAGGAAAGCATAAAAGAAATTTTAAATGATCTGAAAAGAAAACACCCTAAGGCCCGACATTGGTGCTATGCGTGGCGACAGGGGGTTGAGGGAGATAAAATTCAGTTTAGAGTCAATGATGATGGAGAACCATCAAATTCAGCAGGGCAACCAATTTACGGACAGTTACTTTCTAAAAATGTAACAAATATTTTAGTAGTGGTGGTTCGCTACTATGGAGGGACAAAATTAGGAGTTAGCGGACTCATAAATGCCTATAAAACTGCAGCAGCTATGGCTTTAAAGACCTCTGAAATTGTAGAAAAACTAGTGGAAATCAGCTTATCACTGATCTTTGAGTATAAAGACATGAATAAGGTATTGCGTGTAATCAAAGACCAGAATTTAAGAATAGTATCTCAAAAAATGGAATTGAAATGTGAGTTTTTAATAGCCGTTCGTAAGAATGAAGCATCAAAAGCAAAAAGTGCACTTGAGAGCTTACGATGTACCACGATTACGGAAGTTTAAAATAACCCACTCACCTTTTCTAAAATATAATCTGGTGCCTTCGTTGGCCTATCTTTTTTCATATCTATGAAAACCAATGAACAATAGGCCTTATTTAAAAGTTCATTTTGTTCATTAAATAACTCAAAATCGAACTCAATTCTTGCCCCGGGTTTTTTTAATAAAGTAGTTTTCAAAGTTAGTAGGTCGTCGTATTTCGCGGGCTTCAAATAATTAATATTTAAATTTAGAACAGGTAGCATAATACCGAGCTCTTCCATACGTTTATATGACAAGCCCAGGTTACGCAACCATTCAACTCTCCCCATTTCAAAATATTGGGCATAGTTGCCATAGTAAACGTAGCCCATTTGGTCTGTTTCGCCATATCTGACGCGGATTTCAATAGAATGTGAACGCATTTTTTTAGTGTGAAAAGGCCTGAGTTTACGGAAAAAAAAATTAAAAATCAATAGGTATTTTATTTTTTTATGACAAAAAATATTCACACATTTGTAACGCTAAAAGAAGTGAGAATAATCCCTTATAAAGTTCTCATTTTCTACCTTAACCAAACAAAAAACTAGACCCTAATAATGACAAAAACTGCTACTTCAGTTTGGAATAATTGCCTGTCTTTTATAAAAGATAATATTAAGCCTCAAGCATACAAAACATGGTTCGAGCCAATTAAACCGATAAAAATCACTGGAGAAGCATTGACCATTCAGGTACCTAGCAAATTTTTTTACGAGTGGCTCGAGGAGCATTATATCAAACTATTACGCGTTGCACTGGTAAGAGAGTTAGGTGAAGAAGCGAAATTGATCTATGATGTTCGAATGGAGAATGCCTACAGTAGTAAAAATCCTCATACGGTCAAGATACCTAGCTCTAACAGAAAACCATTTAATTCACAAGGTGTTACTGTACCATTAGAATTAGATAAGCGTGAACTACGCAATCCATTCGTAATACCCGGTATTCAAAAAGTTAAGATTGAATCACAGTTAAATCCCAATTATAATTTTGACAGTTTTATTGAAGGTGACTCCAACCGATTGGCTCGTTCTGCAGGAATGGCAGTAGCCAACAAGCCGGGGGGTACTTCCTTCAACCCCTTACTGATTTATGGAGGAGTAGGTCTAGGGAAAACGCATTTGGCACATGCTATTGGTGTCGATATTAAAGATAAGTATCCAGAAAAGACCGTTTTATACATTTCAGCCGAGAAATTTACACAGCAATATATAGATTCTGTTAAAGGGAATACACGAAATGATTTTATCCATTTCTATCAAATGATAGATGTATTGATCATTGATGATGTTCAGTTCTTATCAGGAAAATCGGGTACACAAGATGTCTTCTTCCATATATTCAATCATTTGCATCAAAATGGTAAGCAAGTAGTGCTTACTTCAGATAAGGCACCTGTAGATATGCAGGATATAGAGCAACGATTGCTCTCAAGATTTAAATGGGGCCTATCTGCGGAACTGCAAGCGCCTGATTATGAGACGCGTATTTCTATCTTGCAAAAGAAGTTATTCAGAGATGGTGTCGAAATGCCTGATGAAATCGTTGAATACATTGCGAAGAACATTAAAACGAATGTGCGCGAGTTAGAGGGTGTATTGATCTCCATGATAGCACAGGCCTCTTTTAACCGAAAAGAATTTACACTGGCTTTAACCAAGCAAATCGTTGATAAATTCGTAAAGAATACCAAGCGTGAAGTTTCCATAGACTATATCCAAAAAGTCGTCTCTAAATATTTTGAGATGGATGTGACCACACTACAGTCCAAAACCAGGAAGCGTCATATTGTACAGGCACGTCAATTAGCCATGTATTTTGCCAAGAAAATGACCAAAGCATCGTTGGCAAGCATTGGCTCCCAGATCGGTAGCAGAGATCATGCCACCGTATTGCATGCCTGTAAAACTGTTGATAATCTTACCGAAACCGATAAGCAATTCAGAAAATACGTAGAAGACATTTCTAAAAAACTCTCATTTTAATTTATTGTAATGACTCGAATTTTAATGGTCTGCCTGGGTAATATTTGCCGCTCACCATTAGCTGAAGGTATTTTAAGGTCGAAAGTAGATCAAGAAGTAATTTTTATTGATTCAGCCGGAACAGGTGGTTACCACGTTGGTGAATTACCCGATAGACGTTCTATTGCAGTGGCCCGGAAATACGGTTTGGATATTACCGACCAGCGTTGCAGAAAATTTACCGTGAGAGATTTTGATGAATTCGACCTTATTTATGTGATGGACAATTCAAATAGAAGAGATGTACTGTCATTGGCAAGAACAAATGAAGATACTGAAAAGGTGAAAATGATACTTAATGAGCTTTTTCCCAACGAGAATGTTGATGTACCTGATCCATATTATGGGGGTGAATTCGGATTTGAAAGTGTCTATGAAATGCTTGAAAAGGCCTGTGCCATAATTGCAAAAAAATTACATTCCTAAATTTTACTTACCTTTATTGAAGTCATTAGCCTTTAATTTTTATAGGCATGAAATACTTCAATTTTATTTTTATCCTCTTTTTTTCTCAACAGGTTTATACACAGCCTGAAGTTGCTATTGAATTATTTGCCACAGGTTTAGACAAGCCGGTTACTATTAAAAATGCCGGTGATGAAAGGCTTTTTGTAATAGAGCAAGATGGTTTAATACAGATTATTAATCCTGACGGCACTAAAAACGCGATTCCTTATTTAGATATTAATAGCCGTGTTATTAATATAAATAACATTGGAGAAGAACGTGGCTTGTTGGGTTTGGCATTTCATCCTGATTACGCAACAAATGGCTTCTTTTATGTAAATTATAGTAATAATTCGGGTGATACAGTAGTATCCAGATTTTCGGTAAGTGACTCCAACCAAAACGTTGCGAATGCGAACTCTGAATTGATTTTGCTGACAATAGACCAACCCTTTCCCAATCACAACGGGGGCGATATGGCCTTTGGTGCTGATGGTTATTTATATATTTCTTCTGGTGATGGGGGAAGCTCAGGTGATCCTGGTGACAGGGCTCAGAGCTTGAATACGCTATTGGGAAAATTGTTACGTATTGACGTGGATAACGTTAGCAATGGTAATAATTATGCGATACCAAGTGATAATCCTTTTTTGAGCAATTCGTCAGCATTGGATGAGATTTGGGCCTACGGACTTAGAAATGCATGGAAATTCTCTTTTGATCGTGCCACGAACGACCTGTGGATCGCTGATGTTGGGCAAGGTCGGTTTGAAGAAATTAATAGTGTAGTATCAACAGCGGCCGGGTTAAATTTTGGATGGCGCTGCTATGAAGGAAATGCGACATTTAACACATCCGGTTGCCCAAATGTAAATACACTGACTTTCCCGGTATCTGAATATGGCCACTCAGGCACGTCTAGATGTTCAATAACAGGTGGTTATCGCTATCGTGGAACGCAATATCCCGGGTTTTCAGGTCTCTATTTCTTTGCTGATTATTGCAGTAACGAGATCGGTACTTTAGAACAAAATGGCGCAAATTGGAACCTGACTTTTTCAGGTTCTTTTAGTGGAAATAATTGGTCTGCCTTTGGCGAAGATGTAAATGGTGAGCTCTATATAGCCGGTATCAGTAGTGGCACCATCTATAGAATTGTGGATGCTAATTTAGGAACAGATGATTTTTTGGATCAAGAAATTGCTATATACCCAAATCCGGCCAACGAAACCTTTACCATCCAAACCGGCATGAGCCTGTCAGGAGCATTATCAGTTGCTATTTATGACCTTAATGGGAAGCTGTTGCAGCAGCGTTTGTATAGCCCGGCTAAGACAATTACTGTTGCTATTCAAAATTTTAGCGTAGGTTTGTACCTTGTCGAACTGACCGATGAATTGGGAAACAGGTTCCATAAAAAAGTAGTGAAGATTTAGAATGAAAGTAACTCAGGGAAAGTTGTACTTAATACCTACAACCTTAGGCGATAATGAACCGCTGGAAGTTTTACCTATATCCGTAAAAAAAGTTATTGAAAAGACAAATCATTTCATTGTTGAAAATGAAAAATCTGCGCGGCGTTTTATTAAAAAGATAGCTCCTAGAAAATCCCAACCCGATCTGGTTATTTACAAACTCGATAAATTCACTAAAGCTATAGAAACTCAGCATTATTTAGACGCTTGTTTGCAAGGGGAAAATGTTGGAATACTGTCAGAAGCCGGCGTCCCAGCAGTAGCCGATCCGGGAGCCATAATCGTACAATTGGCACACCAAAAACAGATTCAGGTGGTACCCTTGGTAGGCCCTTCATCAATCGTTATGGCTTTGATGGCTTCAGGTTTAAACGGACAAAGTTTTGCATTTAATGGTTATTTACCAATAGATAAAGCTGAACGAAGAAAAAAGATCAAGCAACTGGAAAAATTATCGCTGGAAAAAGATCAATCGCAGATCTTTATTGAAACACCTTATCGAAATGAAAAGATGCTCAATGATCTTCTGCAAACTTTAATACCTTCAACTCATTTATGTGTCGCGGCTGATATTACTTTACCTACAGAATACATAAGAACTTTAACAGCGAAAGAATGGAAAAATAAAACTGTAGACCTGCATAAACGGCCGGCTATATTTATTATTCAGAAGGAATAAAAAAATCCACGATGTGAGTCGTGGACTTTTTTTATGAATTAACCAATGTTTGTAATCACTTATATCGCGGGTTTTCTATTGGCTTCGATAAGTGAAGTGTCATAACCAGCAAATTTTTTTAAGTAATGTTCAATCGTGGTGCCATAAGCATCACTAAATTGAAATGCACCATTGCTTCTTAAGTATTTCTTTACATTTCCAGCACCGGCCAAATGAGCTGCAGCCAGGATACCGGATTCTGT
>JASJDL010000155.1 GCA_030065775.1 Flavobacteriaceae bacterium | reverse complement strand
ATTTGGTAATCGCATAGGAAAAATCTTTTTCGAAAGTTCCTGTGGTGGTATAACGAAAACGTAAAACACTATCTCTTACAACAGTGAGTTGCAATACTACGTCATTATCTGTATAAAAATAAAGGGTATCGACATCCTTTTTAAATTCTATTATGCGCGATGGAAATAAATTCCCTTTCTGCTCTAGCTCAGTATTTACAATCATCTTTCAACTTCTTTCAAAAAAACATGTAAAAAAAAGGAAAAGAAAAGAGATTTAAAAGGTTTCTTTGCAGTTATTTTTCACGAAAACGGTGTAGTTTTCAAGAACTTATCGGAATTCTGAGACTAAATCATCAGGAGGTTATTTTGAGTACTTAAATACAACCATACCCAAAGGTGGAATGGTTATTTCGGCAGAGTGCTTTCTAAATTGCCATTCTTTTGTTTCAGCGCTGAAAACTTTATTTTTAAATTTTCCGGTTCCGGCATATTTCTTTAGGTCAGAATTAAAAATTTCCTTGAGCTTTCCTTCTCGAGGTAATCCTATTTTATAAGCCTCCCTTGGGATGGGTGTCATATTGCAGGCAATGATCAGATCGTTTTCAGCGTCTAATCCTTTACGGATGTAAGCCAACACTGAATTTTCAGCATCATTATAATCTATCCATTCAAAACCTTCAGCTGAAAATTGCTTTTGATACAACGCCGGTTCTTTTCTGTAAAGGCGATTTAAATCTTTGACAAGTGTTTGTGCGCCTTTATGGACGTTGTACTGTAGTAAATGCCAGTCTAAACTTTGTTGAAAATTCCACTCTTCACTTTGACCAAATTCAGCTCCCTGAAATAGAAGTTTAGTACCGGGATGTGTAAACATATAACAATAGAGCAACCTCAAGTTCGCGAAGCGCTGCCACTCGTCACCCGGCATCCTTCCCAATATTGACTGTTTGCCATATACCACTTCATCATGACTTAAGGGCAGCATAAAATTCTCCGTAAAAGCATAGGTCATACTAAAGGTGATGTCATTTTGATGGTGTTTTCTGTAGATCGGTTCTTTCGAAAAATACTGGAGTGTGTCATGCATCCAGCCCATCATCCATTTCATGCCGAATCCTAATCCACCTAAGTAAGTGGGTTTTGATACCATCGGAAAAGCTGTTGATTCTTCGGCAATGGTCTGCACATCAGGAAAATTGCTGTAGACAGCTTCATTCATCTCCTTCATAAAAGCAATGGCTTCCAAATTTTCCCGGCCACCAAACTGATTCGGTTCCCATTCACCATCCTCTCGAGAATAGTCCAAGAATAGCATCGAAGCTACGGCATCTACACGTAAACCATCTGCATGGTATTTATCCAGCCAAAACAAGGCATTGCTGATTAAAAACGATTTCACTTCATTACGCCCATAATTAAAGATCAAACTTTTCCAATCTGGATGATATCCTTTTCGTTTATCAGGGTGTTCATACAAATGTGACCCGTCAAAAAAGCCAAGGCCATGTGCATCTTCAGGGAAGTGTGATGGCACCCAATCAAGGATAATACCAATATTGCTTTGATGTAGTTTATCGACTAAATATTTGAACTCTTCGGGATAGCCGAATCGGGAAGTTGGTGCAAAATACCCGGTTAGCTGATACCCCCAGCTCGGATCAAAAGGATACTCCATCACGGGCATGAGTTCAACATGCGTAAAATTCATTTCTTTCACATAAGTCACCAGTTCATCTGCCAATTCAGTATATGATAGAAACCGATCTTCTTCAACATGTTTTTTCCACGAACCTAAGTGTACCTCATAGACAGAAAATGGAGCGTCAACAGCATTATGTGCTTTCCTTTTTTTCATCCATTTCGAGTCCTTCCAATGGTAATTATCATCATCCCAGACTATCGAAGCTGTTTTCGGTGGGTGCTCCGCCCTACGCGCGTATGGATCGGCTTTTTCGGTTTTTATGTCACCATGATGACTTTGGATTTTATATTTATAAATGTTGCCTTTGCCTACATTGGGTATGAATCCTTCCCAGATACCGCTTTCATCCCATCTGACATTCAATGGATGATCACCTTCTATCCAATAATTAAAATCGCCAATCACAGAAACGGCTTTTGCACTCGGCGCCCAAACAGCAAAATAAGTACCTTCCATTCCGTCAAGGGTCATCATATGAGCACCAAATTTTTCGTACAATCTGTAATGTTTGCCGGCTTTAAAAAGATTAATATCAAAGTCTGTAAACAGGCTATGTTGAATAACATTCATAGGTTAATGGTTAATAATATTAGAAATGCCCTTTAAAGGGATGACTGCCCACCGTGGCCTTGAGTTCAGTTCATAACCCAATTCATAGACGGCCTTTTCTAATAGTGAGTATTTCAATAAAAAGATACGTTCTTGATTGTAACCGATGTTCAAGTTGGCTTCCTGGATTTCATCAGTATAGTTGCCCAAAAACAATCCGATAATATAACTATATAACAGCTCTCCTGCTTTGAAAAGTGCGTCCTGTTCGTAGCCATAGGTATCCGGATTATTAAAAATGGTTGCATAGATGGCGTAATGAAAACTTCTAAACAATCCGGCTACATCTTTTAGCGGGGGTTGTTTTACTTTTCGATCGCGTATCGTACTTTCAGGCTCCCCTTCAAAATCGAGGATGTAAAAATCATCATCTTTGACTAAAATTTGACCTAAATGATAATCTCCGTGAACACGAATACGCTCACCTTTTAACTTTGTCCAGTCGAAATCCACAAATCGTTTTCGAATCAGGTTTTTCTTATTTAAGAATTCTTGTGCCAGCTCCAATGCCAGACCTTCTAATTTATGCAGGTTATTTTCAACAGTATTTAATCTGTTTTGAAATTGGTATAACAATCTATTTTTCAACCAGACTTCATAATCACCATTAAAATGAGACGGTGTAAAAGCGGTATCCTCAAATTCAGAGCCCAATGCGATATGCATTTCGGCGGTTCGTTTGGCCAGTGTTTGTACCTTCAAGAAGAGATTGAGTCCGGCCCAATCAATGAGCTCCGGCGGAATATCGGCAATACTTAATCGTAAGAAAAGGTCTGTCCGTGGAAGGCTGTCTATATTGATCCTTTTTTGTTGAAGGTTTAAAAACACGTTGTGAAATTCTTTCAACATATAATCCCAGGCATCACCTTCATTGGGTACCATTTCCTGCATTAAACCTATAGTAATAATTACCTGTTCAGAATCTTCTATATTTATGCTACCCAGATAGGCCGGTGTATTTTTAAATTCTTTTTTCTCTGATAAAAACCTGCTCATTTCATAGTCAGGGTTCTTATCGGCATAAATCCTTCTAAAAAACTTAAGCACATATTTTTCATTAAAAACGATCGAAGTATTGCTCTGCTCCAAGCCCATAAAGCGCGAGGATTCGTAGGATACATTACTAAAAAGCTCGCTTTTATGATATTGAACCCGAGTTTTATCATTGGGAACAGCTGTAAGAATGCGTTCAAAAACCAACTTTCTAAAGGCTTCTAAATTAACTGCGTCAATAATATAACCTTCTTTGCCTTCTATTTTTATAGGTAAGATGCGTTCCTGTTCGGCAAATGATTCATCGGTAACAAAGGCAATCGGTATAAAGTAATGTTGGTAAAAAGCTTCCTCGAAGTTCACCTCTAACAGCAGCCCGTAATACACTTCTTCATGCTGCTGAATTCTGAAGTATTCCGAGAGTTCAATATACTTTAACTTACTGGCTTTACCGCCATACCAGCGCTGTTTAAGAATATAATCTTCTAATACATCAGACAAAAAGACCTTTACGAATTCTTTATTTTCAAGCAATTCTTCCCACTTTCCTTTGAAGCTGAAAATTGAAGGTGCTATTTTAGAATCTTTTTTAGACATTATTTATTGATCTTAAAAATATGGAAGGGCAGTGTAGGATGCAGTTCGATAAAATTCCATTCTTCATGCCAATTATAACTACTTCCTGTAAGTAGATCATGTACCTGAATATGATGACCTTGCGCGATTCCAAGATCATTTAATGGTAACTGAATATGTCCTTGTTGGACATAATACGGATCGAGACTTACAACGATTAATAACTCGTCATTTTTTTCGTCGTTCCACTTATAAAAAGCAAGCAGTTGTTCATTCTCTACATTGCAAAATTGAATATTATTGGTTTGCTGCAAGGCAGGTTGTTCATGTCGTATTTGATTGATTTTTGAGATGATCCTTGTTAATTTATTTTCCTTGAACCAATCATAATGACAGATTTGAAATTTTTCTGAGTTTAGATATTCTTCTTTTCCCGGAAGCGCATCATTTATCATTTGTTCAAATACGGGTCCGTAAATTCCAATATTAGAGCTTAGGGTGGCTGCTAATACATAGCGCTGTATATATTTTGATTCGTTGGCACCTTGGAGATGGTAAGGGTTGATATCAGGTGTATTGGGCCAGAAATTCGGTCGCATATATTCCTTTTGATCTGTTTGCGTCAAATCATTCATGTATTCTATCAGTTCATGCTTTGAATCACGCCAGGTGAAATACGTATATGATTGTGTATAGCCTTCTTTTGCTAACCGTGCCATAACTTTGGGCTTGGTAAATGCTTCTGCTAAAAAGAGCACGTCAGGGTGTTTCTTTTTTACTTTATCAATTACCCAATTCCAGAAATAATAGGGTTTTGTGTGCGGATTATCGACGCGAAATACTTTCACTCCGCAATCGATCCAATAGATTAGAATATCTAAACATTCATTCCAAAGATTTTTGTAATCCTTGCCTTCCCAGTAAATGGGCAGTATATCTTGATATTTTTTCGGGGGATTCTCGGCATACTGTACAGTGCCGTCAGGGCGCCATTTAAACCAGTCAGGATGTTCTGTCACCCATGGATGGTCTGGTGCTGCCTGTAGGGCGTAGTCCATGGCTATTTCAATACCTTGGTTTTTGGCTGCTGTCACGAGTTCTTTAAAGTCATCCAAACTTCCTAAATGTGGATGAATATCTTTGTGGCCCCCATCTTTAGAGCCGATACCCCAAGTTGAGCCTACGTCACCTTCAAAAGCTTCAGCCGTATTGTTTTTTCCTTTTCTATTGACTTCTCCAATAGGATGAATAGGTGGTAAGTATAACGTATCAAACCCCATTTCTGCAATACGTGGTAGCAGTCTATGGCAGTCTTTAAAGGTTCCGTGAACACCTTCTTTTTCTGAAGCCGATCTTGGGAAAAACTCGTACCAGGTACTAAACAAGGCTTTTTTGCGATCTACATAAACTTTAAATTCACGTGAGGTATTTGCAAAATCCTTTCCGGGATATTTATAAAGAATCTTATGTAGGCGCTCACTCTTAGCTTCTATGACAGCCTCGTTATAATTAGAGGTATCCATAAACAGGGAAATACAATACGCCAAATAATCTTTTTCTGATTTTGAGGCTTTTTTTAATAACGGTTTCAGATACTCTGCTCCCTCAAGTAATTCAGAAATAACTTTCTGGTTATCCTCAATTTTACGCTCAATACCATGCTGCCAGTTCAATGCATGATCGACCCAACCCTCAACGAGGTAGGTATAGAAACCTTGCTTTTCAACCATGAATGAGGTATGCCATTCATCATTTAAAGTAGGTTGCATACGTACTTCGCTCCATTTTCGGTCTTTTTCATGCTTGTAAAGTACTGAAGCGGCAATCACATCGTGGCCATCGACCAATACATGGGCGTCAATATGCACTATTTGATTGACAATTCTCTTAATAAAAAAATCACCCCCGTTTATTTGAGGTGAGACGTGATCAATGACAACTCTTTTTTGATTTAACATGCCTGTGGATAGTTGAGAATTATAAAAGTAAGAAAATTTTACAGTTTTTCAACTGCAATTAAGTTCGTAGCGAAAATGAAGCTTTTATATGGTAAAACCTTTTGGAATGATCGCCCCTTTTTTAAGTACTACAATACCATCCTTAATAAAATAGGTATCCGTTTCGGTATCATCTAAATGAGGTCCTCCGTTAATACGAACATCATCACCAATTCTACAATTTTTGTCGATAATAGCATTTTTAATAAAACACCGTTCACCGATGCCCATCAGGATTTCAATTTGCTGATTTTCTATTTCTTGTAGCGATTCATAGTAGTCTGAACCCATCATATAGGTTCTTATAACTGTCGACTCTTTGCCAATTCGTGATCGCACACCAATTACAGAGCGCTCAATTTTCGCGGCACTAATGATACAGCCTTCGGCGATAATAGTTCTAACCGTCGTAGTACCAGAAATTTTGGTTGTCGGTAACATTCTGGCTCTTGTATAGATACGTTTTGACAGGTCGTATAGATCAAAATTAGGGATATCATCAGTTAGGCCGATATTGGCCTCAAAAAAAGAATCTATATTACCAATATCCGTCCAATATCCTTCATATTGATAGCTGTAAGTTCTGTATTTGTCGATAGACTGGGGTATAATTTCTTTACCAAAATCCATAGTATCTGGATTCTTCATCAACTCAACCAGCAACTCCCGATTGAAAATATAAATACCCATTGATGCCAAGTAGTGTCTATGTTCTTTTTTCATTTCATCGCTAACTTCAGAAGACCAATCAGGCAAAAGAGATGTATCGGGTTTTTCGATGAAAGAAGTAATGATATTTTTCTCATTAGCTTTTAAAATACCAAATGAAGTTGCATCCTTTGCGTTGACCGGTATGGTTGCAATTGATATTTTCGCCTTGCTTTTTACGTGCGCTTGCAACATTAACCTATAATCCATTTGATAGAGTTGATCTCCCGACAGAATTAAGGCATATTCAAAATCATGACGTAAGAAATGATGCATACTTTGACGAACGGCATCTGCCGTTCCTTGAAACCAGGTTTTGTTCTCAGGGGTTTGCTCCGCGGCCAGTACATCGACAAAGGCAGTACTGAAAAAACTAAAGTGATAGGTATTCTTGATATGTCGGTTAAGGGAAGCTGAGTTGAACTGGGTCAATACATACATACGTTTTATATCTGCATTAATACAATTGGAAATAGGAATATCTACCAATCTGTATTTACCGGCAATAGGTACGGCAGGTTTAGAACGGTCTTTAGTAAGCGGGTATAGGCGTGAGCCCTGACCTCCACCTAAAATAATTGAAAGCACTTTTTTATTGACCATAGATGCTGATTAGAGTTTATTTATAGCTGTTATCATGATTCTTTGCGATTAAATTACAAATTTTTATTTGTAAAAATTTGACCATCATAGTAATGATTCATATAAGTCTTTTGTTTGTTTGGCAATCGCCTTCCAATCAAATGTTTCCTCTACTCGTTTTCTACCGTTTTTACCATAGGTGTTCCTCAATGCTTCATCTGCAATCAAAGTATTGATTCCATCGGCTAAATCTTTTGCAAATCGATCAGGGTCAACTGGTTCAAAGGGCGCTGTTCGCTGCTGTTCTACAGGGACCAAAATCCCGGTTTCTCCATCGACTACCACTTCTTTGATTCCTCCAACGGCACTGGCAACTACGGAGGTTTCACAGGCCATTGCTTCAATATTTATGATACCAAAAGGCTCATATATGGAAGGGCAACAAAATACCGCCGCATGAGAATACAATTGAATGATTTCTTCTTTCGGAAGCATTTCGGCAATCCAAATAACATTACTTCTTGTTTTTTTAATAGTGGCGATACTGACCTCCATTTCTTTGGCGATTTCTGGAGTATCTGGTGCACCGGCGCACAGCACTATTTGTGTACCGGCATCAATATATTTAATAGCATTTACAAGGTGAATAATTCCTTTTTGTCGGGTAATTCGACCTACAAATAGAGCAAAAGGCTTGTTCACATCAATACCATATTTTTTTAGCGCACTATCTTGTTTTGTACTTTGATATTCTTTCAAGTTAATTCCATTATAAATAACTTTTACCTTATCTTCACTTACATTGAAGTATTTTAAAACATCGTCCCTGGTTTCTTCTGAAACGGCAATCACGGCATCTGCCATTTCTATAGCTGTCTTTTCGATCCAGGACGAGGCATCATAACCACGCCCTAATTGTTCACGTTTCCAGGGGCGTAAGGGTTCTAGAGAATGCGTTGTTACCACGAGTGGCGTACCATAACATAATTTGGTAA
>JASJDL010000154.1 GCA_030065775.1 Flavobacteriaceae bacterium | reverse complement strand
CTGAAAAATAGACTCGTGACTTGCAAGATTTTTCTGGTCAAGTCTATAAGTATGTCGAGCTGCCCCTGAAAAAACGGGCTTTAACACGGTTTCCTTTAAATGATGCTGTTCATGGATGCCTCGCAAAGTGGTTTTCGCACCTTTTTCGATGACAATAGTTAGCGGAATGCAGACTCCTTTGGCTTCTAAGTCTTTTAAGTAGCGTTTGTCAATATTCCAGCGAATCAGTTGCTCTGAATTTATTAGTTTGGTTTGCGTACTTACAACATTAAGCCAGTTTGAAAATTCCTGAAAACGGTTGAAATAATCCCAGGTGGTTCTAAAAAGGGCATAATGTGTAGTCGTCCAATCAAAATCGGGATCATCCCAGGATAAACGATGTGTTTTTAACCCTTGTTTTTCAAGGGCTTCCTGTACTAACCGGTCTTCTAACAATACATTTTTGATATAGGCATTAATTTCTTTAGGATTCACATAACGGCGATCGGTAAGGATAACAACATCATATTTTTTCATGAGATGAATTAACTACTTTTTGAGAATGGTTTATTGGTATTTGTTGTCCTCATAATAATTCATTACATGTTGCGGGATAAGGATATCTTTTGGTAATTGTTCATCTGAAACAGGATATTCTACCACTTGTTTTATAGGAACTATTCCGGCCCAGACCGGTAAATCATAATCTTCCGGCTCGTCATTGACACCCACATCCCGGATCTTGGCTGAGCCAGTTTCAATAGTCATTTCTACCACGAGAGTCCTGTCTAGTTCATGAGGATGCATCGGGCGTACATGTTCCCATTGGCCTTTCATCATATGATCCATAAAACACTTTAAGGCAGCCTCTTTTTTTACCGGGTCCTCTATCTTTTTCACAGTGCCAAAAAGCGTTGCCGAACGATAATTCACAGAGTGATGCAAACCCGATCGTGCTAAGACGAGTCCATCGAGATGCATTACAGTCATGCTCATTTCACCTACTTTTAAAAGCGCCAGGAGCATTCTGTTAGCTTGTGAGCCATGCAAGTAGATCTTATTATCTCGTCTGCCATAGGCCATTGGTATAGTTATAGCCTTGTTTTCATAGCTATAACTGGCGTAGCCGATAAAGCCTGCGTCTAAAATAGTATTGATTTTTTCTACATCATATGTCGCGCGGTTTGCCCCGCGTTTTACTCGATTTAGTTTTGATTTAGGATATTCTCGCATAGTGTTGGTAACAATCGTTTTTATAGGTGTTGAAATCGGGATTCTCCGGCTTTGAAAGTACATGTTTTATCCAGGCCTTTCGTTCGTGGTAAAAGATTTCCAATTCCCACACACAAACTAACTGCTTGCGATCATAAATAGCTGAATCAATTTTGGTTGGATGCTCAAAATCTGCAAAACAGATCTTAGTTTCAATCATATTTTCACCGGTCCACCAATTTAATAGGATCAGTACGCCTTCGCGCGCCTCATGAATAATTAAAAAAGCATGCTTATATGTGGGGATACTTGACTCTTTTACTTTTTCCAGCCAAGAAGGTAAAGCCTTTATAGAGGCCGCTAAGGTATCTTGGCTTTCAAAACTATCTCTATTGGTAATTGTGTAGACCTTTACGGTAAAATCATCAACACTACAGATGTTCACAAAATCAATTTTCCTGTCTTTGTACTGTTCAAATTCTTTTTTCATCTTTTTTCAGGTGCTATGGATTTTAGTTTTTCCGAAAGTGATTTTACTTTTTCTAAATCCTTTGGAACGAAGATTTTAGTACCGGAGGCCGGATACTTCTGAACCATTTTCAAAGGCCTTATGGGTCGTTTTTCAAAATTTCCACCACAACCGGGGCATACGTTTTCAAAAAGATCTAGGGCGCAGTCACGGCAATAAGTACATTCAAAAGAGCAGATCATTGCTTCTGTCGAGGTATTCGGCAAGTCTTTACCGCACTGCTCACAATTCGGTCGGATCTCTAGCATTATAAATAGCGTTCTTTAATAATTTCGATATGCCACATATCATGACCAGGAATAATAAATGCAGCCGCCCTGGCAGAGAGCTCATTACCGCTGGCGGTACCAACAAACAGCAGGTCATCATCAGATAAACTCCTTAAAAATATAATTGAATTTTCTCTGTTGATAGTAAATTCATCGAGCAGATCATCAATATTTTTAGCACCGGCCCTCGAGGGTTCTATATAGGTATTTTGATCAAATCCTGCTAAAGGAGTCGTATCATTTCTCGCTATACGAAGACAACGGTACATAAAGATACGTTCTGTATCAATTAAATGCTGTAATAGCTCCTTAGGGGTCCATTTTCCGAAAGCATAACGATAGTCAAGTTTTTCTTTAGGAATAGATTTGAAAAAGTCTACCACAGTTGCTTTTCCCGATTCATAACTAGAAATGAGTTCTGCATCGTCCTCTAATTTATGGATATATCTTCCGTAATATTCGTTGAACTCAGTTGGGTTCAGTTCAGCTTTTTTCATAGGGTGTTTGAATTTTCTATTTCAAAAATACTACATTTATGGACTGTCACTTTCATCCAGAATTAATATAATCAGTAGTCCAGATGTTTCCGTATAAAACAAGTTTAGAAATTAATAGAAACAATAATAGGCCAATTTACCTGCAATTAGCTAATCAGTTTATCACATTGATCAAAGAGCGAAAACTTCCTCCTGACACCAAATTACCGGGTAGTAGGACCTTAGCCGACCTTTTAAAGGTACATAGAAAAACGATTGTTGCCTGTTACGATGAATTACTGCTGCAAGGATGGGTTGAGAGCATTGCTAAAAAAGGTACCTACGTACATCGTAACTTACCAGAACTACATCAGAACGATTTCTTGGATACGAACGCAGATACCACTCCGAATTCCACAGGTTTTTCATTTTATAAACATCCTGTTTTAGATGATCAACCTCTTTCCAATGACAACAAATTTATGACGATTAATGATGGTATTTCTGACGAACGCTTAACGCCTGTTCATGAGCTTGCCAGAACGTATCGACGCATTGCCAATGGTAAAAACAGCTTCCAATATTTATCCTATGGGTCTACCTACGGGAATGAAAAATTGCGCAGTGTTTTAGTAGATTATTTGAATAAAACACGTGGTTTAAAGATCTCGAAAGAAAGATTATTAATAACCAGGGGTAGTCAAATGGGTATCTATTTGGCGGCGCAATTATTACTACGAGCGGACGATAATATCATCGTGGGAACCACAAACTACAGTACCGCTGATATTACTTTTCAACACCAAGATGTCAATCTATTACGTGTTCCTGTCGATGAAAACGGATTAGAAACCACTACCGTTGAAACCATTTGTAAAAAGAAAAAAATAAAAGCGATTTATGTGACTTCACATCACCATCATCCTACCACAGTAACCCTTTCCGCCGAAAGGCGCATTCACCTGCTGAATCTCGCCAGGAAATACAATTTTGCGATTATCGAAGATGATTATGACTACGATTTTAACTACAACCATGCACCAATACTGCCTTTATCAAGTCATGATCTTAACGCGAATGTCATTTACATAGGTTCTGTTTGCAAAACAGTAGCGCCGGTTTTTAGGGTAGGCTATTTAATTGCATCAAAGGATTTTGTGGATGAAGCCGCACGATTACGTAGAATTGTTGATCGTCAGGGAGATGCTTTGTTAGAATTGACATTCGCAGAATTTATTCAAACAGGTGATTTGGACAGGCACATTAGAAAGGTTTTGAAAATTTATGAAGCCCGGAGGGATCTATTTTGTCGACTTTTACGGGAGGAGTTAAGCGAGTTTTTCACCTTTCAAGTGCCTAAAGGAGGAATGGCCGTTTGGGTGCAACTCAATCAAAAATATTCCTGGGAACAAGTTTCAGTCGCGGCAAAAAAACAGCAGCTAGCTATTGGCAATTGGCAACGTTATGACCGAGCTAATGCAGGCCATAATGCCATTCGTATCGGTTTCGCTACTTATAACGAAACGGAGATCGTCGCTTTAATAGGGAAGTTGAAAAAGACGCTATTTCACATAAAAAGCCGTACTATCTAAAATCCAACGGCTCCATCATCTCCACGAAGGTCTTCAGAACCTTCTAATTTACCACTGGGCAGCACAAGAATGCCGACCATATTGCCTATTGATGGATTGTCATATTCTTTTACTTCATAACCTTTATCCCTGATTTTCTGTTTGAACTCTTCAGAAAACTTGCCCTCTTCTAATTGCACTTTATCAGGTAGCCATTGGTGATGAAATCTTGGCGCGTTTACTGCTTCCTGCATGGTCATTCCGAATTCGTGTACGTTCAATATCGTCTGTAGAACAGAAGTGATAATAGTTGAGCCCCCTCGGGTGCCAACAACCATCCAAAGTTCACCATTTTTTTCAATG
Source organism: Flavobacteriaceae bacterium (assembly GCA_030065775.1). Taxonomy (GTDB): domain Bacteria; phylum Bacteroidota; class Bacteroidia; order Flavobacteriales; family Flavobacteriaceae; genus Aureibaculum. The sequence goes on along the minus strand of JASJDL010000154.1, from coordinate 3,768 downwards.
ATAGTTGGGGTCATTGAGCTAAGCATGCGCTTTTCAGGCGCAATCGAATTCGCCTCTGCGCCGACAAGGCCAAACATATTTGGGGTGCCCGGCTTGGCACTAAAATCATCCATTTCATTATTAAGAAAAAAGCCCAGCTCGTCGCAAAAAAGCTTACCTCCATAGGCCCCATTCACTGTTGTAGTAACCGAAACGGCATTTCCATAGGGATCTACAATTGCATAATGGGTGGTTTCGTTGCTCTCAATTATTGTAATATCACCATGGGAAACCTCAGAGGACGGTGTTGGTTTATCAAAAGAAAAATCTTGCATTCTTTTTCTCAGATAGTCATCATCTAGTAAGTTTTTTAATGGTATTTCAACAAAGTCTGGATCACCCAGGAAAAAACTTCTGTCGGCGTAGGCACGACGTTCTGCTTCAGCCACCACCTGAATGGTTTTCACCGAATTATGCCCATATTGAGAAACATCATAGGGTTCAATCATTTTCATGATTTGCGCCAGACAGATACCGCCGCTAGATGGAGGAGACATAGAAATAACTTTGAGGTCATCATACCTAAAGGTTACAGGAGCGCGCCACTTCGCTTCATATTTTTCTAAATCTTCCCTGGTGATGATACCACCGCGATCTTGCAAAAAATTAACAAGCTTTTGTGCAACTTCTCCCTTGTAAAAGCCATCACGCCCATTTTTTAAAAGCTGTTCCAGTGTTCTGGCCAATTGCGGATATTTTATGGTGTCTTTTTCAGGAAAATTACCGGCCCAACGGGTGCTATCTCCAGAGACCTCAATAATTTTTTTCTGGTATTCTTTTAGTCTTTTTTCTTGCTTTTGAGTTATGATCACGCCTCTTTTTGCAAGGTCAATCGCAGGTTGTATGAGTTCTTCGATAGGTAAGGAGCCAAATTTTTCATGTACGGCAAAGACACCGGCAATAGTTCCCGGTACACCAACAGCCTGTGCGCCATAGCGGCTTTTAGCTGTTATAGCATTGCCCAACGAATCGAGGAACATATCTTTGGTAGCAGAGCGTGGCGCCTTTTCACGGTAATCGATGGACCCTATACTTCCGTCATTTTTTCGGTAGATCATAAAACCGCCACCACCTATGTTACCAGCATAGGGATAGGCCACTGCCAGAGCCAATTCTGTCGCTACCATAGCATCAAAAGCATTACCGCCTTTTTCAAGTATATCAGCACCAATTTTCGATGCTTCTTCACGAGCAGAGACCACCATTGCTTTTTCGGTAATCAAGCCATGTTTCGCCACATAGCTTTCCTTTTTACATGAAATTAGTAAAGCGATGATACAACTAAAGAGAACGATTCTTTTCATCATGATAATTCAATAAGTTTTCGTTTTGAAAAATTGATTAGGTCTTCGAAAAATGACGTGAACTCGTCTTCAAATTCATCGTAAAATGTACGTAATTCATTGATGGCTTTGTTCATTTTAGATCTGTTCTGAGTTCTTCTGTTCATACCTTCCAAAACCTTGGCGATTCCATCAATTGAAGCATAACTCAGTAACCAGTTATCGGCAATCATATAGGGTAACATTTTTTGAATTCGCAATGGAAGTAGTTCAAAATTATCTTCGAGAGAATCGTAGAAATTATCAACGTATTCTGCTAAAGGAATTGAACTGTAGTTATTCCAGTTCTTCGCTAAAAAATGATCATATAAAATATCAACAATTATACCCGAATAATGACTGTATTTTTTGTGTAAGCGCTTAGTGCTCTTTCGTACGGTATTATGCGCATCGGTATATGTATCGATCGCTCGGTGCAACAAAATTCCTTTCTGAATTCTCTCGGGATACTTCTTATATTGTTTCCCGCGGATACCATCGGCCATAAAATTGCCTATCGTTACCATCTCATCTTCACCCGATAAGTAAATATGCGCGAGAAAATTCATCTGGTGAAAATAGCATAAAAAAACAACTTTATGATCGTGCTAATGTTGTTTTAAATTTATGGGTAACTTAATAGTAGTTTCAAGGTTTTACAAATTCCCAGTTCATCTTGCTAAATAAGCTCACAAGTTGGTCTTTTTTGTCCTTTTCGCAGATCAGAAATTCGTAATTTCCATTGCTTATTAAAACAGATAGTCCTTTTTTGTTCACAGCATAGGCCATCTTATTCAGATAAGAATTCGTGTAATCACTGCTCGTGGGATTTGGAAATTGGTACTTGGAAATATATTTTATTTTTTGAAGTGATTTTTTGGTATTCTTAGCATCTTCGCCATAGCCCATTAAGCCATGGTACATTAAAATGCGGTGCATCGCAGACTTAAAGTAAGTGAGTTCATCGTATGATTTTGTCCAATCGCTTAAATAAGGGTTCGGCTCCAAAACAATCTCACCTCTAAAATTCTTCTTATTCCAGTCAGGGAGTGTTCTAATGGCATAATCTCTAAAAACCATATCGAACTTTTTAGGGTCAGTGAACGAAAGCCAGATGCGTTCTACAATCTCGTCACGCTCTTGTTCGTTGTAAAAAGACTTGCCTAATAATTTAACTATATCACCAATGAGCTCTTTATCGATTCCTAAACCATCGATTTTCGGAGCACTTTTTTTATACTCCTTAACCTTTTGTCTGAACTTTATTTGTGTATAGTCAGGTTGCTCCTGAGCACTGACTATTGCGAATGAAAAGAGATAAAGTATAAAAAGTAATAGTAACTTTTTCATTGTAAACCTATAACGTTTTTCGAATTATTAATAGCAGAAAAACCGCTCATTTTTAGAACGGTTTTTTTATCAATAAAGTATTTATTTTTTAAAATTATGGTGTAACTAATTCCCACTTCAATTTATTAAATAGATCGGTGATCTTTTCCTTCTGATCTATTTTACATACAATAATATCGTAATAACCTTTCGTCACCAATGCTACCAAGCCTTTTTTAGCTAAATTTTCATTTGCTACCTTAAGGTACGAATAGGCCCAATCATCTTCCTTAGGATTTTCAAACTTAAAATCTTTCGTTATCAATAATTTATTGAAAGATGTCTTGACTGCCATGGCATCATCTCCATAAGCGAGCAAGCCATAGTGGTCTAATATTTTATTTAAGGCTAACTGAAAATAAGGGAATTCATCGTCATTTATTGTCCATTCTGTTAAATACGGATTTGGCTCTAATACCATCTCACCGTTGGCATTGACCTTTCTCCAGTTATTATTGGTTTTAACGGCAAAATCTTTATAAACAAAATCAAAAGTTTTAGGATTCACAAAGGCTAACCAGGCCTTATTGATAATTTCTGTCTTTTGTTTTTTGTCGTATAAAGAACTACTTAGCACTTCAATAATATCAGATACTAACTGCTTATCTATGCCTAGTTCAGCGGTTCTAGGTAGATCATTTTTGTATCTATATATTTTACTGCTAAAGGTAACTTTAGAGTAATCTGTTTGCCCAAAAGCAGAAAAAGAAAATACCAAAAATGTAAGGGTGAAGAGTAATTTTTTTACCATAGATTTTATTTAGTTAGACATCGTCTTTTGTAATGAGTTTAAGTTGCCACTAAGAGAACAACTTTAATCTTATTAATCCTACCTAAAAAAGCAGAATGTTTAACTAAACTAAGTCACCAAGAATTTTCTGCGTGTTAAGGGGGTGTTCATAGCTTATGGTTTGCAATGTACGAAAAAATATGATCACTTATCATGAAATATACGAATTGCAACATTAAACTAACAAATGGTAGTTTTTGTCTAATAAATGAAAATCTCAATAAAAAT
>JASJDL010000153.1 GCA_030065775.1 Flavobacteriaceae bacterium | reverse complement strand
TCGCGTTCTGATCGACGCACCTTGTTCAGGTTTGGGTGTGTTAAAAAGAAACCCTGATGCTAAATGGAAATTGCAGCCAGAATTTTTAGAAGATATACGCAAAACACAACAAGATATTTTGCAGCGCTATTCCAAAATGGTAAAACCGGGTGGTAAGCTGGTCTATGCTACATGTTCGGTGCTGCCCTCTGAAAATCAAGACCAGGTTCAAACATTTCTGGAAAGTAATAAAGAATTTATATTCATTAGCGATCAAAAGATACTGGCATCGCAATCCGGTTATGATGGATTTTACATGGCATTGTTAGAACGCGCAAACTAATTCGATTCGCTAATTCGGAACAACAATTTTGTTTCTATAAGGATCCTTCAACCAATAGTTGCTGTATTACTCAGTACAATTTACCTACAGGTTTTTACGTTCTTAGGGTACATTCTCAAAATAGGAAAGAGAATAAATTACGAATGATCAAGTAGAAAAATGAAAAAAATACTGGTATTTTCGATACTAATACTTTTTTTAACCTCCTCTTTTACCACAAAAGACACTGATGAGTTTAAATTTAAAGTAGAATGGGCCAAATTGAACAAATCACTATGGCTTCAACCGTATCGCTATGAAAACAAAGAACTTACTAGTCTGACTGTGCGCGTAGTAATTGAGCCCGGTAAAGCGAACAAAGTATTTGATTTTAATCATATCTCGCTTATAAATGAAGGAAAAAGAGTAAGGATAAGACCTTGTGCGGTGCATTACTTGAAAGGTCGGGATAAAAAGATTTACCTCAAGTCTAAAGCCGTTAATACTAATTATAACGCCTTTGAAGATTATACCCTGGATGGTTACAAGAATAATCAAGTGAAGACATTCAAGCCTAATATTCTGGGGAAAAAGAAAAAAGGAAGGGTAGCTTCAGTAAAATCGATAAAAAAAATTACCCTGAAATCGAAAACCTCCTATTACATAGATTTCCCTGTAAACAAAGACTTTACTTATGGCAAGGTTTACTACAAAGATAAGCCTATTGGTTTCGCTGCAATCAAGCAGAATTAAGGGCTACATCTGTACGTTGTATTCTTCCGGGAATTGCTTCGGAATAATTTCTTTGTCTTCATCAAGCATTTGACGCATATCAATTTCTATACCTCGTGAAATAGTAGATATAGGCACATCATTTGGTCCGCCCTCGAAAGGATTTTCTCCAACACGCGCCATGCGTTCCATAACATGAAAAGCCCAGGAAACTGCGGTGCAGAAGGGAATAGCCAACCAAATAAAATTGGTACCAATTAATGGGTAGGTATCGGCAATGTTTTTGCCTATTTTAACAAATTCAGGTATAATTCCAAAAGGTAAAAGCAAATTGAACAGCCTCGTTAGTTGATAGGCGAGGCTTGCATACTGCCTAGGATAAGGAAAGTTTTTGATCCGCTCGCTTTTGCCTTGATGCGTAAATAGTTCCTCTAATACATTCTCTAATTCTAAAAATGCAAATTCCCAAATAAGCCCCTGTTCCTTTAATTCGCGCAGATGTTTCGATTGCAAATATAACAACGCTGTTTGCTTATTATTTTTACTGAGAACATAATCCCATTCCTCAGGAGAAAGGTAATTAAACAGGTCGTCAGGAAGGTCAACAATTTTCTCAGGTATATGAATCATGCGCGACCATTCTCTATTGGTTCTTTCTTCATGAATAACTTCCCATGATTTTCGTTGCCGCATCGCATGCCGTAAAGCCGTCATCCAGGCAATATGTCGATAGACAAGCACTCTTTTATGTTTGGCTATTTCTTCGTCAGAAACGGGTATGGCCGTATGCCCATTCGTTACCATATCTTGCACTTTCATTCCAAATGTTCTGGATGTATTGACTATGGCTCCCCAAATTTTTCTGGCCTCCCAAATACGGCCATAGGCTGAATTATTTTGAAAACCCACCATGAATGCCACGGCCGTACCTATAAGAGCTACGGGTGTCCAGGGTACGTGTAAAAATGTAAAATCAAAAATTTTATAAGAAATAGCGATGACAAGAGAATAGGAAAGAAAGCCGAGTGTCTCCCACCGCGACCATAACATGATGTCTTTTACAGAATACCTTTTTTTGGTGAGCATTTTAGTAGATTGTTATTAAAGGTTAAAGTGATTTCAAAACGGCTAAAGCATCATCAGGATCAGGCCTTTTTGTATAGTCTGCATTGCTTTCAGCATAGCGAATGATTCCAGAACGGTCTATGACAAACCTGGCAGGTATGGGTAAGGCCCATTCATCATCTCCATGATAATGCTTCAAATTAATGTGAAAACTATCACTATAAAGTTTTTTTGCATCTTCGGGAAGGAAAAACTTTAATCCGAACTCCGAAGCCAGTTTATTCCCCTGGTCCCAGAGAATATCAAAATTTAATTTCTGCATAGCAATAATTTTCTTTGAAAATTCTGGTTTTTCTGGTGATATGGCCACTAAATCAGCTCCAGATGCCTGTATAGCCACTACATACCTGTTTAAATTGGCCAGATCTAGATTACAGTACGAACACCAAAACCCTCTATAAAAAGTAAGGACCAGCGGTTTCTCTAAAAGAATATCAGTACTATTCTTTAAGACACCCTCTTGGTTCATCAAAGAAAAAGAAGGTACCAATGATCCTTTTTTAAGTACTTTCTCCTCTATTTTAGTTTTTTTCAAACCCTTGATGAGCCTATGTAAAATTTTTAATTGGCCCGGCGTCAAGTTGCTTTCAACCTGTTTTTTCTTCTGGGCAAGACGTTCTTGAAAATTCATAGTTAAAATGAAATCATTTTGAAATTCTAAATTTAGTAAAACCTGCCAATTAGTTTTAATTAAGTTTAGAAGTGCAGAATTTACGACTTAATATTAATAAAATAGTATTTCAATCTCGTTACCTTTTGTTTAGAATCCTTCTAAATTGATATCATTCACAAAAGTTTGCCAAAAGTTTAACACATTCCTCACTTGCTTTTTCGTAATTTAAGCTGGCAATTTTAAACTTCTCAAAAATGCCAAACTACACTCTCAATGTCAACGGACAATCTATGTCGGTAAACGTTGACGCAGACACTCCTTTGTTATGGGTTTTACGTGATGAACTTGATTTGGTAGGTACAAAATTTGGTTGTGGAATCGCCCAGTGCGGTGCTTGTACTGTTCATATTGATGGACAAGCGACCAGAAGCTGCCAATTACTTGTGTCGAATCTTGATGGACAGAAAATTACTACGATCGAAGGCTTATCAGAAAATGGTGACCATCCGCTGCAGGAAGCCTGGAAAGAAGTTGATGTGCCGCAATGCGGTTACTGTCAGGCTGGACAAATAATGACCGCAGCTTCGTTCTTAAACAATAATCCTAATCCTTCGAATGAAGAAATTCGTGAAGCCATGCAGGGCAATATTTGCCGATGTGCTTCCTATAATAGAATTGAAAAAGCAGTGGCAATAGCTGCAAAAAAAGTTTCTTAAAAATTGAAGATCATGAGAACAGAACAAAATACATTCACAGTTAGCAGAAGAAACTTTTTAAGAACATCAGCGTTGGCCGGAGGAGGCATGCTGATTGGTTTCAATTTATTTACTGCATGCAAGAAGGAAGCGACATTACCTAAAGAAGTCATAGATTTTTCCAGTTTAAATTTCAATGATTTTAATGCCTTTATAAAAATATCTGACGAGGGTTATGTGACCATTTTTGCTCCAAACCCTGAAATCGGACAAGGCGTAAAGACCTCGATGCCTATGATTATCGCAGAGGAGTTGGATGTGCCTTGGGACCATGTGGTAGTAGCACAGGCAGATTACAATAAAAAAGAGTATACACGGCAGGTGGCTGGAGGAAGTCAATCCATTCGCCAGGGATGGGACGCCTTAAGACAAACCGGTGCTACCACAAAACAGATGTTGATCAATGCAGCAGCAGCCAAATGGGGCGTTGATGCCAGTACATGTAAAGCCTCTAATGGTGTTATCACCAATGCCAATGGAGATACATTTGGCTATGGCGAAGTAACAAAAGAAGCAGCTGCCCTAGAGGTACCGGAAAATGTTGCATTGAAAGATCCGAAAGATTACAAGATTATTGGTACAGATGCCATTAATGTTGACATGGACAAAATCGTAACCGGCAAACCATTGTTTGGTTTAGATTATAAAAAGGAAGGCATGGTCTACGCCTCCATACTGAGACCTCCTGCATTTGGACAAAAACTCAAAAGCTTTGATGCTACGGCAGCAAAAGCAGTTAATGGCGTAATTGATGTGATTCAATTTGGAGATAAAGCGGATTCTGTTAAAGACCAAATCAAGGGTTTTATGCGGGTGACGGATAAAGTAGCCGTAATAGCCAACAGCACTTGGGCCGCCATGAAAGGAAAAAAAGCCTTAAATGCACAATGGGAAGAAGAAAAATTAGAAAGTACTGAGGATCATGACAAAGAATTACTGAAAATTTTAGATGGTAAAAAGTTCGATGTGCGTCGTGAAGACGGCAATGTGAAGAAAGCTTTCGCTGAGGCTGATAAAATTATAGAACGCACTTACGAATCACCATTTTTACCTCACAACTGTCTCGAGCCAATGAACTTCTATGCCGATGTAAACGGTGAAAAGGTTCATCTGGTAGGACCTATTCAAACCCCGCAATGGTCAGCAGGTTATATTGCCAAAATGCTAGACCGCCCGGAGGAAGACGTACATATTGAAATGACTCGAATGGGTGGTGGCTTCGGAAGAAGACTTTATGGCGATTTTATCGTCGAAGCGGCAGAAATCTCAAGTACAATCAATAAACCGGTTCAAGTAGTTTTCTCCAGAGAAGATGACATGGGTGCCGGAACCTACCGCATGGCGATCAAATACCGAATTGCGGCTTCGATCAAAGACGGCGAGATTACCGGCTATCATTTAAAAGAAGCTGCAGTCAATTCAAATATGTATGGTTTGATTCCGCATTTCTTCCCGGCAGGATGTATTGCAAATTATAAGGTGGAAACGGGAAACTATCAAAGCAATATTACTACTGGTGCCTGGAGAGCGCCCTACACAAACTTCCTTGCTTTTGCCGAGCAAAGTTTCTTTGATGAGCTTGCAGAGGAATTAGGAAAGGATGCTGTTCAGCTGCGTATAGACCTGTTGCAAAATGTAAAGGGCACGCAAGACGAAAACATTCAATACTCAGGCCAGCGCATGGAAGATACTATAAGACTTTGTGCAGAAAAAGGAAACTGGGGCAAAGCACCCGAAGGCGTATATCAAGGATTCTGCGCATATTACAGTCACAATACACACGTAGCAGAACTAGCAGAAGTCGAACTAAAAGATGGGCAGCCTGTAGTTAAAAAAGTAGTTGCGGCTGTTGACTGTGGAATAGTGGTAAACCCAACAGGAGCTATTAATCAAGTTCAGGGTGGTGTGCTCGATGGGATTGGACATGCGATGTACGGCGATTTGACCTTCACAAACGGAAATCCATCAGCGCGCAACTTTGATAACTACCGGTTGATCAGAATGCAGGAAACACCACAGGTGGAAGTACATTTTGTTGAGAATGGCCTTTCCCCTACCGGATTAGGTGAACCAGGATTACCTCCTGCTGGTGGTGCTATTGCCAATGCGATTAAGGCCGCGACCGGTCAGCGCTTGTATAAACAACCTTTTGTAAAGTACTTGAATCAAGAACTCAAAGAAGTAAAAGGATAACGAATCAATTGTATCAAACTTGGTAAACCAATGGAGTTCGCTTCATTGGTTTATTTTCGTTTTATGAATACGCTAATTCAACATATTTCGCAGCTTTTAGACGAACCAATAAAAGATTATAGGCCGGTTTCGGGTGGCGACATTTCACAAGCTTTCTTATTGGAAACAACGAACAGGCGCTGTTTTTTGAAGGTAAATTCAGATAAAAATGCCTTTGAAATGTTTGCCTCCGAGCGAAGTGGTTTAGAAGCACTAGCCACAACAAAGACTATTGCCACTCCCTCAGTTTTTCACTCTGGAAAAATTGGCCATATGACTTTCCTGCTCATGGAGTATATAGAATCCAAACCTGCTACAAGCCAGGATTTTGAAAAACTTGGGCGTGAATTGGCAACACTGCATAAAAACACAAGTACTCAATTTGGTTTTGAAACTGATAATTTTATTGGAAGCCTCCCCCAGCAAAATAATCACCACGATACCTGGGTTGATTTTTATTCAGAAGAGCGTTTAATACCTCAATTAGAATTGGCGGTTTCAAAAAATCTGATGAGTCAGAGCGAGCTTCCCGATAAGGAATTGATGAAAAGTGCTTTAACAGGGATGTTTGAAAATATAGAGCCTTCATTACTACATGGCGACCTATGGGGAGGTAATTTTTTAATTAGCTTAGATGGTACACCGTATTTGATTGATCCTGCGGTATATTATGGTCATCATGAAGTGGATATTGCTATGAGTCGACTTTTTGGTGGTTTTGGCGCATCATTTTATGCTGCTTATCATGAAGAATTTCCCATAGTATCTGAAACTCCAGCGAGAATTGAAATGTATCAGCTGTATTATTTATTGGTGCATTTAAATATATTTGGGAGCTCTTATTCTGGCTCCGTAAAGAGAATTTTGAAGAGATATTTTTAATACTTAAAAGAAAAGACACCTGAGAATAACCTAAAAAAGAGAAAGTAATTAACTAAGATTATGAAAAATTACAGTGACGGTGTCTTTCCTACATTTTTTACTGCTTTACAATTTCACCACATCCTATCCGTGCACCTGCAGCCCCCGCGGGTTGTGAGGAGAAGTCATCAGGACCTGCATGGACAATAATTGCCTTGCCCACAATATCTTTTACTTCGTCTTCACATTCGATACACCACAAGTCGGTTGTTCGTTCGAAAATACCCTTTCCGTCATCTCCAACAACCATGTTACCGATATCACCTCGATGAAATGGTTGCTCACCCCACTTTCCATGATTTTCGTTCGTTGGATTCCAGTGCCCACCTGCCGACTTTCCATCCGGCGTACTGCAATCACCAATGGCATGGATATGAATGGCGTGATTACCAGAGCTTACATTTTCAACTTTTGCAGTCATTGTGACCCGACCATTTCGTTCTTTAAATAAGACTTCTCCGGTGATCTCACTACCACTCTTTGCTAACAAAATAGCACGGGCTGAGGAATCATTGGAACTGGAACAGCCAACGAGCGTTAAGAGAACGATTGTAACAAGGATGCTTCTAATGGCGCTCATTTCAAATCTTTGTAGTTATTTTGGAGCTAAGTGGATTCGTGGTTGAATAGAAATAATCAACCAAGTGCCCCTTTTCATCAACCAGATATTTCTGGAAATTCCATTTAACGCTTGAGTTGCTTTTTCCATTGAAGTCTTTGTTGGTCAACCATACATATAGTGGGTGCTGACCTTGCCCTTTTACTTTTATTTTCTCCGTTATTATGAATTCTACTCCATAATTTCTTTGACAGAAGGTCTTGATTTGATCAGCCGTACCTGGTTCTTGACCACCAAATTGGTTACAGGGTAAGCCAATGATGGCCAGTCGATTGCCGAACTGTTCGTGAAGCGCCTGTAAGTCTTTATACTGTCTTGTAAAACCACATTTCGATGCAACATTCACAAATAAGAGCTTCTTACCTTTGAATTGATTTAAATCGATACGTTTACCGTCTATACTATTGATTTCAATATCATAAATCGAAGTAACCGGGGTAGCTGTTTGTGCCTTCGCGAAGAAGGGAAGTATGAGTAGTGCCATAAGGTATTTTTTTGTGTTCATTTTAGTTAAGAATTAGGGGTTCAAAATTGAACTCTACTTTGTTCTGCAACGTCCTAAGTCGTTGCATTATTTCCATCAGATAGGGATCCTTAGTCTTGTCATATATGGTACTAAGCCCTGTAATTAATTCTTTGAGCTTCTTGACAGCTTTGTCGCGATCATCGGGGGTTGAAAGCCTTAATTCAGAATTTTCGAATTTAAGTGCTGAAACTATTATATTCATAACGTGCTATTTTGTACAAAGATAATTATGTTTAATCTTATTTATATATTATTAAACATTTTGAAATGTTAATTTATCCTTAAAAATGAAACATTCAGGAGAATTCTACTATCTACTACTCAAAATCAAGTGCATTTTCTTTGAGTTCTTCAAGTGTTACAAATTGAAGTGCTTTTTCATGCATACTTTCTAACAGTACTTTTGGAGCAACT
>JASJDL010000152.1 GCA_030065775.1 Flavobacteriaceae bacterium | reverse complement strand
TTTTTGCATCTTTTATTTTTAAATTTTTAAGAAGTTGATAAGGAGAAACATCAAGCATAGGGAATTGTTCCCTTGGACCTCTAAGGCAACAGTTCTTATCATCCGTTTCCGGATTTTCACAGGCGACCAAAATAGCTTCATTTAATTCAATCTTGACCAGCGGATGTACTTCTCGAATATCAATTTTTTCCTCTAAGATTTCCTCGTTAAAAAAGGTAACCGATGGAAAATCGTTGTCCAAAATGATTTCTATTTCAAAGTTTAGCATACCGGGTGACGAGGATATGAAAACGGTGATATTTTCAACTTTGGGTTCCAACCATTTCTCTTCTCCACTAAAACTGAATTTAAAAAGCGGTAATTTTACGAGGCCAATTATAGTCTCTAATCCAAGAAATAGATTTTCTATAGCTGTTTTTTTCGAGGCTGTAAAAAGCTCGCTTCCATCTTCTTTCTTCAACAATAAAAAAGCATCCAGGTCTTTTTTAAATATTTTTTCATGTACCTGTTTTTCCAACAGGGAGTTAAACGATGAAACAGCAAGGTCCAGAGCTCTGTAATTAGAAGGAAATAGAGCCCTGAATTCATCAGCACTATTCTCAGTAATTTTATAAGCGGGCATTGAATCATACAGTGCGCTAATCTTCTCAAAAAAATCTTCATCAGAACTACACTCAAGGCTGATAATGATCGTTCTTCTTCCCTCCTGCAATAACAATACAGGGGATGCCAGAACAAAGCCTAGTCTGGCAGGAGGGTGCTCCTGAAATTCGTTTTCGCCTTCCGGCTTGAATTTACTGAGCTTCGAACCCAATGTCGACCAATTTTTAGCTTGTCCCTCTACAAATTCTTTACCTACACCGTCAAGTGAATTGGCTACTGGTGCTATGTACAAGCCTTCTAGAAAATCCTTATTTTCTTTAACGGGATGTAGCGATAGGGTTCTAAGGTCTGCAATCTTTGCGTGATCCAGAATAAGTTCATGATCCAGGCCGAATTGAATATCCTGTTTATTCTTATCCTTTCCATCCTTTAATAAGAGGTCCTTTTTAAGAGGATAGGCCTTTAAATGCTTCGCCAATTCAAAAATGATATGTGCTTTATCGGGTTCTGCAGCTTTGGGTTTCATTTTTAGGACCTGTTGGTAAAAGAAATCAAGATGTTTTTTTCCCAATTCATTGATATTCCCCTGAAAATGCTTGAAAAGTTCCAAAAAAGTGAATAACAGGGCCACATGAGGCTGGTGCCTTTCTTGTAATGATTCTTCGAGAGGCACTAAGCTTTCCTGAATATAATCAGGTGCTGAACTGATAATAAATTCTAAACCACTAAAGAACTTATAAAATATTCCTTCAAGGGCAGCCCCAATCTTTTGAAAGGCTTCTTTCTTCCCCCGCCTCACCTGGATAACGCAAGTGTCGATGGCATAGATCTGATCTACTTTCAACTGCCAGGGCTCTTGTAAGAGGTCATTAAAATTTCTTTTTTTAACACATAAGAAATTAGCACTTGTGTTATAAAGACAAACAAAAGTTATTAAAGGTTCTAGAAAACCTGATTTTATAATACTCAATAAGGTTTCATGAAATGAGTTGTTTTCAATGATCACTGCGGTATACAATTCATGAACAGGCGCTACGAAATTGTTGAATATATATTCTAATACTAATGTCAGCGATTGTTCGGATGGATGCGCCTTGAGTTCTTCCAAAAGAGCGAAAAATTCCTGCATTACATCCTCGGTGTTCACCTTACTTAGGATCGCTAATTGAAAGGGCAAACTTTCCTTAAAGAATGAAGCCCAGTCACTAATGTTTTGAAAGTCTCCTTCTCTTTGGTTACTTGATAGTTCATAGAAATTAACATAGCGGCTGTAATTACGAATCATTACGAGCCTGTCTGCAAGGCTTTTCCCATCGACAGGAGCTGTGTCAAAGGCCAAGGCGCTATTGATCCTTGTTCTTTGACTTAATCCCGTACGGTTCTTTAGAGGATGTGCTATGTTCGAAATTTTCTTCATGGAATTACTTCAATACCTTTATCGGCTTCCCTTAAATAAAAATCGTATACATAATTATAGCGGCTATTGGTTCCTCGTATTTCATAGGTTACCATGATCTTCAATAGCCCTTCTATGAGTTCGAAAGCATCTGCTTCTGTAATTTCCACGCTTTCTAATTGTATTCTTGGTTCATAATATAGAATGGCTCTTTCTACCAGGTTTTTCAAAAATCCTAATAGCGCATTATCGATACTTTCAAATTGATAATCTTTAAGATTGCATCCATAGTTCGGTTGCATAACACGTTCTCCTAAACTTGTAGACAGTAAAATCTCCAGGCTTTGTTCTATATCTTTCTCAGCACTTACCATTATCGCCGTATTGCTTACTTTATCAAAGGCCGGGGGAAATGACCACCCTGTCCCTAAATGCTCTTTATTAGTATCCATTTCTTAGCTCTTTTATCCACCTATTATTACCGTTGGGTATCCTTGTACGATGGTGCCTCCATGTGAAGTACTATCTCCCATTCTAGCAGCCGGCATACCACCAATTAAAACGGTGCCGGAGCCTTTAACAATAGTATCAGGAGGTCCAACACAAACGCACATATCACCCACCACGGCTGCCGGCTGCCCGCCAATTAAAACCGTAGCTTTGGATGGTCCGGTTATAGGGCCGCCTACATGTGGTACCGGTCCGTTAAATAGAGGACAGGTATGCATGTCTCCCATTCTAGCTGCTGCTGCCATATCAGTTTATTTTAATTAATATTAATCATCGATCCTTTTATTTCAGTCATTCCATCAGCCGCTAATTTCGCAGAGGCCGATCCCTTCAATTCCAGCGTTGAAGAGGCCTTTGCCTCAAGAGACAGGGTTGACTGTATTTTGATGTTCTTATCTGATTTTATATTGATATCCCCACTAGCACTAATATTAATATCTTTTGGGCTGTTGATATTGATTCCTTCAGGCTGCAATTTGATCTGATTGTCATTTTGATCTTTAATCACAATAGAGGTGCTATCTTCATCAAGCGTGATACTATTTCCTGCCGGCGTATCGATGGTGATGGTTTTGGTATCATCATTAAAATGTACTCGCATTTTTGAGCGGGTCACAAAGGCCTTTTCGTGATTATCATCTTGAGCTTCTAAAGCGGCCGGCATCGCGCTACTATTCAGCATCCCTAATACTACCGCATCGCGCGGGTCATCATTAACAAATCCTACGATCACCTCATCTTCAACTTCCGGTAGGAAAAAAGAACCCCGGCCTCCATTGGTTTCGCCACTACCGGCATCTAAGGTGGCTACTCTGGCCCAAACTCCTCTGGCCGAATTATCGACAATTGGCAATCGTACTAAAATTCTATTTTCACCATCAGGATCATCTTGCAATTGAACCACTTTACCAATTTGCAGACCTCTTACGGCAGGTACCAACCCTGCTGCCGAAAAGTCTATAACATCTTTATGAAGTTGTTGAAAGCAATCGGGTTTTAAGCCAAATTGTACTTGCGTATACCAGGAGCCATTGTAAACATCTTGTCTAACAGCCGAAACAAAGGCGTTTCCAATAAACCTTAGGCCTACGCCTTGTAGTTCTAGTAGTTGGCCCGGTTTTATATTGGGAAAACCCATAAGCTTTGCGCGGCCTTGAATCTTTGCCAACCTACTTCTTTGCATCATTGCTTTCGTCCATTCCTGTAATTCCTCTTCAATAGCCTGTCCAGAATGTCGTAATTCTATTTTTTCAGGGCTGAGAGATTCCGCCAGTGTCTGCCCGCTCACATTGCCCGGTTCATTAATTGGAACGCTGTCGGTAACATGTTCAAAAACATCCTGACCTGAATAGTCCCAAGATCTGGCTTCAACAGAGGTCCATTGATTCCTGGCATCCATTTCGGCTTCAAAATCAATTAAGGTAGACCCGAATAATACGGCCAGAGCCGGATCTGCATTTGTTTCGGGTGCTTTGATATTAATAGTTCCGTTATCGACAACTACAAATTTCCCATTTACTTCTGCCCTGGTCATCATAAAATCCCAATCAGTACAATGATGCTGTACCATTTCAAAATGAGTACCGTTGGTTGGTTCCACATCATGAAGGAGTCCGTCATATCTTTCGATGATCTCTTCGATAATTTCACTGTCTTTGCGCTCTTCGTAGTAATGATTATGTCGCCCAATGGTCATCTTCACCGCAGCATCCCTGCACTCTAATTGCAATTCAGTTTCGCCACTTTCTTTGACCTTCACTCCGTGTTTTACGATAATCCCCTTAAAAAGCTGTTCATTTTCTCCATCCCGACCCAGCTTAATAGCAATAGATTTACCTGGTAAAAATTCTTCCTGTTCACTGATTCGAAACGATTCTTCGGCAGAGTCCCCATCCTTCAATATTATTTTGGCTGTTGGCAGTTTATTGATCTCATTCATGATCGAAATAGAGAGTACCTGATATCCGGGATCGACGAGGTCACCATCGATCAAAATATCGAAAGTGGCAACGTTATAAGTGGTTAACACTGGAATTTCTCTTTCTTTCATAATTGCTCTCTCTTAATTAATGGTGGGAACACTAATTGAGCTCCCGGCGTTATTTCTCTGATGGTGCTCAAGCCATTGGCTTTTGCTATTTGCAATACATATTTAGGGCTGTTATAGATGTTATTTGTCATATTGTCAAGTCGATCTCCGGCTATTACTTGTCGTGTATGTGTCAGGTCAGGTGATTCTTTACACTCTCTTGCTACCCGTTCCTTTTGAGATAAATACCTTAAAAATGTAGCACTGACCTTCACCCTTAATGGGTCTCCGTTAGGTTTGAAAAGCGTATAATTCAATTGAAGATCTGTGAGCACGCAAGAAAAGATGAAGTCGTCTCCCCAGTGAATTTGTAAGAAATTAGGGCGATGTATCTTACAGTTCATATCATATACTGTTTTCATCAATGCGGCCACTTGATCTTTTACTTCTGCTTTACCGCCTAATGGTTTGTAGTCTTGAATGGTATTCGTTCCGTCTAAAACAAAATCGAGCTTTAGCGTTTCAGGGGCCGTTCCAGAATAATCTGGGTTCGTACCTTGATTACCCTGGCCCCGTTGCTGGTTTAGATTGATCTTTAGGTTCTTATTGAGGCTTTCAGGATTCACCGGCAAGGTAATTGGCTCAGGGCTGGTAGTAGATTTCTTGGTAAAATCCTCGTCATTAAAAGCTTTAATTATTACTTTAATTAATTTTCCTGAATCTGCCATTATCGCTCTAATTTTTCTTTGATTATTTGAAGTACTTTTTCTACAATTTCATTGATAGCAACTTCTTGTTTTTCATTGCCATTACCCGAAGATGCAGTACCACTGGATTCCTCATTTCCAATCTTGGCTTTAATTACTAATTCTCGAATTTCTACTGGCATTGTCTTATGATTTAGCAGGAGTCACTTTAAACATGTTATAGTTTAATTCTAAGGTTTCTATCAGCACCTCACCGCGTTCGGCATTCAATTCTCCTATTTTCCAGCTTACGGGCCAGACATGTGATAATTCCCATTGTATCAAGACCTTTTGATTTTCATCTAACAATTCCACATTGACGATCTTTAGAGGTTCAAATACTTGATTTTGAAATGCTTGTTGACACCAATGGGAAAGGGCAGAATCTTTAGGCCTCAGGATTCCTCGTTTTAGGGTTAACGTTGTGTATTTGCTTCTTCCGGGAAGTTGGTGCTCAAAATGATTTTCACCGCCTTCTTTCAATGCCTCTTTTTCAATTTGAACATCCAGGCCAGACACCGACTGGAAACTCACATCAACACCTTTGGGAAAACCTGAGAAAAATACCCTAAAATGAAAGCCTACTATTTGGTATCGACTTGACATTTTAAAGATTATTTGTCTTTCATAGTGAGTCCTTCGTGTACAATTTCCATGGTTTCAATAGCAACTTCATTCGCATCTGCTTTCAAGTCAGTAGATTGTACCTTGCTAGGCCAGGCATTTGCCAGGCTCCACACAACAATAGGTTTGTGATCTTCATCAAGTAGGCTAATCGTGATGGTACGCCTGTATTTTGAACCTGTTTTACCACCTTCCTGGAAATAAAATGTTTTAAGCCATTCCTGATAGAAGTCAAAATCACCTTTGAACAAGCCTCTTTTGAG
The DNA here is from genome assembly GCA_030065775.1 of Flavobacteriaceae bacterium. Taxonomy (GTDB): domain Bacteria; phylum Bacteroidota; class Bacteroidia; order Flavobacteriales; family Flavobacteriaceae; genus Aureibaculum. The sequence continues at coordinate 2,079 of JASJDL010000152.1, read as the reverse complement.
TGTGACATTACTATATTTAGTCATGCCCGGTTGTTTGTTCTTATGATAGGTCTTACTATCGCCTTCCCGGTATTCTATGACTTCGGTTTCAAAATCCAAGCCGCTAACTTCTGTAAATCCTATTCGGAACTTATCGCCCCATTCTACCTTAAAGTGAAACTTTGGTAATGGATATTCTATTTGCTTTTGTGCCATGATATTTTGTTTAAATTTTTAACTATTCAATTGTTTTTTACCATTATTTACCGCTCTTGGCAGCTTCGGCTGCATCAATCGCTTCTTTCAAGCTATTCTTTTTAGATAAGGTTTTATCACTCTCTTTTTTGTTAGCGATCCAAAGTTCTTCGAGTTCTTTGGTCCTTACATCTGCCTTAGTAAAATCTTGAGAAATTTTGGAGGTATAAGGGTTTGCATCTATTGGGAATAGGCCCTCGCATCCAATATCTTTATCGGCGCATGGGTAAGCCTCATCTTCCGGATCACAATGCCCAACCTGAGCGGTTGACTGGCTTTCAGAATTAGTACCTGAAGAACTTTCATGATTTTCAAGTTTCCCCTCAAATGTGAGTTGCATGTTTTTTATCTTCACCTTTAACCCATCTTCTTTATCACATATAGCAGCATATAGCAGCTGTGCACATTTTAAGGTTTCTAATAACTTGTTCAAAGTTGCATCTTGTGTCTCACAGACCACTATTATTTTTTCTTCATAAGCTTCTATACATTTTAGAACTTCAGCTTTGACATCATCCTTGACATTTGTCAAACAATTGAGTAATTTCTTAAGCTCTTCGATTTGTTTTTTAAGTCCTGGATTATTTTCGTCGTAGGTTGCTAAACAGTCATAGATAGATTTTACCAGGCACAAAAGCATTTCTATAGTCTTGTTGGTACATTTTGCATTTTTACAGACCGTCTTTATCTGTGCCAAAAAAAAGCCGAGAACACGAATGATTTCTTTTGCTTTTTTATCACTCTCTTCAATAATTTTTTTCCAATTCTCAAGTTTTGCCTCCCAGGCTTGGGAATTTTCATAGGCCGCTTTGCTTTGCTGCGTTATTGCCGACTTAATATTAAACTCATTACAAACTTCCTCTAATTGCTTTTTCCAGTTATCTAGACAATCTTTATTCTCTGAATCTCCATTACCTGGTTGCTCTCTGCAGCAATCATCATTTATTAAAAACTTTGCCATAATATTTATTTTTTACATTTATCTAACATTTCCTGTTTGCTGGCCTTTAGACTCATGGCCTGGCTCACAATCATCATCATCTGGTTCGGGTACTGATTTGCATTCATTAAAGGCCTTGCATACATCGATGCAGTCGTCATCACAGCTTCCTGTACATATAAAGGTTTCGACCAAATTTAATCCTTCAACCGTGGCCCCTAGCATATGTTCATCACAGGTTAGCTGTGCCAATTCAGCGACAACAGTATTCAACTCTTCTCTAATCGCGATTACTTCTTCTGCGGTAGAGCCGATATTCGTTTCAATACATCCTTTTAGTGTTGCCATAGCCGCAGATAACTGATCTGCATTTTCCTTCAGGCTTTCGGTATTGACGAATGTTTGCAACCCGGCTATAGAGACTACAGATTCAAAGGCATTCTCTACTTTGTCATTCACTTTTTTATTCTTTGCCAAAATATCATTGAATAACTTTTCAAATTTTTTATCGTCGTCTGTTCTTTTCGTAGCACTTAACTTTTTGAGCTTGGTCAAAAATTTATTCTCGACGCATGTTTTCATATTACATGCAGCTGTATTGGCCTCTTCCATTTTGGCCTTCAGTTCACTTATGAGCTTTGAAGATTCTTTGATCAGATTTTCAATATCACCGTCTTTAGCGATCAATTCATCGACTTTGCTTTTAATGATTTCTGTTTTTTTTGAGTTGCTCATGACCACACAGGTCATGATACTGTTGTAGAGTTCATTGGACTCCTGGGCACGTTTCAAACAGCATATCTTATATCTTTTAATCGTCTTTTTAGATCTCTTTAAAGTTTCTTTTGCTGTTTTTGAACTTTGAGCAGCGCTCCTTTCATTTTTTATTACTTTTAGTCCTTCAC
>JASJDL010000151.1 GCA_030065775.1 Flavobacteriaceae bacterium | reverse complement strand
GATCATTCCCCCTTTAGTGTCTTTGATACTCTGCATAAAGACGAAAGCATCCGTATCAATTTTATCTATTTCTGTTTCAATACGAGCGATTTCCAGACGAGTCACAATGGTATATAAAATATCTTGTTCTCTGAGTTGTGCGCCATTTTTGCCGTATCCTCCTTTCCCTTTATAAATAGTGACACCTCGCCCCAGGTTTTCAGTGATCATCAACCGCAGTTTTTCGCTTTCCTTAGAAATAATAGTAATACCGGTATATTCTTCTACACCTTCAATGACGAAGTCGACGGTACGTGAAGCGGCAAAATACGTGAGCATCGCGTACAAAGCTACTTCAATAGATAGTATATAGGCACCCGCCAAAAAAATCAAGACATTAAAGAGTAAAATAATATCACCAATGGTTAATCCGGTTTTTTTACTCAGGTAGATCGCTAAAACCTCTGTACCATCAATGACGGCACCACCTCTAATGGCGAGGCCAATGCCTGCCCCCAGAAAGAATCCTCCGAAAACAGCGATCAATAATTTATCGGAGGTAATCAAGGGATAAGGCACCAGGTAGAGTATAACAGCTAATCCTAAAATTGCCAGGATGCTTTTAATAGCAAAACGATGTCCGATATGAAAATACCCCAAGACAATAAACGGAAGATTCACTGCCACAACCAATAACGAAAGTGAAATCAAGGTCGTCTCAGAGATCAATAACGAAATTCCCATGGCACCACCATCAATAAAATTGTTGGGTAATAAGAAACCTTTTAAACCAAATCCCGCAGAGAAAATACTGATAATAATAAAAAAAGTATCATGTGCCTTATGCCAAAGATTTACACGGAATAACCTGGCCTCTTTGGCCAGCTTACGGCTGGTTGTTCTGATTCCTTCTTTTTTGAATTTACGTTTGGCAAGGGTAATGCTTATTTTCTGTAAAATTGACTTCATATTCAGGTACTTTGAGATTATTTTTTAGCTGCTAAACCAATTGTGACGAAGTTACCTGATTTTTAAGTTAAAACCTTTATCTTTTTAGTGGAAATTAATCAACATGAAAGTCATTCAAAAAGAGTTCAGATTACCTGCGTTCAGCAGAGGCTATCATTTAATTACAGATTTGATTTTGAGTCAGTTATCAGGAATAAGTGAAATCAATCAAGGGATGTTGCAAGTGTTTATTTGTCATACATCGGCCAGTCTGACGATTAATGAGAACGCTGACTCAACAGTTCGGCAAGACTTCGAAAGTCATTTAAATGTTATGGTACCAGAAAATGCAAGCTATTACAAGCATACATATGAAGGTTCTGATGATATGCCGGCTCATATTAAGGCATCTTTAATGGGCACTTCAGTGCAAATACCTATAACTAATGGCAAACTCAATTTAGGAACATGGCAGGGGATCTACCTATGTGAGCATAGAAATCACGGTGGTTCCAGGAAATTTGTAGTCACCGCTTTTGGCAATTAAGCATCTTCAACAATAAAAATCGCATTTTTATTGAGGTCATAAAATCCAAATTCATGGGTACCCCATGGCGTATTCATGCGAAGTTTATCCTTGGAAACCGTACCCTTTTCTACAAATTCCTCAAAAATAGGTTGAATATTTTTCACAAAAATACGAATGACAGAACCACCTAATAAAGGATCATCTTCAGTATCGGCATGCCATTGCAGATGAATGGTTAAAGGCCCTTTTCTTAAGATGGCGTACATATGGTCTTTGTCAAGTAATTGAAAGCCCACCATGACCTGATACCAATCAGCATCTCTGGCAATATTTTGAGAGGGTAATACCGGAACTATACCTAGAATTTCTGAACTCATTTTATTTTGGGAATCGATGCAATCTATAATAGACTATTTTCTCGTCTTTATTTGAATCTGAAATACCGGTCAAGCTAAGTACTGATTCAGTAATTTCTATTCGCCAGGTTTCAGCAGTGCCATTCTTGTCATGAGGTAACAATGTGATCTCCGGTTTATGTCCATGCATATGCCAATACCCGGTTTCACGTGCACCTTGTGATGATCTACTTATATAAATTCTGTCCCAACGGATGAAAATATTCTGCGTTCCTTTTACTTCATCATTTAATTTCGGAAGCATTCCGGCTTTAGTTACAGAAATTAAATTCCATAAGCCAACAACTTCATCTGCCGGCCCTTTTGGCAGTGAATTTATTCTTTTTAAGGTAACGGTGACAATGGTACCTTCTTCTTCCCGCAGCCAATTCATGCCATTATCTGTAAATTCAACCGTAAAAGGGCCGAATTCATCGATGAGCCCATTAGTCTCCTTTGGAGAAAACAGGCTTTTTTTTCTATCAAAGGTCCAGGTGCCTTCAGCATTTTGAAGCCATCCGTTACCGGATTGATACGTGCCGTCTTTGTTGATCTTTGTCCATTTTGCCACTGGGGTCATTGTTTGAGACCCCATCTTTACTTCCGTAATTTCCCAAAATCCAATGACCTGCTGCCCCAAAGAAATCAGGGAATTCAGGAGCAGTATTGCGGTTAGATAAAAGGTTTTTGAATTCATACTATGCCAGCTATTCTAAAGCTAAGTTACGCAATTGTTCATAATGTGGCTTGCATTCCTTGAGCAATGGGATCAGTTTTTCAGGAAAGGGCTCCGTTTTTGGTTGGTAAGGAATGTATCCTGTAGACCGATGAATATTGCCATAAAAATAGGGTGCCCAAATACCGTCTTCAGGACGCGCCCCGGCTTTCCAACGAAGCATCGCTTCGTCAAAAGCGATTCCAATGAGGTGACATAATTTTTTTAAAACTTTGCGTGGATTTAGAAGTACTTTCCTGGCATCCAGAATAATAGGTGGTATTCCTTTACCTCTCAAATAGTCATACAGTTCAGTAGTAAGCGCATAGCCCACATCGATCATTTTTGGGTTTTTAATGACCTTTTCAAAAGAAGGGAGCATTTCAACCGGATCTCTGATAAGAATAATATTGATGCAGTCTTTCATAAAATCGCGATCCACGGCTAATAAATGATGGGTCATATTTTTAAAAAAGACTATCGGTGTTTCATGTTTGCCCATCATCATGCGAATCACTTTTTCCCCATCATTTTCCATGGTCGCTATAATCTCTTTCGCGACCGGATGATAATTTTTTGCTTCTGTTTTACTTAAGTAATGGGCGTAGAGTGGTTCATCAAATACCTTCGTATCTTTACGTTGAGCAAAAGAATACATAAGGGTAGTAGATATATTTCGCGGTCCCGACCACAAGCAAATGCGCTTAGTTGACATGACTATTTTTTTCTATTTCTACAGCTATTAATTCTTCGTAGAACCCACTTAATTTTTTTGTCAATACACCGTATTTTCCGGTGCCGATAGTTCTTCCATCAATCTTAACTACCGGGGTCAGACCGCCGAAGGTGCCCGTAACAAAGGCTTCATCTGCATCATAAACATCGTATAATGAGAAATTCTTTTCAAAATGTGGGATGTTTTGCTGTTTACATATGCGTAGAACATTGGCGCGGGTAATACCATTCATACAATACTCTCCGGTTGAAGTCCAAACCTCATTTTTTTTAACCATAAAAAAGTTTGTCGCATTGCATGTGGCGACAAATCCATGTATATCGAGCATCAGGGCTTCGTCAGCACCTGCTTCTATGGCTTGTATCAGGGCTTGCACTTCATGTAGCTTGCTATGGCAGTTAAGCCTGGGATCAAGGTAATCTGGTGAACCCCTTCTAATAGTACTTGTGAATAACGAGATACCGTTGTCCTTGGTTTTTTCTGAAGCCTTTTTATGTTCAGCTATAATAACAATATTAGGATCAGAGATGGTCAAACGCGGGTCTTGCGATGGGGTTTTTTTAATTCCACGGGTGATCATGGTACGCACATGAACATCTGTATGCATATCATTGGCTTCGAGCGTCTGCCATATATACTTGATAAGTTGCTCTCTCGTAAAATGAAATTTCATTCCAACGGCAGCAGCAGCCCGCCAAAGGCGATCTAAGTGTAAGTCTAAAAATACCAGCACACCATCGTGCAGACGCATCGCTTCCCAAATACCATCACCTACGAGATAACCGCTGTCAAATACCGAAATCTTGGCATCCTCTCTGACGACAAGTTCTCCATTGATAAATATTTTAATGAATTCGTTGCGCGGATCTTCCAGCGCATTATGTGTGCCATGAACCATAATAAGGTTTTAATTATGATCCTTTAAAGATAAGAATAGTAAATAATTCAGGAAGACAATTAGTTCACAGCCAATAAGTCTGTTTCTAAATAGGCTTCTTCGTTTTCCTTTTTAAAGAAATCTAATTTGTAATGCTTTTTTAAGACATCACAAAAGTTACTTCTCAGCTGTGGAAACTCAAGCAGCATGCCTTTAAAATCTAAGGCCGAGGTCTTTTCCATGAAATGCTCGACAACTTTGGCAGAAGCTATGGTTATTCTCTTATTGAATTTGGTGCCATCGCCATACTTGTCGTCAAAATTGATGATCTGTCGGCTGATGTTTTTTATTGCCTGCTTCACACCATATCTTTTGATATGAATATAAGCTAATCGCAAATGGGCTTCATGAGTGAAATAGCAAGCAGGGAGTGTGCAACTTGCAAATTGTTCTTCAAACTCATCATTGGTTAACAGATGATGTTTTTCAGTCATAGTAGGTGGGTTTAAAACACTTCAACTTTCCCAATAGCTAGACGAATTTAGGTTAAAATCTTTAATATGCAAATTATTTCACGTTAAGAATGGTGCTTCAAACTGTTTATAAATTGAATGAAGCTGTGAATTAATTTGTTATGAATTTATAAGCCAATTGCTTCCAAAGCCCTATAAATACTACCAATGTGATGTGAAGGAATTTTGATAAGATCCTTAAGTTATTCAAAACTAACTTGTTAAAAAAAATACCTTCACCAAGGTTATAAGATTATCTTATCAGCGTATAAAAATTAGCAATTTTTTGACATCATTACTCATTATGTACTTTGTATATTTGCCGCTTAAATTTTAAAAATCAAAAAATAAAATGGCCGTACTAGTAGGTAAAAAAGCTCCCGAATTTTCTGCACAGGCAGTAGTTAACGGAGGTGTATTTGAAGAGAATTTTTCGTTGAATCAATTCATTGGTAATAAGTATGTAGTACTATTCTTTTATCCAAAAGATTTTACGTTTGTCTGTCCAACCGAATTACATGCATTTCAAGAGAAATTAGCTGAATTCGAAAAGAGAAACACTGCCGTTGTTGCAGTATCTACAGATACCGAACAATCGCACTGGGGTTGGTTGCAGTTACAGAAAGATCAAGCAGGTATTAAAGGGATCACCTACCCGTTGGTTGCTGATACCAATAAAACAATTTCCAAGAATTATGATGTGCTGGCCGGAGACTATTTTTACGACGATAATGATATGCTCCAGGCGGATGGCGAATTAATAGCTTATCGCGGATTGTTCTTGATCGATAAAGAAGGAGTGGTACGTCATCAAATAGTTAATGATTTACCTTTAGGGAGAAATGTAGATGAGGCGATTCGTATGGTGGATGCGCTACAGTTTAACGAGGCACATGGAGAAGCGTGTCCAGCCAATTGGAATGCTGAAAAGGAAGGCTTAAAAACTACCCACGAAGGTGTTGCAGCATATTTAGCAAAGCATTTAAACTAAGTGTAGTTAAATCATAAAAAAAAGCCAGTTCTTTTGAACTGGCTTTTTTTTAATTAAAGAATTTCATAATTTAATTCAGATCAAAACGATCAAGGTTCATAACTTTTACCCATGCGGCAACGAAGTCATTTACAAATTTCTCTTTTGCATCGTCACAGGCATAGACTTCGGCAAGCGCTCTTAATTCGGAGTTTGATCCGAAGATCAAATCAGCCCTTGTTCCGGTCCATTTAACCTCACCGGTTTTCCGGTCACTACCGATAAAAATAGCTGACGATTCAGAAGTCGCCTTCCAGGTAGTACTTAAGTCTAATAAGTTTACAAAGAAATCATTAGTCAATGTTTCCGGATTATCTGTAAAAACGCCATGTTTTGAGTCATCATAATTTGTATTTAATACTCGCATTCCTCCAACTAGAACAGTCATTTCAGGCGCAGTCAATGTCAATAATTGGGCGCGGTCAACCAGCATTTCTTCAGCACTGGCTTTATTTTTTGAATCCATATAATTTCTAAAACCATCAGCAGCAGGTTGTAATGCGGCAAAAGAATCAACATCTGTCTGTTCTAAAGTCGCGTCAGAGCGTCCTGGTGTAAAAGGTACCTTTAAAGTATGCTCTGCATTTTTAGCAGCTTGTTCAATACCTGCAGCTCCTCCAAGCACGATTAAGTCCGCTATAGAAACCTTCTTGTCTCCAGATTGGGCAGTATTAAAATCGTGCTGTATAGCTGCCAGGGTATCTAGAACTTTTGAGAGCTGATCAGGATTGTTCGCTTCCCATGATTTCTGAGGAGCGAGCCTGATTCTGGCACCATTCGCTCCACCACGTTTATCAGAGTCACGGTAAGTAGATGCCGAAGCCCACGCCGTTGAAACCAATGCTGAAACCGATAATCCGGAATCCAAAATTTTCGCCTTTAATGAATCCGCATCTGCGCCAGTAATTAATTCATGATCTACTGCCGGAATAGGGTCCTGCCATATCAACTCTTCATCAGGAACTTCAGGGCCTAAATAACGGCTAACCGGCCCCATATCACGATGCGTTAATTTATACCATGCTTTCTGGTAAGCTTCTTTAAATTCTTCAGGGTTCTCCAAGAAATGTCTTGATATTTTTTCATATTCAGGATCATATCTTAGTGACAGGTCTGTAGTGAGCATAAAGGGTGCGTGTTTTTTAGATGGGTCATGTGCGTCAGGAATCGTTCCGGCCCCGGCATCTCCTTTAGGCTTGTACTGGTGTGCACCGGCAGGGCTTTTGGTCAGTTCCCATTCGTAGCCAAACAGGTTTTCTAAATATTTATGACTCCATTGAACCGGTGTGTCTGTCCAGGCACCTTCCAAACCACTTGTAATGGTATCGGCGCCTATTCCAGATCCATAGTTATTTTTCCAGCCCATGCTTTGCATTTCAATTGGTGCTCCTGCAGGTTCAGCCTCCACATATTCGGCATCACTGGCTGCTCCATGAGTTTTACCAAAAGTATGCCCCCCTGCAATTAATGCTACTGTTTCGTAATCATTCATCGCCATACGGCCAAAAGTCTCTCGAATATCATGAGCGGCAGCAACGGGATCGGGATTGGCATTCGGCCCTTCTGGGTTCACATAAATTAATCCCATATGGGCAGCACCGAGAGGATTTTCTAATTCCCCGCCCTCGGCATAACGCATTTTATTTCCTAGCCATTCTCCTTCCGAACCCCAATAAATATCTTCTTCCGGTTGCCAAATATCTTCACGGCCTCCACCGAATCCATACATCGGTAACCCCATAGATTCATGGGCAACATTACCTGCTAAGATCAATAGATCTGCCCATGATATTTTCTTTCCATATTTCTGCTTGATTGGCCAAAGTAAGAGCCTGGCTTTATCGAGATTCGCGTTGTCTGGCCAACTATTCAAAGGGGCGAAACGCTGTGCACCTGTTCCACCGCCACCTCTGCCGTCGGCAATACGATAGGTGCCCGCAGCATGCCATGCCATGCGAATAAAAAATGGTCCATAATGCCCGTAATCGGCTGGCCACCAGTCCTGGCTATCGGTCATAAGATCATTGAGATCTTTTTTTAAAGCATTTAAGTCTAATGATTTAAACGCTGCGGCATAATCAAAATCTTTATCCATTGGGTCAACCAGATTAGAATGTTGACGAAGAATATTTAAGTTCAGAGCATTTGGCCACCAATCGCGATTTGTGGTACCGCCACCAGCGCCTTTTTTTAATGTTCCGCTAAGAAACGGACACTTCCCTGCATCCGTTAAATTGTTATTAGTTTCCATTTTTATTTGTTTTTTTGAGGTATCTAAAGTTACTGAATTTTGCGCTGCAATAAAAGGAAGAAGATTGATTCTTCCTATCGTAAAATAGTCAAATTTTATCAGCGGTATTTTTCAAAGGCTGGTGATTCGTTTTTGAAGAAAATATTTGAATAATTGCTATTAGTAAACAGTTTTTATTTTTAATTTTAGGATTCTAAAAAAATTAAATTTTATGGCAACAATTACTTTAAAAGGAAATACAATACACACCAATGGAAACTTACCTGCCATTGGTTCTAAGGCACCCGATTTTAATCTG
>JASJDL010000150.1 GCA_030065775.1 Flavobacteriaceae bacterium | reverse complement strand
TGCAATGGAATTAACAATAAATTTTAAGAGCGGTTTCATACCGCTTTTTTTTGCATTATACAATGTTGAAATTTTTAAAAAATAGAAAGTTTTGGGTGTTGTTCACCATTTTTTTCTTTCCTCTGGCATTGTATCTTTTTTTGATTACCGGCACTAATAATTTCGCGAAACTTCCGGTACTAACCGAAAAGGTAGCCGATGTGACTCATTTTATTTCTGATGATGGTTCTGATATTTCCCTTGATGGAAAAATATCCATCGTTTGCTTCCTCGGTGACGACATAGACCGATCGCAGACCAATGCCCTGAATCTTAATCAAAAGATCTATAAACGTTTTAATGAGTTTAATGACTTTCAGTTTTTAGTCATCCTGCCAAAGGGAAAAGAAAAGGAAGCGAAAGAATTGAAGAAGAAGATCGCTTTCGCCACTGATATGAGCAGGTTTCGTTTTTTATTTGGCACACCTCAAGAGATCAAAGAGTTTTTTGAAAGCCTAAAGACAAATTATTCTTTAGATACTAAGAGCTATACAAAGTATGCGTTTATCATCGATAAGAATATGCACTTGCGTGGAAGGACGAATGATGAAGATACCTCCAATGGATTGCTTTACGGGTATTCGGCGGAAACAGTAGCACCCATTCATAATAAAATGGTCGATGATGTCAAAGTATTGGTGGCAGAGTATAGAATGGCATTAAAGAAAAATAGAAATGAACGTAAAAGTTGGCTAAAGAATGAAAAGGAATAAATCGTACATAGCAATTTCTTTCATTGTTCTGGTATTCGGAATATATGCAATACCTAAAATAGTAGATAGAATCAAAGATAAGTCGGTAGTTGAAGGTACCAGAATGAATAAAGTTACCGAGGGTGTGCTATCGTACTTAGTGATTGAAAATGAAAAACGAAAAATGCCTGAGTTCGCATTTATCAACCAAGACAGTCTTTTGATTACCAATAATGACTATAAAGGTAAAGTGTATGTCGTGGAGTTCTTCTTTACAACCTGCCCCACAATTTGCCCTATTATGAATCGTAATATGCTTAAACTTGAAAAAGAGTTTGGCAAGCACGATGATTTTGGCATTGCGTCCTTTACCATAGACCCCGAACACGATAGGCCGATGGTCTTAAAACAATATGCCGAAGATTATGGTGTAACTTCATTGAACTGGCATCTGCTAACTACCAATGACCGCGATAAGGTTTATAAGCTTTCAAATAAAGGATTGAATATTTTTACCGAGATAAACCCGGATGTGGCGGGCGGATTCGAACATCAAGGTTATTTTGCCTTAATTGACAAAAAAGGATATATCAGGTGCCGAAGGGATGAACATGGAAATCCGATTGTCTATTATCAAGGTACCGAAAGTGATCAAATAGAATTGCTAAAGGAGGACATTCAAAAATTACTCGAAGAATAATGAGTCAAGAGATTACATCATCAAAAAAATACAATAAATGGATTGTAGTTTTATCGATTCTAATTCCATTAGTTGTGGCTGCTTTATTCCGCATAAAAATACCGAATGCAGAACCTCTTACTTTTTTACCGCCTATTTATGCAACCATTAATGGTATTACAGCCCTATTGCTAGTCATTGCCGTTTGGGCCATTAAGAATAATAAAAGAGTGTTGCACGAGCGGTTAATGAAAACAGCTATTGCCTGTTCGGTGGTATTTTTAATGATGTATGTAGCTTATCACATGACATCAGATTCAACTTCGTATGGTGGCGAAGGAACTATAAAATATGTGTATCTCTTTATACTATTGACCCACATTCTATTGTCTATTGTAATAATTCCGTTTGTATTGATCACCTACGTCAGAGCCATAACGAACGATTTTGAACGCCATAAAAAGATAGCTAGAATTACTTTTCCGTTATGGTTATACGTGGCGGTAAGCGGCGTAATAGTTTACATAATGATTTCTCCTTACTACGCATGAAAAAAATCACTATCATAGCCCTTCTATTCGTATCGCAGTATATGGCAGCACAATGTGCCATGTGCAAAGCGGTGGTGGAGTCGGGTGATGCTGAAATGGCGGAAGGCGTGAATTCAGGGATCTTATACCTGATGGCTTTTCCGTATATCTTAGTAGCCGTGGTTGGTTATTTGATTTATAGAAATCGCGAAAAGTTAAAATTTTAGCAATTTACTTCCGATTAATTGTAACAAGTCTTACTTTTAAACGTCATATAATAGAATCAAAAAAAAGAACAAAGCCATTAATGCGCTCAATTTTGTTAAAAAAATATAGCCTTTGGTTTTGTTTGGCCGATAAGAAAACTAACTTATGAAAACAAAACTTACCCTGGTAATGGCAGTTTTTGCTATTACTTTTTCATTTGCACAAGATAAAAGATGGACATTAAAAGAATGCGTCAATCATGCCTTAGAAAATAATCTTTCTGTTCAAAGAGCAAAATATACCACAGACTTAAGAAAAGAAGATATTGCAACTGCTAAAGGAAATCGATTGCCGGGTGTATCTGGTTTCGCTACACATGGTTATAACTTTGGAGCGACTTTTATCCAGGGTGTGGGCCTTGTAACCATTGATAACTTGACGAATAATTTTGGTTTAAATACCAGTGTTAACTTATTCGATGGTTTTCGAGTGAAGAATTCAGTGAAGCAGTCAGAAACAAATTTTGAGGCCAGCAAGTATGATCTTGAGAAAATGAGTAATGATATCTCTTTGAACATTGTAAACGCATACCTCAATGTATTGTTCAATAAAGAAAATTTAAAGATTGCCGAAGCCCAGGTAAAAATTAGTGAAGAACAATATAAGAGAACAAAAGAATTGGTGGAAGAAGGTGTGCAGCCTAAAGGGAATTTATTAGAAGTAGAAGCTACCAAGATCAATGATGAGAATGCTGTGGTAACTGCCGAGAATAATGTCGCCATATCACTTTTGGAGCTCTCTCAGTTATTACAAATACCAAATCAAGGATTTGATATACAAGATGTTCCAGTAGATATCAATACGGTTGCCTTACTCTATAACAATACAACTGAAATCTTCGAAAAGGCTTTAACAAATCAACCAGATATCAGAAGTGCAGAATTGGGTATTGAAAGTGCCGATAGACAGATCGATATTGCGAAGGCCGATTATTACCCCACATTATCTTTAGGTGCCGGGTTAAATACGTTTTATACACATAGGCAAGGAACAAAAGACCAGTTTAACTTTTCGGATCAATTAGATAATAATTTTGGTCAAAATTTTGGTTTTCGTCTTGATGTTCCGATTTTTAACAGAGGCCAGGTTAAAGCCAATGTAAATCGTGCAAAAATCAATCAGGATATTGCGCAGGTAAATCTTTCAGATCAAAAGCTCGCATTACGAGAAGCTATTGAAAGAGCCTTTATCAATGCGAAAGCTACCTTAAAGGAATATGAAGCTGCACAGAAATCGGTAGAGGCACAACAACTGTCATTTGATTATGCGCAAGAGCGCTATAACTTAGGTGCAACGAATTCATTTGATTTTGAGCAGGTAAGAAACCGCCTGGTAAATGCACAGGCAACATTGACCAGGGCAAAGTACAACTTTGTATTTAGAACCAAAGTATTAGAATTCTATTATGGTATTCCCATTATAGAAGAGTAGGTTATTTTAGTTAACATGAAAGACCTGTTTGGTAGCTTACCAAGCGGGTCTTTTTTATATTTGCACAAATTTTTTATACATGCCCTTAGTACTGAATATAGAAACTGCTACCAAAAATTGTTCTGTTAGTCTGGCAAAAGCCGGAAAGGTAATCGCGCTTAAAGAGCAGAATGATGGTAGTTACTCGCACAGCGAGAACTTACATGTTTTTATTGAGGAGGTCATCAAAGAAGCGCATATCAATTTTTCTGATTTAAGTGCCATTGCAGTGAGTAAAGGCCCTGGCTCGTATACCGGACTGCGGATCGGTGTTTCTGCCGCAAAAGGATTGTGCTTTAGTCTTGACATACCCTTGATTTCGGTGCTGACATTAGAAGTGCTGGCCCATAGCACGGCTGCCGAAAAGGATGCCTTCATTATACCATTATTAGATGCGCGTAGAATGGAAGTCTATGCCACTGTATTTGACTCTGTCTACAATCAGGTTCGAGAAACCAAAGCTGAGATTATTGAAGAAACCTCTTTTAGCACCTATTTGAATAAGGGCAAAGTCTATTTTCTAGGTGATGGGGCCGAAAAATGCAGAAAAGTTATTCGGCATAAAAATGCGGTTTTTTTAGAAGGTCATTTTCCTTCCTCGAGAGAGATGGCAGAATTAACGTATGAAAAGTATAGTAAAAACGACCTCGAAGATGTCGCCTATTTTGAACCGTTTTATTTGAAAGACTTTATTGTATCTAAATAAAATATAAAATTTATTCTTTTTTAATAGTTGAATAGTAATTCAATAATCTTATCAAATCTTCTTGCTTCTTTAAATTAATTTTTTCTTTCTTTAAAAATTTACTCAAAAGTTCTTCATCATCTAGAAATTGTTTGAGAAAAACCTTCTTTTTTTGTGGGATTAAAACAAGCGTATTTTTTATTTCAAAATAATAATTATTGTCATCTTTAAATTGTGCTGGCGTATCTTTTACATAGGCCTCTTTACTCACTTTTGTTGGGACAAACTTTTTGTTCTTTTTTAAGTAAAGTTTATCGTCACCTTTCGAAGAAATTAGTATAAAATAACCCGATTTACGCTTATTATTTCTGTCTAAATAACTTCTATAGTCATATCTTTTATTATTTATAGTCGCATAAATGTTTTCAGATTTTATCAAATTCGTGGCGACTTTATCTTTTGGATTCCTTTTGATTTCTATAGCGTCGTTATAAATATTATAGCGCATATAAAAGTCACCTGAATTTTCGGAAATGGTTTCAACTGCAGTACCTCGGACAAATTTTTCTGTTTCATAGGGCGTTCCATTAATAGTTTTAAGATCTACCTTCTCACCTGTTTTGAAAAGTCTGTTGTCTTGTTCAATATTGTAAAAAGTAGTTCCAAAAAAAGGATCTAAATCCCCACTCTGCGCAAATAAAACCATCATTTGAGCGGCAATTAAGATTAGTGACAATAATAATTTCTTCATAGTTAAATTATTTACAAAAATTGAAGTTACGCTTCTTTCTGAATTTCAACGGCATGCGGATAAGGTATTTCTATACCGGCCTTGTCTAATTCGTTTTTTATGTTCTCGTAGTTCGCCGAATATACCTCCCAGTAGTCTTCCGGTTTTACCCAGGTTCTCACCGAATAATCAACAGAGCTTTCACCCAAGCCAGTCAATACCACCGCTGGAGCAGGTTCTTTTAAAATTTTTGGATGACCCGTAAGAACCTTGCCTAATATCGCTTTGGTTTGCTTAATATCTGCATCATAAGAAACCCCAATCGGAAGATCTACTCTTCGAACGTTTTCACTAGAATAATTAATGATATTACCATTAGAAAGAACTCCATTCGGGATGATGATTTCTTTATTATCTAATGTGTTGAGTTTTGTGGTAAATATTTCAATTTCTTTGACAATCCCTTCTTCACCCTGGGCTCCAATATAGTCTCCAATTTTAAATGGTTTGAAAATCATAATTAGTACGCCACCTGCAAAATTAGCCAGTGACCCTTGTAAGGCCATTCCAATAGCCAAACCGGCAGCAGCCAGAATCGCAGCAAATGAAGTTGTCTCAACTCCTAATTTAGATAGAATTACAACAATCAATAAAACCTTCAGCGCCCAACTAACTAGGTTTGCTAAGAATTTTTGAAGACTTTCATCATAATCACGCTTCATCATCACGCTTTTGGTAATTTTCGTGATTCTTTTAATGATCCACGAACCGATGATCCATATGACGATGGCTGCTAAGATTTTTAATCCATAGTCAGTACCGTAATTTGCTAGTTTTGAGATTAAATTTTCTATGTCCATTTTAGCTGTACAATTTTATTAAGATGAATATTAGTGCGATCAATGCCGGTATGGCTTGAATATAAAAGATTTTCATTTTTTTTGTTGAATAGGCCCCATAAATGCCTGCTAAAACTACGCACGATAAAAAGAAAATCGCTAATTCATTACCATAGTTTTTATTAAGTAGTGACCAAATCAGCCCTACAGTTAAAAATCCATTATACAATCCTTGATTGGCCGCCAAAACTTTTGATTCTTCGGCGAATTCTTTCTTGAGGCCAAATGCTTTCATACCTCGTGGTTTTGTCCAGTAAAACATTTCAAGGATCATAAAATAAAAATGCAATAAGGCAACAAGGGCGATTAAGGTTTTTTGTAAAATTTCCATTAGAATTTTGTTTTAAGTTGTTGTAAGGCTTTTTCAGTTTCGGTTACCGGCAATTTACAGGCACCATCGATACACACGTAAATAGTGGTTTGATTTTCAGAAAACTTATTTTCCAGCAGTGGCAAATCATTATCCGTGGTGTCACCGACAATCAATTTATTCGGAATAAACTCCTGGTTTAGCTCTTTTAATTTTGTATGGGCCTCCTTTCCGGAAATAGCGACTTCATAAAATACTCCAAAATAATTCAGATATAAGTTCATCCAATTGGAAGCACCGCCAGGATATCGTTGCACTCTGTCCTTTACATTTTGTAACATCTGCAAGGCATTTTCGGTATACTTTTCATTGTAAAAATAATGGCCCAGTAAAAATAGATTGTTTGCCATGATTGAATTAGAAGACGAGATTACATTGTCATCAGTATCTATTTTTCGAGCAATCAAGGCCGCATCTTGATCTGATGTAAAAAAGAACATCGTACTTTTTGAATCATAGAAATGGTCGAAACAATAATCTGTTAGCTGTTTGGCTGTTTGTAACCATTGCTCATCCAAAGTAACTTGATATAAGGTGATAAAAGCATCAATAGTAGTTGCATAATCCTCTAAATAAGCATTGATGGTGCTTTTGTCACTTTTATAATTTCGATTGAGGCCTCCATCTTCACGGAGTTGATTTTTAAGGATAAAATTTCCAATCTTAATTGCCCGATTTACAAAATGGTCGTCATTAAAAACGCGGTAAGCATCAGCATATCCTTTTAACATCAAAGCATTCCATGAAGTCAGTATTTTATCATCTAAGCGGGGACGGCTTCGTTTCGCACGCTGTTCTAGCAAATCTTCTTTCCATGTTTTTACCTTCTCTGATAGTTGCTCAGAAGAAATTTGATAACTAGCCGCAATTTCTTTGTCTGATTTTGTTCTGTGAAGATTGAAGTTTTGATGTTCCCATTTCCAGGCATCAGAGATATTGTAATAGTCCTGAAATAACGAAAAATCTTCTTTTATTAGTGCTCGAAGTTCGGTTTCACTCCATACGTAAAAAGCACCTTCTTCAAGTTCGCCCTGCTCGTTGGTGCTATCTGCATCGAGCGACGAGTAAAATCCACCCGACGAATCCAGCAATTCGCGCTCAAGAAATTTTGTTGTTTCGTAAACTACATTTTTATAAAATTGATTTTTAGTAGCCAAATAAGCATCTGAATATAAGCTCACCAGTTGCCCGTTATCATAGAGCATCTTTTCGAAATGAGGTATATGCCATTTGGCATCAACGGAATAGCGTGCAAATCCACCGCCTACCTGATCGTAAATACCACCCATGGCAATTTTTGTAAGCGTATTTTCGACGTACTCGCTGATTTCTTCATCATTGGCCTGCTTAGCATAGCGCAACAGAAAGTTGAGGTTATTTGGCAATGGGAATTTAGGGGCGCCTTTGTTACCACCAAAATCATAATCTAAGTTTTTTTTCCAGTTGGTAATGATGGTATCAAGTTCAGTTTTACTGAAGTTTGCAGTCGCAGTGTTTAGAACTATGAGATCAGATCGTTGTACACCGGTCGTCAGTTTCGCGGCATATTCTTCAACTTTTTGAGGATCTTCTTCAAAAACTTTGTTGATCTGGTTTAAGGCGTCAATCCAATTCTCTTTCGGAAAATAAGTCCCACCCCAAACCGGTCGTCCATCTGGTAAGGCAATACAATTTAAGGGCCAGCCACCACGTCCAGTCATTAGCTGAACGGCATTCATATAGATTTGATCAATGTCAGGGCGTTCTTCACGATCAATTTTTATATTGACAAAGTTCTGATTCATAACCTTTGCTACCGCAGTGTCTTCAAAACTTTCATGTTCCATTACATGACACCAATGACAGGCCGCATAACCTATAGAAATGAGCAATAATTTATTTTCTTTCTTTGCTTTTTCTAAGGCTTCCTCTCCCCACGGATACCAGTCAACCGGATTATGTGCATGCTGCAATAG
>JASJDL010000149.1 GCA_030065775.1 Flavobacteriaceae bacterium | reverse complement strand
TAACTGCTCATTATAGATCTTCAAATTAAGTGCATCAAATGTGTGATTAAGAGCAAAATATTTCAATAATGAATTCCGTTGCGAAAGTACTTTGTTATAAGCAATCAAGTCTTGCAAATAGTGTTTATCTGATTGAGAAATGACACTGTCTACAAACTTTCTGCGTACATCACTTCCTTCCTGTATTAAATCGGTATCAGAGGGTGAAATAATTACTAAGGGAATCAATCCTATATGATTCGACAATTTTTCATAGACTTTGCCATTGCGCTTTACCGCTTTTTTTTGTCCGCGCTTTAGGCTACAACTAATCACTTCTTCACGGCCATCCTTTTCAAAAGTCCCCTCGATAAGAAAAAAATCCGCTTCATGCTTTATATTTTGCACGGTAATGCTATTAAAATAACCTTTGGCAAAGGCCAGGTGATAGATGGCATCAAGCATATTGGTTTTTCCCACGCCGTTATAGCCAACGAAACAATTGATTTTTTCATCAAAAGTATACGATGCTGAATCAAAATTTTTATAATTGACTAAAGCGATTTTTTTTAAGTACATCGACACGAAAAGTAATCCTACAAAAAAACAAAATTTACGGCAATTATACTCGCTCTTATTCGATAAAAAATCATATTTTTGCCCATCAAATTTTTGAAATAGAATGGCAACGTATAAGAAAAGAGGAAATAAACCGAAGAAGGGCGCAAAACAAAATATTGAAGCGAACAGCACTACTGCAGAAGTGTTTAATACCCTAGATGAAACCGCTTCAAAATCTGAAAAATGGATTGAAAAAAACAGCAAAATCTTATTTTCAGGTCTGATTCTCGTTTTAGCACTAATACTCAGCTATGGGGCCTACAAAAAGTATATCCAAGAACCTAAAGAAATAGAAGCTGCCGACGAACTGGCCTACCCCAAAAGCTTTTTTGATCAAGCTCAAAATAATGCGGTAGCTGCTGACTCATTGTACAATTTAGCCTTAAATGGAGCTGACGGCAAGTACGGCCTATTAGATATTATAGACAACTACGGAAGCACGAACGCTGGTAATCTGGCGAAGTACATGACTGGCATTTCGTATTTAAAAATGCGTGACTATGAGAATGCCATCAGTCATTTAAGTGACTTTTCAACAGATGATCAAATTCTGGGTGCGCTGGCTCTAGGAAATATTGGTGACGCTTTCGCGGAAATTAACCAGCCTGAAGAAGCCTTGGAGTATTATGAAAAAGCAGGCAATTTTAAAAGCAATGAATTCACCTCGCCGATTTATTTGATGAAAGCAGGGAGAACAGCAATGGACTTAAAACAATTTAAAAAAGCCGAAGCACTCTTTACCAGAATTAAAGACGATTTTTCTAAATCTGACGAAGCGAAAGACATTAAAGCTTTTATACAGAGTGCGCAATTTGCACAGCAATAATTAGAAAGGATGGCTACTTCCAATTTATCAGCATACGATAAAGCCACCATCCCAAACGCGAAAGGTCTTCGATTTGGAATTGTAGTTTCTGAATGGAATAATGATATTACCGAAAACCTTTATAAGGGAGCCGAGGAGACATTACTGGATTGCGGCGCGTTAGGGGAACATATAGAACGTATCAATGTTCCTGGCAGCTACGAATTGATATACGGTTCGAAGTACCTACTAAAAAAGAATGCATTTGATGCAGTGATTGCCATTGGTTGCGTCATTCAAGGGGAAACCAAGCATTTTGATTTTGTCTGTGAAGCCGTGTCGCATGGCATTAAAGACCTCAACATTCACTATGACACACCGACTATTTTCTGTGTTTTAACCGATAATACCCATAAGCAGTCTATGGAACGCTCTGGTGGAAAATTAGGTAACAAAGGTGTAGAATGTGCAGTAGCCGCCATCAAAATGGCAACTTTATCATAGATTTAACAGTCCGGTTATTAACAAAACTTGATAACTCTTGTTAATTTTGATATTTTTGATCTTCAGATTCAAAAATCTCAGGTTATGTTACGTAGTATTTTCAAACAGCGGTCTCATTATGTATACAACTATAAACCTCGATATTATGACCCTAGAAAGGAGCGTTTAAAAGGACTCGAATCTGAATCAGGAAATCGTATATCATTTGATAAAACAAATTTAAAATCTCAATGGGCTCGAGCAAAAAAGTCAAGCGCTGACAGAAATGCCAATATCAGACTAGCGATTATCATTGCCATCTTAGTTGGACTCGTCGCCTATTATTTTAAACTACACACCCTTTTTTAATGCCAGACATTATTCAATTACTTCCTGATCATGTTGCCAACCAGATCGCAGCAGGTGAGGTAGTGCAGCGCCCGGCTTCTGTTGTTAAAGAACTCCTTGAAAATTCCATAGATGCCGAAGCGACAGAAATTAAATTACTGATAAAAGATGCAGGTAAGTCGCTCATACAAGTGATCGATAATGGTATTGGTATGAGTGAAACCGATGCGCGATTGGCTTTTGAACGTCATGCCACTTCTAAAATAAAGACTGCTGAAGATCTCTTTAATCTAACGACAAAAGGATTTAGAGGTGAAGCCCTCGCATCTATCGTAGCCATCTCACACGTAGAGATAAAAACTAAACCAACCATTAAAGAATTAGGAACGCAAATCAAACTAGAGGGCAGCAAGGTCATTTCGCAACATACAATCGCGACACCTACCGGAACGAGCATCGCCGTGAAACACTTATTCTACAATATACCCGCGAGACGTAATTTTTTAAAATCAAATAGTGTTGAGACGCGCCATATCATTGATGAATTTCAACGTGTAGCCTTAGCCCATCCTGATATTTCATTTTCTTTTTTTCACAATGACGGTGAATTATTCAATTTAAAAAAAGGAAATTTACGCCAACGCATCGTTGCCATTTTAGGCAGCAAAACCAATGAAAAATTAGTACCCATCAGTGAGGAAACCGACATCGTGAAGATCGAGGGCTTTATAACAAAACCTAATTTTGCGAAGAAAAAACGCGGTGAACAATTCTTTTTTGTTAATGATCGGTTTATCAAACACGGCTACCTGCACCATGCAGTAGTAAGTGCTTTTGAAGGTTTGTTGGCACATGGATACCATCCGTCGTATTTTCTGTATTTACGTGTACCTGCCACAACTTTAGATGTCAATATACATCCTACTAAAACCGAAGTGAAATTTGACAATGAGCACGCATTGTATGCTATCATCCGTTCTACGATCAAACATAGCCTTGGACAATACAATGTAGCACCTGTATTAGATTTCAACAAAGATGCCACTCTTGATGTTCCTTATGATTTTAAGCAAAAGAAAGCAGTCACTCCAAAGATTAAGGTGGACCCTGCTTTTAATCCGTTTGAAACGGAAAAGAAATCGGGCTCCGGTTACAGAAAAGAACAAAATGGCAATTGGGATTCACTTTATGTAAATATACAAGATGACGCCATGGCCATAGAAAATATTGAAGTTGATGCTCAAGAAGTGAGTCAAGAATTATTTGATGAACAGGTTTCTGGCCGAACCGCCAAAACATTTCAGATTCATCAAAAATATATTTTGAGTGTTATCAAATCAGGTATGGTTTTAATTGATCAGAATTTAGCACATCAGCGTATTTTATATGAAGAGTTTTTGACCAAAATCACTATTGAAGAGGCTGCTTGTCAGCAATTATTATTTCCTATTGAGTTGAATTTCACTTCTGTGGAAGCGCAACTTGTCAAAGATATGCGCAGTGACCTCGAAAGCCTTGGCTTTCAATTCGAGACTATTGCTGCAGATCTTATTGTTATCAAAGGCATTCCCATGTTGTTAAAAGAAAGTGAAGTAAGGCCAATACTGGAAGAACTCTTAGAAAATATACGGCATGAAATTCCTGAAAACAGTTTTAGCCAATTAGATATTATCGCTAAGAGCTTGGCTAAAAGTATGGCAATAAAAAATGGGGTAAAATTGACTACAATAGAGCAAGAAGAATTACTTGAAAAGCTTTTTTTGTGCAAAGAACCGAATCATTCTCCGTATGGCAAGAATACCTTCATCACATTGCCATTAGAAGAAATCCAATTAAAATTTGACAATTAAGTATGGGACGCCTTACTGAAGCTATAAAGCATCTACTGATCATCAATGTACTCTTTTATGTAGTTACTTACTTCGTACCCAACATGCAAGAGAAAATGTTTGAACTCTTTGCCTTGTTTTATCCCACCAGTGATTTTTTTAAACCTTGGCAATTCGTCTCACACATGTTTATGCACGGTAATACGATACACATCATATTTAACATGTATGCATTATGGGCTTTTGGCTCACCCTTAGAACAGATGTGGGGGCGAAATAAATTCTTATTCTTCTATTTTTCGGCTGGTCTGGGTGCCGCATTAATTTACACTTTAGCAAACTACTATATGCAAACCTTTGATGCGATAGCCGTAGGGGCTTCAGGTGCTGTGTATGGCATCTTAGTCGCCTTTGGTATGAAATTCCCGAATGCGAAATTGGCATTGATCTTTTTGCCTATTCCCATTGCAGCGAAATATTTTATCCCATTGATTCTTTTTGGGGATATATTTTTTGGTTTCACCAGCTATTCAGTAGGAAATATTGCTCACTTTGCACACATTGGTGGCGCCTTGATAGGGTTCATCATAATGATGTATTGGAGACAAAATCAGTTTAAACGCTGGGATAAATAAACGAGGTGTTAGTAGTCGTAAGTATATGAAGAGTAGCAAATTTGAAGTAAGCGAGCGTAGGAAGAATCTTTCATGAGCAGTACACGAGAACAAATTAAACAAAAGTTTTACTCAGCGACGATCGTTGAGCAGATTATATATATCAATATAGTTGTATTTATACTTACCTATATTTTTAAGGCTTTTGCTGCCCTTATGCAATGGAATGGTAATTTCTTGCTCACTTGGTTTTCACTACCTGCTGACTTAAACTCTTTTTTTATCAAACCATGGACACTGATTTCCTATGGCTTTTTGCATGGGGATTTTTTGCATATACTTTTAAATTCCTTAGTACTCTATTTTATAGGAAACTTGTTTTTGAATTTTTTCACGAAGCGGCAATTCTTGACCTACTACTTCTTGGGAATTTTTGTAGGAGGTCTTATATTTATTATTAGTTACAACTATTTCCCAGCTTTAAAGAGTGACCGGTCATATTTAGTAGGTGCTTCAGCGGGAGTCACTGCAATATTAGTAGGTCTGGCAACGAAGATTCCAAATTACGCAATGCAATTCCGATTCATTGGAGGTATTAAACTCTGGCATATCGCAGGTGTATTTATTTTGATGGATATCATCCAGTTACCTATTAGCAACACAGGTGGACATTTAGCCCACCTCGGAGGCGCTTTGATCGGGTTTTTACTCACGAGCCAATTTAATGACGGAAAACACATAAGTAACACTTTCTCAAATCTTTTTAAACCAAGAAAGGAAAAGCCACTTAAAACTGTTTACAAGAAACAGCAACCCAAATCGCCATCATTAGATAAAAACGCCGAGCAAAAAAAGATTGATACTATTTTAGATAAGATCAGTACATCTGGTTATGAAACCTTAACACAGGAAGAAAAAGATTTCTTATTTTCGGTCGGAAAGAAAAAGTAAGCTACAAGCCCTCATGAAAAAGCTGAATTTTTTCAATAAGATTATCTTCTTAATCAATAATATCATTGCTATTTTATTATTGCTGTCTTTTTTCGTGTCTTATATCAGGCCGTCGTCTTTTTCATTGGCACCGATAATCGGATTAACAATCCCAGCCTTATTTTTTATGAACGTATTGTTTGTTATTTACTGGATTATTATCGGTTTCAAAAAGCAATTTCTGTTGTCAACTATTGTTTTGGTCCTGTCTTATTTTATCGTTACACCTATCTATAAACTAGTGTCTTCAGGAAATAAGGAAGCGAGTGATCAACTCACGATCATGACCTATAATGTTAGAAAATTCAATCAGAAAAAATGGATAAATGATACTGAAATTCCGAAAAAAATTGAGACTTTCATAACAGAACAGAACCCCGATATTGTTGCCTTACAAGAATATGAACAGCTCGATTCGTTTCTTAGCAATTACCCATATAACTACAATCCAAGAGCGAATAAATTATCAATGTCTGGCCTTGCTATTTTTTCGAAACATCCTATTATAAATCAAGGTAAAATTAAATCGCGAGAACATCCGAACAGAGCTATTTTCATTGATATCTTAAAAAATGAAGATACGCTAAGGCTCTATAATTTTCATTTTCAGTCATTAGGACTTATCCCTGACAAAGAGTTTCTCGGTCAAGAAAATTCTGACCGTTTGTTGCGTCGATTGAAACAAGCTTTTAAAGTTCAAGAAAAACAATTATTAGAATTTCATGACAAGCCCATTGCTAAACATCAAAAAACGATTTTAGTAGGTGATATGAACAATACACCATATTCATGGATCTACCGAAGTTTTAAAAGCGACTTCAATGATAGTTTTTTAAAGGCGGGTAAAGGATTTGGAAAAACCTACAGTTTCAAAGGATTTCCACTGCGGATCGATTATATTTTCGCAGATCCCACCATGCAGGTATTAGGGCATAAAAACTACCAGGTTAATTATTCAGACCATTATCCGATTATGGCAACGGTTTCTTTTTAGAGACGTATTTTAAATTTAATAAATTAATAGGATTGATGCCCAGGCCCTTTACATTTTTTTGTGAAAACCGAACAACAGCATCATAATACAGAGGCACCACCGGAGCTTCGGCTATAATAATACTGTCCATTTGCTGATAAAGTGCATATCTATAACTATTATCGACTGTTACAAACGCTTCTTCGTACAGCTCATCAAATCTTTGATTTTTAAAATGCGTGTAGTTAGGTCCATTTGGTGCAAAATTCTTACTGTAAAACAAGGATAGATAATTTTCTGCATCAGGATAGTCGGCGATCCAGCTGGCCCTGAATACAGGTAATTTTCCCGTAGCCTTTGACTGACGTAATGTAGAAGGCGGAATCACATCTACCTTCACCTGAAGACCAATTTTTTGCAATTCACGTTGTATATATTCGCATAAATCCAAGTATTGGCTGTTGGTGGTGATAGTGATTTCCGGATTTTGATTGCCTGTCTGTTTTTTGAATTGATCTATCAATACTTTCGCTTTCGCGGAATTGTATTCATAGCCCTCAATGGCTCTAAAGGAAGGTAAGCCTTTTGGAATGAATCCGTTGACCGCCGGTGTACCAATACCATTACGCATGTACAGCATCATTTTTTCCCGGTCAAATCCGTAATTGATCGCTTTCCTGAGGAGATGATTGGACGTAGGATAATCAGAATCTACATCCATCAACAATCCTAAATATTCGGTATTGAGGTAAGCACCCATTATCAATGACAACTGGTCTTTATAGCGTTCTTTAAGTCTGCCGTCGGTTGTGAGAGCGTCATCTTTATAGGAGGCATCTAAACCTGATAAGAAATCTATATTTCCTTGTACTAATTGTAAAAATTCACTTTGCTTATCTGGTAAAAACGTGATGGCAACAGCTTCTAAATAGGGTAACCGATCTCCGCCTTTATCTTTTTCATGATAATTAGGGTTCTTACGATACACCAACTTTGTATTCTCTACCCAGATCTTAAACTGAAACGGGCCAGTACCGATGGGGTTCGAACGGAATTCATTTCCATAATACTCCACTATTTCTCTAGGGACCACTGAACAATATTTCATGGACAGCAACCCTAAAAACGGCGGAAATGGTTGCTTCAAATTAATTACAAAAGTCGTGTCGTTTTGTGCCTGAAAACCTGACACGTTTTCTAGTACCCAGCCGCCTGGCGAAGCTACATTTTCATCTAATAAGCGATTTAGACTATATTCAAAATCATTAGCAGTAACATAACGTGTAGAGTCCTTTCCAAATAAAGGATGCTTATGAAATTTCACATCATTTCTCAAAGTAAAGAAATAGGTCTTTCCGTCGTCTGAAACTTTCCAGTTCTTAGCAATATCAGGCTGTATGTTCAGGCTGTCATCCAGCTGTACCAAACCATTATACAATTGATTTACCGCCCAGATATCGGCCTGCTTTTTGGCGAAAGCCGGGTCTAGCGAGCTGATATTCGAATGTTCATTATAGCGAAATACGTGGGAATCATCATAATTGGATGAAACTCTTTTGCAGGAAACAAAAATTAGTAACAACGAAATGGCAAAACCCAAATAATTACAACATTTGAATTTGATACCTGGCATTCGAAGATTAAAAGGACTATTTCCTCTTCCTTTTCTCTTTATAATAGACTTTATCTGCAAT
>JASJDL010000148.1 GCA_030065775.1 Flavobacteriaceae bacterium | reverse complement strand
ATGCCATCGGTCTTATCTTGTAAATAAAAATAAAATCGCGAAAGTGAAGGGAAATGCCCGTTCGCTCATCGTTCGTTTAGCACATTATGATCAAGATATTCCTGTTTCCAGGAGTTTCCCTAAAGATAGGTTAATCTGACCTTCCCATTCGCACCAATTCATTACGGTTCACACCATTTTTTTGTAGGGGACTTTCAACTGCCATAGGTTTGCTGAAAATTACTGACATGAGCAAATCAAAATTCTTAGTAGTGCTTTTATGCGTATTAGTTTCATCTTGCGTTTCTGTAAAATCAAAAGCCGAATCTTCTAAGCCATACTCAGATCAAATTAACTGGCCAGAAGAATATCGACCGGAGAAGGCAAAGTTCTTCGTGCACAACGAAATAACGATCTATGCTTCACCCCAAACAGTCTGGAATATTTTAATCAAGGCAGAAGAATGGCCCGAATTTTATGAAGGGGCGCAACAAGTCAAGATTAAGGATTCAGAAACAAAGCTCTTAGAACGTAATACAATCTTTAGTTGGAAAACTATGGGTTTAAACTTTGAATCAGAAATTAAAGAATTTGAACCGTATTCAAGACTTAGTTGGGAATCAAGAAAGAAAAGCATTAAAGGCTATCATGCCTGGTTGATACTACCCACCCAATACGGGTGTAAACTTATTACAGACGAATCGCAATATGGCTTTTTGACTTTCTTTCAGAAAATCTTCGTCCCAAATAAATTAGAAAAACTACATCAAACATGGCTTGAGCAAATAAAAGTAAAAGCTGAAGCCAAAAAAAAGATCTAATTATGAATGTTTTTAAAAATAACACACAAAAATTTTATGACAAGTACGGACCATGGGCACTCATAACCGGGGCATCTTCGGGTATAGGGGCAGCGCTGGCCGAGCATTTAAGCGCCCTGGGTTTTAACCTCCTGCTTTCAGGCAGAAACGAAGAGACTTTAGGCAAACTAGCCGCCAAATTAGAATCGCTGCATAGTAGTAATACCCATATACTTCTTTCAGATCTTTCATCAAGTGAAAATGTTAAGAAGCTTATTGATACCTCCAGAAATTTCGACATTGGATTGGCCATTTTAAATGCCGGATTCGGCACATCAGGTTTATTCATCGAGTCTGCGCTCGGGGAAGAAAAAAATATGTTGGCATTGAATTGCCAGGCTGTACTAGAACTTTCACATTATTTCGCCAGATACTTTGCAGATAAAGGTTCGGGTGGTATCATTTTGATGAGTTCTATTGTTGGTTTTCAAGGAGTACCTTTCGCCGCCAATTATGCGGCTACCAAAGCTTATGTACAGTCACTAGGTGAAGGCCTTAGTCATGAGTTAAAGCAGGTAGGCGTCGATATTTTGGTCGCGGCTCCCGGTCCGGTTCACAGTAATTTCGCTCAGCGGGCTAACATGAAAATTACAAGTGCATTATCTCCTGAAGAAATAGCTGCTCCAATTATCAGAGCTTTAGGTAAAAGAGCCACAGTTTTTCCAGGAAGATTGACAAAACTACTGGTCTTAGGGCTGCGTGCTGTACCTCGTTGGGGAAAAATTAGAATTATGAAAATGGTCATGAACGGAATGACCAAACATCAGTTTAATTTACAATTACAAAAGAAATGAAAAGAATACTGGTATTTAGTATCGTTTTTATTAGTCTTACACTTTCGGCTCAAACCGGTGTAATACGGGGTTTAATAGTTGATCAGCAATCAGAATTACCCTTAGAAGGTGTTGCAATTGAACTTGTAAATAGTAATCCAAAAATGGGGGCTATTACAGATGCAAGAGGAAACTTTAGCATAGAAAATGTGCCATTGGGTAGGCAGGGATTGCGAATAAGCTATCTTGGTTATGAACTAGTAACGATCCCAAATATCGTGGTTACGGCCGGTAAAGATGCGACCGTGACTATTGGTTTAGTGGAATCCTTTGATAGCTTAGACGAAATTGTCTTGACCTCCAGCAGAAAAAAGGATCGTCCGATAAATCCCCTTGCCGCTGTATCGGCAAGACAGTTTGGTTTAGAAGAGGTCACAAGATTTTCTGGGGGAAGGGGCGATGTGGGCCGTCTTGCAGCTAATTTTGCGGGTGTCTCTGCACCTGATGACAGCAGAAATGACATCGTGGTGAGAGGAAATTCTCCTTCGGGGTTATTATGGCGCCTGGAAGGAATTCCAATTCCCAATCCAAATCACTTTTCTGCTTTTGGTAGTACCGGGGGTCCGGTATCGGCCGTGAATTCCAACGTTTTACAAGATTCTGATTTTATCACCTCTGCTTTTCCGGCAGAATATGGTAATGCCCTCGGCGGTGTTTTTGATTTAGGCTTTCGTAAAGGAAATTCCGACCACTTCGAATTTAGCTTTCAAACGGGCGCGTTTACCGGCGTAGAAGTCACTGCAGAAGGCCCACTTGGTAAAGATAAAGGCTCATTTCTAATTGCTGGTAGATACTCATTAGTAGGGCTAATAGGCGCAGGAGCTGCGGGTGCATCCACAGCAACTCCAAACTATACCGATCTATCTTTTAATATAGATCTCGGTCCAAGCAAACTTGGAACAATCTCCTTGTTCGGAATACTTGGAGACTCAGATATCGATTTCTTAGGAGATGATATTGATGAAGATGATCTTTTTGCGGCCGAAGACGAAGATTTATTTGTAAAATCGCGCTTCGGGGTTATAGGCCTAAAGCATAGAATAACCATAGGTGAAGGTTCTTACTTAAAAACAGTTCTTTCAACATCTTATACTGATGG
The DNA here is from genome assembly GCA_030065775.1 of Flavobacteriaceae bacterium. GTDB lineage: Bacteria > Bacteroidota > Bacteroidia > Flavobacteriales > Flavobacteriaceae > Aureibaculum. Next base: position 5,596 of record JASJDL010000148.1, on the reverse strand, counting down.
AAGTATTTTGTCAGATCGATATATCAATAAAGATACACCCGAAGAACGTGTTATTCTATTTACCGAAGCCGACAATAGTGAATCCCGTTTATCATTGTCAACATTATTTAACTCAAAATTGAGTAGCCGAATAACAGTAAGGTTCGGTGGATTAGTAGAGAATTTTGGCGTTGAGTCTGTTTTAAAAGATCGAGAAGAACAAGCTGATTTGAATAATGATGGAGATCCTGATCTTTTTACGTTTAGAGATATTGACGAAAGCCTTAGTATAGTACAGTTGTACGGGCAAGGTCAATTTCGGCTAAGCGAAAAACTAACATTAAATACTGGTGTTCACACACAATATAGTACGCTAAATGAACAGTTTGTTATTGAACCGAGAGCAGGTCTGAGCTATACCATTTCTAATCGTCAAACACTGAGTTTTGGATATGGTGTGCACCACCAACCCGTTCCATTTCCAATTTTATTTTTGAATGAGAATAGTAATGGGCAACTGGCTCAAACAAATAGTGATTTAGATTTCGTGAGAAGCGACCATTATGTAATAGGTTATGACGTGAAACTAGGTAAGAATTGGAGGGGTAAATTAGAAGCATACTACCAAGACATTAGTAAAGCCGCTGTAGAAGCTTTTCCATCAAGCTACTCATCGCTTACCGAAGGTGCAGATTTTGAGTTTGACAACGACAGAGTTTCTTTGATTAACAACGGCAGTGGAATTAATAAAGGAATTGAATTGACCGTCGAAAAGTTCTTTCGTGATGGTTATTACGGATTGCTTACCACATCTCTATTTGAAAGCACCTACAAGGGAAGTGATGATATTGAGAGAAATTCACCCTTTAATAATGGCTATGTTGTTAACTTTTTGACAGGTAGAGAATTCGCAATTGGCCGTACAAAAAAAGATGCGCTATTTTTTGATACACGAATTACAGCTGCAGGCGGCAGATACTTTACTCCAGTTGATCTAGATGCCTCTATTCAGGCAGGCTTTGAAGTCCTGGAAGAAGATAAGGCATATAGCGAACAATATGATGATTACTTAAGATGGGATTTAAAATTTGGAATTAAATTGAACAGCAGACGAAAGAAAATAACTCATCAATTGTATTTTGACTTACAGAATGTTACGAATAGAGATAACGTTTTTGTTCGAAGGTTTAATCGACTTACCAACAACGTAGATCAGGTTGATCAAATCGGATTCTTTCCGGATTTCGGTTATAAACTTCAATTCTAATGTAATGAAAGTGAAAACAATAAGAAGGCTAATAATTTCCTTTTTTAGCATATTTGTATTACTCGTAAGCGTTGCCATGATGAAACCAAATTTACAGGATGCATTCTTAAATCAGGAGATGAATACTTTAGCCAGTTATATAGCATATAGAGATTCGTTAAATAGTGAAATTTCTAAAGTTCCGGTGGCATGGCACCTCGACCATATGCTGCTAACGATAAATGGAATCTATCAGGTATTAGACAGTTCAGATAGTAAAAACTATAAGAGGCGATTCAATTTTGGTAGAGCAATGATGTTTACATTCAATAAAATACCTCGTGGTAGGGCAGAATCTCCAGCACAGGTGCGTCCAGCACATAGCATTCATGTAGACTCCATTTACAGGCACTTTGAAATGGCGAAACATAACCTAAAATTGTTGGAAAAGTTGCCCGAAAAGGCCCATTTTACGCATCCTTATATTGGAATGCTAAATAGAGATCAAACCAAAAGGTTCTTAAAGATTCATACAAATCACCATTTAGACATCATTAGTGACATTTTAAATAAAGAAGATGATTGAAAGTATTTCAACGTTGCTGTAGGCAATACGCCTTGGCAATATCACAAGCAAGCTTTACATTGTTTCTAACCAGGGCACTATTCGCATCAAGGCTTCTACCGCCGGTTAATTCTCGTACTTTCTCGAGTAGGAAAGGGGTACTCTCTTTTCCTTTAATGTGTAACTTTTTCTCTTCTTTCAATGCTATTTCAATGACCTGGTTCACTTCCTCAAACTTCAGTTCCTGATCTTTTGGAATGGGATTGGCAATCACAACACCTCCCTTGAGGTTAAGACTCCATTTTATATTTAAAACTTTCGCAATTTGATCAGGAGATTCAACTGTATAATTAACACTGTGACCACTTTTACTGGAATAAAATGCAGGCAATTCTTTCGTTTTGTATCCTAAAACCGGTACGCCATGCGTTTCGAGGTATTCCATGGTCAATCCTAAGTCTAAGATCGACTTTATACCTGCACAGACCACGGCGACATTCGTAGTAGCTAACTCCTGCAGATCAGCAGATATGTCAAAAGTTTCAGCCGCTCCTCTATGCACACCACCGATACCTCCGGTTGCAAAAACCTTAATACCTGCTAAATTCGCTGCGATCATTGTGGCCGCGACGGTGGTGGCTCCATCTATTGAATTACAAAGTAAATAAGGTAGGTCCCGGCGACTGGCTTTCACGATCGTTTTTCCACTTTTTGCAAGGTGTTCAATCTCATCATGAGCTAATCCTACTTTGATTTTACCATTTAATAAGGCAATAGTAGCGGGTACGGCTTCAGCATTCCTGACAAGGGCTTCTGTTTCGATGGCCGTCTCAAAGTTTTGCGGATAGGGCATTCCATGCGAAATAATTGTAGATTCTAAAGCAACAACTGGTCGATTATTTTCTAAGGCATGCTGAACAGTAGGATGTATATCTAAATAGTCTTGAATCATAAAACCATGGTATCCAGCACTAATTTTGTATTTATTTCGGGATGCACGGCTTTTTTATGCTGTATGGTAATTGCAGCGCACGCTGTGGCAAATTTTACGGTTTCATAGAGCTCCATTCCTTTGATATCACCATATAGAATACCCGCCATAAATGCATCGCCCGCACCATTGGTATTTACAGGTGTCACGACATTATGCCTTGAGACAAAAACTTCATTTTCATCACCATAAGCCACACCATCTTTACCTAAGGTTATAAAAACTTTCTGCACACCTAGATTCAAGAAATGTTCTACCATTTTCTCGTAATCACTTTCATAATCCATTTTTAAACCACTTAGGAGTTCGGCTTCCAAATGGTTACACTTTAGGATATATAATCGGTCTAAAATGGATTTTGCTCGTAATGCCTTTTTTGCAGAAACAGCTTCGAGGGCAAACTTAACGTCGGGCAGTTTATTGGTGACAGTTTCTAAAGTTGATCTCGGGAAATTCGTTTCCAGTACGCAATAATCATTTTCACGAATAATGTCTAATCTGTCAAGAACGAATGAATCGGGCAGCGTATCATAAATATCCATGGCAGAAATACCCAGTGCCAGGTCATTATAGCGGTTCATGATAGCCATGTAGGTCGAGGTAGGTGTATTTTCTAAGGTTAAACTGTGCTTATACGATATTTCAAGTTCATCACATACTTTCTTAAGCGACCTGGAAAACTCGTCGTCTCCAAAAACACTTAAAAATTCCACTGCTATTCCCAGCCGGGCTAAATTTTCTGCGATGTTTCTGCCTACACCACCCTGAACCGTCTCAAAGGTACCTATGTTAGAATCTTTAAAGATCAGTTTGTCTTTTGAACACCCGATAAGATCAATATTCGAAGCACCGATAACTGTGATTTTAGGGGAAGCTGCCATCTTTTGAAGTGTTGATTACAATTATCCTCTTAATTTAAGTAAATTTACGAAACCTAGTTCTATCTGATGGATAAATTTAAGTTAATTTTTGGCCAGAAAAAGGTGGCTATCGGGGTTATTCATTTGCAGGCTCTACCCGGCACTCCTCAGAATAAAATGAACCCAAATGAAATTGTCAACGTTGCACTTGAAGAAGCCAAAATCTATAAAAGGGGAGGTATTGACGCCTTGATCATTGAGAACATGCACGACATTCCATATATGAAGAATGATGTCGGGCATGAGGTTAGTTCTTTGATGGCAATTATAGGTCATTTGGTTAAAGAAGAAACCAACTTACCTTTAGGAATCCAGGTATTGGCTGGTGCCAATAAAGCAGCGATGGCTGTTGCCAAAAATTCTGGGGCCGATTTTATCAGGGCAGAGGGTTATGTATTTGGCCATCTCGCAGACGAAGGGTATATAGATGCACAGGCGAGTGAACTATTGCGTTATCGAAAACAGATCGGGGCAGACCACATTGGGGTATTCACAGATATTAAAAAGAAACATAGTTCTCATGCACTAACAGGTGACCTATCACTCTTAGAAACTGCCAGGGCCGCAGAATTCTTTTTGAGTGATGGGATAATAATTACCGGAAGCCATACCGGTACTGCCACCTCTATAGATCAATTAAAAGCCATAAGAAATCAACTGAACATTCCGGTTCTTGTAGGTTCTGGAATTACTATCGAGAATTTCAAAGAATATTTACCTCTGTGTAATGCTATGATAATTGGTTCTTATTTTAAGGAAAATGGCTTATGGAGCGATCAACTAAGTTATGAGCGTATAGCCGGTTTTATGGAAGCTTTCCATCTATAATTTGAAATAACAATTGAACTGACTAATTGAATATTTATAGCACCATTTACCTTTTTATGAACTCGCTGCAATATGGATAGCGTCTACAGCGATAATTTCTTTAATTATTACTTTATTTTATAATAGATACTTTTTGAGAAAAATAGCAGGTGGTACTTACGTTAAAATTCGTTAAAATTCAGGTCATTATGGTCTTTATTTGTTAATTTAAGTGCACTAAACAAAATAGCGATGAAACGATTTGGAATTTTAATTGCAATACTGACCCTTCTCGGGTGCGGTTCGACCACCAAAACACACACCATCACCGAACAAGACACAAAGATTCTTGACAATATGGTAACGGAAAGATTTTTTGAAATAGAAGCGGAATGGGCGCAGCCACAACTTACGCGTTCTATGGCGCAGTTAAGTAATTCAGGATTATTTCCATTAGGCAGCAATTCGGGCAATATTAGCCTTATCGGTAATGGAAACTATATACGAATGAAAGGAGAGAAGGTCCATGCCTTAATGCCATATTTTGGGGAGCGTCAAATGGGAGGAGCCTACAACAACAACGCAAACGGAATCGAGTTTGAAGGAATTCCACTTGATCTAGAGGTTAACAAAGGTAAGGAAGAGAATAGCTACGAAATTATTTTTAATATAAATGATAAGAACAATCCCACAGAAAGCTACAGAGTGGTCATTAGCTTGTTTCCAAACTTGAAAAGCTCTGTAAATATCAACAGTAATCAACGATTTCCAATACGCTACCGCGGACGCGTAAAAAATTTAGAAAAGGAAAATGAGAGTTAATTTTTTCTTTTTTCTGTTTTTTTCGTCTTTGACATTTGCGCAGTATACCTCAGATGATTGGAATTCGCGGGACAAATGGATGAACATAGAGGCATTATTCGAAATGGCTAATGTTACACCTGGGTATGCCGTCGCTGATGTGGGATCACATGAAGGTTACTTGACGATGCATTTGGCCAAAAGGGTAGGCGCTCAAGGTAAAGTTTATGCAGTCGACATTAACGACTATCGCTTGGAAAAACTGGAAAAGCATGCCAAAAAACGAA
>JASJDL010000008.1 GCA_030065775.1 Flavobacteriaceae bacterium | reverse complement strand
GCAAGACTTATTTGGTACTACAAGATGATTTTAGAACTTCAAAAGGACCTGATTTAAAATTATTTGTAGCTAAAAAATCTACAGCGGCAGTCAAGAAAAATGACGCAGTAGAAACCTATGGTGTTTTTATTGCTGCTTTAAAATCAAATAAAGGAAAACAAAAATACCTACTCCCCTCTTCTGTTTCGATCGGCGATTATAAATCATTGATTATTCATTGTGAAAAATATACAAAAGTTTGGGGAGCTACGTCGATATGATTTAGTGCACTATAGTAAAAATAAAAAGGCTTCGAAAAATCGAAGCCTTTTTTATTAGTTTGTATCGGGGTCAAGGTAATCTGGTATGCCATCGCCATCGGTATCGAGGGCATCATCGGGATTTCCATCACCATTTGGGTCAGGGTTCTCATCTCGCGTCAGCGTACCATCACCGTCATCATCAATATCGAAATAGTTCTGTACATTGTCCTCATCAGAATCATCATTATTAACATTACCATCATTATCAACATCTTCATATATGGACAAAATGGAGTCATTGTCATGATCTGCCCGAACTACCAATCCTAAATTTATAAAAAATAATAAGGGTTCATTTGGGTCAATTCCCGTGGTCCCAAAGTTTCCGTAACCCAAGCCTGATGGAAAAAAAAGAATTCCATTACCTGTATCTGAAAACTGTAAAGGCTCATTCGGTGGTGTTGTATTATCGCCGTCCTTAAAAAACTCAAATCCGTATTGCCAGCCTCGTATCACATTCGCCAACGACAACCAGGTATAACTAAGGCGTTCATCGAACTGCGTGTTGTCTAACAATAAACCTCTATAATTTACTAAAACCGAATCTGCTCTGGTTGGAGTATTGTTCTTACCGCTATTATTGACCAGGTAATATAATTTATAATTTATATCATTTTCTGTGATCTCTTCAGTAATAACTTCATCGAATAAAGGCGTTACTGATTCACCGGCTAAAATGGTATCTATAACACCAAAAACATCACCGTTTTGCGGTGGGATATAATGATGCGATTGTAAATATTCCACCAGTTTTTCATCATCAATCAATGCCTGCGCTGCAGCATCAAAGTCGTCTACAGTGCTGCCGTCGTCATCGTCACTGCACGAAAGAACAATAAAAAACAAACCCATTACTAAAAATAACCAATTCCTAACCTTCATCTCTGTTTTTAAATTTGCGTCGCAATTTACAATTTTTAATATGTTTTTTCCCGATAATCTTTTGTTAAAAAATTACCGGAAATCTATCTTACGCATTCGTAGATTTTTTGGGGTAACCTCCAAATATTCGTCATCCTTTATGTATTCCATACACTCTTCTAGGGAAAAATCCAGTTTGGGAGTGATTTTTAACCCATCGTCACTTCCTGCGGCTCTTACATTGGTCAATTTTTTTCCTTTAATAAGGTTTACGCCCATATCCTCCTGACGATTATTCTCTCCAACTACTTGACCCTTATAAATTTCTTCATTCGGATCGATAAAGAACCTCCCTCTGTCTTGTAGACGGTCAATTGCATAAGCGGTTGCTTTGCCAGATTCAGAACTTACGATAGCGCCATTAGCCGTATCACCGAATTCTCCTTTAAAGGTATCATATCCGCGTAAACGATGGTTAATAATTGCTTCTCCTTGTGTTGCGGTCAATAATTTATTTCGTAGGCCTATTAATCCCCGCGAAGGGATATCAAATTCTAAATGCTGAAGATCACCTTTTGGTTCCATGACCAGTAGGTCACCTTTTCGAAGCGTGACTAAATTAATTGCTTTACTGGCCAATGCTTCGGGAACATCAATTACCAAAGTTTCATAGGGCTCGGATTTAACACCATCAATTTCTTTCAGAATCACTTGGGGTCTCCCTACCTGAAGCTCATAACCTTCCCTACGCATGGTTTCAATCAAGACAGAAAGGTGTAAAATACCACGGCCAAATACATTAAATTTATCTTCGGTATCGGTATCTTCAACACGCAGTGCAAGGTTCTTCTCGGTTTCTTTATACAAACGCTCCCGTAAATGACGTGATGTTACAAACTTTCCTTCTCTTCCAAAAAAAGGTGAATTATTAATAGTAAATAGCATACTCATTGTCGGCTGGTCTACTTCTATTCTCGGTAACGGTTCGGGATTATCGAGGTCAGCAATAGTATCACCGATCTCAAATCCATCAATACCGGTAATAGCACATATATCTCCACTTCTTACTTTAGAAACTTTGGCTTTGCCCATACCTTCAAAAACATGTAATTCTTTGATCCTTACTTTTTGAGTAGAACCGTCAGCTTTACATAGCAGGTAATCTTTATTTTCCTCTAAGTCACCTCTGAAAACACGCCCAATCGCTATCCTCCCGGTAAATGAAGAAAAATCCAATGACGTGATCTGCATCTGTGGTGAACCTTCCCGGTAAGGCGCGTCAGGAATTGATGCCACTACGGCATCCAGTAATGGAATAATATTATCGGTAGGTTGCTGCCAGTCCGTACTCATCCAACCATTTTTTGCAGATCCATAGATCGTTACGAAATCTAATTGCTCTTCGGTAGCATCTAGGGCAAACATAAGATCGAATACTTTTTCATGTACCAAATCAGGCGTGCAATTTTCTTTATCGACTTTGTTCACGACCACGATTGGAGTTAGGCCTAATTCCAATGCTTTGCCAAGCACAAAGCGTGTCTGTGGCATCGGTCCTTCAAAGGCATCCACTAATAATAGTACTCCATCGGCCATTTTCAATACACGCTCGACTTCACCTCCGAAATCGGCGTGACCGGGTGTATCGATTACATTAATTTTTACATCTTTATAGGTAACAGATACATTTTTAGATAAAATTGTGATACCGCGCTCGCGTTCCAGATCATTATTATCGAGTAACAAATCTGTACGTTCCTTTCGCTCGTCTAATATTTTTGCCTGGTCTATGATCTTATCAACCAAGGTCGTTTTACCATGATCTACGTGAGCAATTATTGCGATGTTTCTGATGGATTGCATATAAAAATTTTAAGGCGCAAAAATAAGGCTTTTCGTTCACAAATTAGCCTTGAAAAACTTCTTTTTAAACTGTTAAAATTTTATTTAGTATCTTTATAATCAACAAACTAAACTAAATCACAAGATGTTTCCCCTTAGTCTTGTCATTTCTTCGCGTATTATTTGGTTATCTAATAACTACGGACCCTCCACTTCTACCACCCTACTGGAAGAACTGAAACTCTTTACTACTAACTTTAATCAATTACTAATTAACAAAAACTAGTTAAACCAATTTATTATGAAAAAATTTAAAACACTAATGTCTTTGACATTAATGCTGTTATTCGTGTGCTCAATTCTGGCACAGGAGAAAAAAACCCAGGCTTATGTCGTACATGAAGACTTTGTGATGCTCTCTAAGACTATGGAATATGAAAAAGTAGCCAAGGAATTGGTAAGTCATCTTACTAAACACAACATTCAAGATGAAAGCTGGCTTGCAGCCAGCACGAATGATAATAGGTATATGTTCATTAGTCCTATCAAAAAAATGGCTGACTTAGACAGGCAGCTTTTTACCAGTCTTTCTGAAAAAATGGGTAAAGAAGCCCTGGGTGAATTATGGGGTAAAATGGATAAGTGCTATAATAAGCACATAGATTATGTTGTGCATTTGGATAATGAATTATCATATATGCCCGATGGTATGACCGTTACACCTGAGGGACAGGATTTCAGAGAATTTCATTATTTATATCATACTCCTGGAAATACCACGACTGTTATGAAGCATATGAAAAAAATTAAGCAAATGTTCGCAGACAAAGGTTCTAAGGTGCACTATAGAGTTTACAGAAGCGGGTTCGGAACTCCTGGAAATTTCTTGATGGTAGCCGTGGCGGCCGAAAATCAACTTGACATGGCCCAAAAAGGTGATGCAAACGACAAATTACTGGGAGAAGAAGGTCAAAAGGCATTTGGTGCTTTAATGAGCAACTTAACTAAGTATAAAAAGTATGAAGGTCAAATGCGCCCTGATTTGGGATATACTCCTTCGCAAACTGTTGCAACCAAAGACTAGGCATATGAAAAATATAATTTTGATTGGGCTCATGATGTTTCTGCTAGTGTCATGCGAAAAACAGGAACAGCGCTATTTTGCCGGGTCGGCTGAAACCAAGACCTTTGAGGAGGCTGTTGCCGCTTATGAGAGCGGTAACTGGGAAGCCTGGCAAGGACATTTTTCAGACACTGCTAAAATCTATGTGAATTCTAAGGACCATGTATCAGTTTCTGATCGCGTCAAAGAGTTGAAAGAATTAACAGCTCAGATGTCGTCATATGGCTTTGATAAAGAAGACCAATATATTGAGATGGTGATCGACAAAAAGAAGGAGAAGTGGGTGTATTATTGGGCGCATCATAAAGGAACATTAGCAGCAAATAATAAAGAATTATCTATCCCTGTTCATATTGCAGTGCAGTTTACTGATGGCAAAATAACTGCAGAGCATGTTTATTTTGATGGTACAGAGTTTAGTAAAGCCCTGGAAGAGATAGCGGCCGCAAACGCTGAAAAAGAAGCATCAGAATCAAATGAAATGTAATTAACTGACAGAAACTAGATAACAATCTGCACTAGGGTCTTTAATCATTTAAACGATTTCAGGCCCTTTTTTTATCTTAAAATTGGCACCTTCCAAAACAATCAAAATATTTATATATTGTAAGTCCTTTGTTGATTATATATGACCCAATTTAAATCCCCACTCGAAGCTTTTCTGTATTGGGAAAAAGCTACTCCAGAAGATATTTTTTTAAGACAGCCAATTGATGGTAAACTCGTTGACTTTACATTTAAGCAGTCAGGTGAAGAAGCACGAAAAATAGCCGGTGCACTACTGGAATATGGTTTATCTAAGCAATCCCATGTGGCCTTATTATCGAAAAATTGTGCACATTGGATCATCGCTGATCTTGCCATTATGATGGCAGGATGTATTACCATACCCATCTACCCTACACTGAATGCCAAGTCTGTCAATAAACTTCTAGAGCATAGTGAGTCGAAAGCGATTGTTATCGGAAAGTTAGATGACTTTGAATCCCAAAAAGCGGGAATCATAGACATCCCAGTGATCAGTGTAGATTTTTACGGTGAAAATTACGGTGACCTATGGAGTGAACTAATTAAGAAACATACGCCTCTTCAGAAACTCCCTCAACAACATGAGGACGATCTTATTACCATAATCTATACCTCAGGCACCACCGGAAGTCCCAAGGGTGTGATGCATACTGTGGGTAATTTTATGCGCAGTTCGTATGCTTTAATTGATGAATACCCGATACCGAAACGGCCAAAATTATTTTCCTATTTACCACTCGCCCACGTGGCAGAACGGGTGGGAATTACCGTCTTAGGCTTAATTCTTGGCGCCAGAATTTCTTTTGCTGAATCTCTAGATACCTTTGCTACGAACCTCGCAGACACACAACCCCATATCTTTTTTGCGGTACCTAGAATCTGGACGAAATTTCAGGAAAAAATATTGGAAAATATTCCGCAGAAACGCCTGAACATGCTACTTTCAATTCCCGTTTTAAATACACTTTTTAAAAAGAAACTAAAACAGAAATTAGGTTTAAAAGATGCCAAACTTATTGTTTCTGCAGCCGCACCGCTGGCAGTAAGCTCTATGAAATGGTATAACCAATTAGACATTAAAATCCTGCAATTGTATGGTATGACCGAAGATTGTGTGATCTCACATGGTAACCATCCAACAAATAATAAAATTGGAACTGTAGGCAAAGCGCATGCGTCGGTGAGCGCAAAATTATCTGCAGAAGGAGAGATTCTTATCAAAAATAGCTGTCTTATGAAAGGCTACTTTAAAGAACCTGAATTAACTGCAAACTCATTTACCGATGATGGTTATTTAAAAACCGGCGATATTGGTGAGTATGACCATGATGGTTTTTTAACCATTACCGGACGTGTTAAAGACCAATTCAAAACTGACAAGGGTAAATATATTTCCCCGGCTCCAATTGAACTTGAAATGGAAAAAAATACAGACATTGAGCAAATCTGTATAGTGGGTACCGGCATCCCGCAACCTATTGCATTAATTACTTTATCGGAATCTGGTAAGGCCAAGTCCAAATCAGAATTATCAAATAGTCTGACGGATACAGTAAACCTAATTAATCCTCTTTTCGAAAAACATGAAAAACTGGAAAAAGTGGTCATTATGAAAGAGGATTGGACGGTCGATAATGGATTGACAACCCCTACCTTAAAAATTAAAAGAAATGCGATAGAGAAAATCCATCGACCTTATTACAAACAATGGTTTGAAATGCAAGAAAAAGTGATTTTTGAATAATGATACGTGAAGAAAAAATACAAATAGGCCAACTTGTTTTTGATTGCCGAATTTCGGGAAACAAAGATGATGAACTGGTTATTCTATTGCACGGTTTCCCGGAAACTTCGCATATGTGGAGGAAATTACTTCAGGAACTAACACCTTTGGGTTTCTATTGCATAGCCCCTAATATGAGAGGATATAGTCAAGGAGCAAGACCCCGTGGAAAAAAGCACTATACTATTGATAAATTAAGCCACGACATTGTAAAGATTGCAAAAGCAGTTGGCAAGGAAAAATTTCATTTAATAGGTCATGATTGGGGCGCAGCCATAGGATGGTATCTGGTCCATGAGAACCCTAATCTCATTTTGAGTTGGAGTGCTTTGTCAGTCCCTCATATTTCCGCTTTTGCAAAAGCCATAACTACTGATAAAGATCAAATCAAAAAAAGCCAATACATTAAAAATTTTCAGATTCCCTACTTGCCTGAACTAAAGATTAAAAAGAATGATTTTGCGCTTTTTAGAAAGCTTTGGAAATACAGTGATGCTGCCGAAGTAAAGGATTATCTAGCTGTTTTAAAGGGAAAAAAAGCACTGACATCTGCTTTAAACTATTACCGCGCTAACTATAAACTTCTCAGATCACATTCCATTGCGGCTATTCAAGTACCTACCTTATTTATTTGGGGGGAGAAAGATATGGCTATAGGGTCAAATGGCGTAGAAAACAGTCATCAGTACATGAAAGGCGATTATAAATTTGTAAAATTGGATACCGGACACTGGTTAATTCAAACTGACTATGCAGCCATAAAAAAAGAGTTAACTGAACACCTTTTAAAGTATATGAAAAATGAGGTTACACCAATGTAAATAACTGTACTTCCCGCTGTTTACCTCTTAATTGTATAGTATCTACCCGTTTGAATTTGTATGTGTCAATCGTATTAAGTTGTTGTTTTAACTGTTTTGAAATGAGTATCTTAACGCTATACATATTGCATTTACTTTGTATTCTAGCCGTGGTATTTAATACATCACCTGTAAAGATTATTTCCTTTTTCAAGACGCCTATTTCCCCAGTTGTAACTTCTCCGATATGCAATCCTGCTTTAAATTCCGGTAGTAATGCGTACGTATCTAGGTAATATGATTTTCTCTTAGAAATTGCCTCCTGTATTCTATGGAAGCACGCAACACAATTATTGTTCAATAAACCTTTGTCCTTTGGCCAAGTAACTACAATTTCATCCCCCACATATTGATAAATTTCACCGTCAGAATCTAAAATCGCTGTCGTCATGTCGGCATAGTAGTCTCGTATTAGCTCAAAGTAGTTCTCATGCCCTATCTCCTCTGCTATAGTTGTTGAAGACTTCATATCTAAAAACATGAAGATACGCTCTTCGGTCAGAGGTGAATTATATTTTCCGAATAGAAAATTTTTAAATAGAGCATCACCTACATAGTCCTTGACTTCAGTAATAAAGAGAGTAAGAAGAACAGCAATACCGATGTAAAAAACGATGCTCCAAAAAGCGAAAGAATAAAAGAAACTAATAACTTCTTGACTAACTGTTCTATTTAAGTTGCCATAATTGGCACTTATAGCACCTGTTATAGCTGTAAGTGCTATAAGAAATACAACGATTAAAAGAACGTAGAAAAAGGTTTTAAGAATGATCTTTTTCCATACCGCTTCTTTCTGCAACGCTTTTTTCAACCATAAGACCTCTATGGAGCCTTGAATAATCCCCATGATTACTGTTGATGGTAAAGTATAAATAAAATTGCTTTTATAGTCATATTGGTTTCCGGTTGCAGGATAAATTGGATGTGTTCCCAAAATACCATACTCAACAAATACGTACATAAATCCGAAAAGTGTCCAAATAACGATAAAAGGAAGAAGTTGTTTTAAGAAATAGTAGTGCTTAGGAAGTAGTTTCACAAGCTAAAAATAAGCAATCTTAGCTATTCTTCTGTATCACCTCTAAAAGCACTGGGTAATATATCAGGGATTAATTTTGCAACTATTGGAAGTAAAATGAGTCCGCCTGGTAATAAAAAAATGGCAAAAGCCGGAATGGTTTTAAAGACCTCTATTAATTGATGTCTCATTTGTTCTTTTTCTTCATCGCTCAATTTCGTGTGTGTGTATTTCACCAGCAGAGCAAACAACTCTTTATTCTGCTGCAATTCTTTTTCAAGGCGTTTTTTATTTTTCTGCAGCAGTGCTACTATTTCCTCTTGAGTGATCATTATAATTTTCTCCGCTTTCGTTCAGTTTTAAGTAAGCCAAGTTCCCTCGTTGTTTGTCCGGCAACAGAAGTGTTTTCTTCGGCCCTTCTTATTAAATAAGGCATAACATCGCGCACAGGGCCAAACGGTAGGTACTTGGCAACATTGTAGCCCGCTTCTGCCAGATTAAAACTAATATGATCACTCATACCATATAACTGGCCAAACCAAAGACGCTGGTCGTTTTTTATAATATCCTTTTCTTTCACAAGTTGCATAAGTTTGTAGGAGCTTTCCTCATTATGGGTTCCGGCAAATAAAGCTAGCTTTTCATTTTCCATGAAAAATTTAATGGCTTCGTTATAATTCTCATCTGTAGCATGTTTGTCTTTGCATATTGGTGAGGGATATCCTTTTTCTTCAGCTCTATCGCGCTCCTTTTCCATATAAGCACCACGTACCACTTTCATACCAATGAAATATCCTTTTTTCTGGGCACGTTGATACAAAGATCGCATATAATCCATCCGATCCCATCGATACATTTGCAAAGTATTAAAAACGATTGCTTTTTCTTTATTGTATTCTTCCATCATTCGTTCAACAAGATTATCTGCAGCATCTTGCATCCAACTCTCTTCAGCGTCAATCAAAAGTGGTACGTCTTTCTCATGTGCAGATTTACAAACCTTATCAAATCTTTCTACAACTCTTTGCCATTCCAGCTTTTCTCGATCTGTCAATTTTTCACCCTCTGTCAATTTCTGATATAACGAAAAACGTCCAAAACCAGTAGGCTTAAATACGGCAAATGGTATGCTTTGTTTTTCATATGCGAAGTCTATACTTTGGAGTGTCTTTTCCAATGCAAGTTCAAATTGAGACTCCTCCTGTTTACCTTCCACAGAATAATCTAATACAGAATGTACATTCTTCTTGTACATTTTTTTTATGACCGGTAAACAATCTTCTTCTGTGACACCTCCGCAGAAATGATCAAAAACAGAGGCGCGGATCAAATGTTCGACCGGCATATGAGCTTTTAAAGCAAAATTAGTAATCGCAGTACCAATGCGCACCAAGGGTTCGCTTTTGATCATTTTAAATAAAAAATAAGCGCGGTCTAATTCAGTATCAGATTTTAATGCAAAGGCTGTTTCAGTGTCTTCAAATATTTTTTTCACGAAGCATAATCTTTTCACAAATATAATCACTAACCATAGTTTTTTTCAATAAATTCGCATTTTTATTACTGATTAAAAGCAATACGTGAACACTATACAATCGACAGGTTATCCTGTTCATTTTCAGGAGAATGCTTATAAAGAATTGAATCACTATTTAGAGACTACTACTTTTTCTAAAGTGTTCATTTTAGTGGATGATAATACACATAAAGATTGTTTGCCAAATTTTTTAAAGCAGTTACCAGATGATATCGCACCTGTAATAATAAGTATTAAAGCGGGAGAAATAAACAAAACTATTGACACGTGCGTGGAGGTCTGGAAATCACTTACTCATTTGAATGCAGATCGAAAGAGTTTACTAATAAATCTAGGCGGCGGTATGGTGACTGACCTGGGTGGGTTTGTAGCTTCAACATTTAAAAGAGGTATCAAATTTATTAATATTCCAACCACGCTTTTGAGCATGGTGGATGCCTCAGTTGGAAGTAAAACCGGTGTTGACCTTGGTAGTTTGAAAAACCTGGTTGGGGTATTTAGTGATCCCGAAATGGTACTAATAGATACTTCATATTTAAAGACCTTATCAACACGAGAGCTTCACTCAGGTGTTTCGGAAATCATAAAATATGGGCTCACGTATGACAAAAACCTCTGGGAAAGCTTGAAGCAAACCGATAGGTTTTCGGCAACCGACCTTACAAAAATGATCCATCGATCCGTTGAAATAAAAAATGAAGTTGTATTGCAAGATCCCAGAGAAAATGGGTTGAGAAAAATACTAAATTTCGGGCATACAATTGGACATGCCATAGAATCATACTTCTTGCAGAGTGAAGATAAAATTACACTTACGCATGGTGAGGCAATTGCCATAGGAATGCTGGTTGAAGCCTATTTTTCTGTTAAATTATTTGACTTTGATGCATCAGAACTCAAAGCCTTAAAGGTGAAAATCAGTGAACTTTTTGATCAAGTTGAAATTCATGAAAAAGACTATGCGCCCATTTTAGAGTTAATGAAACATGACAAAAAAAACATAGGAACCACGGTGAATTTCGTGCTGCTTGAAGACATAGGAAAATTCAAATTAGATTGCAATGCTACGCAGGAGCTTTTACTGGAGGGCCTCAACTATTACAATAGTTAGCAGTAATTGGCTTTTAGCTCTTTGTACATATCTTCATAAACCGGTAGAACTTTGTCAAGTGAAAAGCGATGTGCAAAATTCTGTGCCTGGGTCTTGAATTTTTCTAACTGAGAATCATCTTTAAGAATCGTGATGGCATTTTTAGCCATATCATCTACAGCTCCTACAGAACTTAAAAATCCGGTTTCACCGTGAATATTTACCTCGGGTAAACCACCTGTATTTGTTGATATTACTGGAGTTCTTGCAGCCATCGCCTCTAAAGCAGCGAGACCAAAGCTTTCTGTTTTTGATGGTAGAATAAACAGATCAGAAAAACATAAGATCTTATCTATTTCATTACTATTACCCAAGAATAATACTTTCTCTTCAATACCGAGATCATAAACCTGCTGTTCGGCGCTTTCACTCTCAGGGCCATCACCTACCATTAGTAATTTCGAAGGTATTTGTTGTTGAACTTTGTAAAACACCTCAATGACATCAGAAATACGTTTCACGGGCCTAAAATTACTCACATGCGTAATAATTTTTTCATTGTCATCAGCCAAAGAACTACGCTTACAATCTGTTATATCTTGCATGGCATATTTTTCAAAATCTATAAAATTATAGATCACATCAATTTCCTTTCTTACATTAAACAGACGCAACGTATCTTCGCGCAAACTTTTGGATACTGCTGTAACCACATCAGAATTATTAATACTGAACTCCACCGCTGTTTTGTAGTTAGGGTGACTTCCAACAAGGGTAATATCTGTTCCGTGTAAAGTAGTGATAATTGGAATTTCTATTCCGTCCTCTTTAAGCATTTGCTTCGCCATATACGCAGCATAGGCGTGTGGAATTGCATAATGCACATGCAGTATATCTATGCCAAACTGCTTCACAACAGACACTAATTTAGTAGATAAAGCGAGTTCATATGGTTGAAACTTAAACAAAGGATACTCTTCCACAAAAACTTCATGGAAGTGAATATTTCTTGAAAGTGCATTCAGCCGTACGGGCTGTCTATAGGTAATAAAATGAATTTCATGCCCCTTATCAGCCAATGCGATTCCCAATTCGGTAGCTACAACACCACTACCGCCAAATGTTGGATAACAAACGATTCCTATTTTCATAAGCGTTCTTTAAATACTAGTCGGTTAAATACAAAATACTTTCAAGTAATTCTCTAAATTTGCCGTTGGTAAATTTAAACTAATAAATGGATTTTAATTCGTTTTTAACACATCTTTCCAAAGTTAAAAGTGCGCCGTTGGGCGGAAGGGATTCTCAGTTTAAAATGGTACCCGCGTTGCGGCTGAATTTTACCGAGGAAAGTATTTTGCAGCGAAATCCTAAAGAATCCGCAGTGATGGCTTTATTTTATCCTGATAAGGCATATCAAACACGTTTTTTGCTGATTTTAAGGCCGAATTACAATGGAACCCATTCGGCACAGATCAGTTTTCCGGGTGGTAAAAAAGATGACAATGATGCGAACCTTATCCATACAGCTTTACGGGAAACCGAAGAAGAAGTAGGTATCAATAGAGAAGAAATTACATTGTATCGAGAACTGACAAAAACTTACATTCCGCCTAGTAATTTTTGGGTCACGCCTTATATCGGTTATCTAGAAAAACAGCCAGTTTTTACAACAAATGATGAAGTCGATCAGCTCATTGAAGTCTCTTTTTCTGACCTGCTTCATGATAAATCGTTAAGTTCAAAAAATCTGACTACCTCCTACATGAAAAATATAGATGTACCCTGTTTTTTATTGAATGATTATGTCGTTTGGGGTGCGACTGCCATGATCTTAAGTGAGATTAAAGACCTGTTAAAAACGCTTTAAGCATCTCTTTTTTTGTAAGTTTGCAGCTCTAAGCCCTGAAACCTCTATGAAATTATTCAAACAAGACCCTTTCGGCAATGCCTTGTTTATTAAGAAAAATCTTATCCGATTGATCGGATTGATTTCTCATCAACGTTTCCGAGGATTCAATAAGCTTGAGATAGAAGGTACTGAAATACTGACGAAGCTACCTGAAAGTGGCGTGCTATTCGTTTCTAACCATCAAACCTATTTTGCCGATGTAGCGGCGATGCTGCATGTATTTAATGCCGCTTTAAAAGGACGAGAAGATTCCATAAAAAATATAGGTTATCTATGGCAGCCTAAGCTTAACATTTATTACGTAGCGGCACTGGAAACCATGAAAGCAGGAATTTTACCAAAAATATTTGCTTACACCGGGTCAATTTCTATAGAACGTACCTGGCGCAGCAAAGGCCAGAGTGTGAACAGGCAAGTTAAAATGTCAGATATAAGCAATATCACAAAAGCTTTAAATGATGGTTGGGTAATTACATTCCCGCAGGGTACCACGACGCCTTTTAAGCCGATTCGACGCGGTACAGCCTACATTATCAAAGAAAATAAACCGATTGTAATACCTATTGTCATTGACGGATTTAGAAGGGCTTACGACAAAAAAGGCCTCATGATAAAGAAACGAAATGTATTGCAATCTATGGTTATTAAAGAGCCTCTAGATATAGATTATGATAATGAATCTGTGGAAGACATTGTAGAAAAATTACAATTCGCTATCGAACAGCACCCTTCGCTCTTAAAAGTTATTTCTGAAGAAGAATACGCAAAACAGGAAGCCGAACTCAATAAACAGCGTGAGTTCTGGAACTTTAACTAAATTATTACTTACAATTTTTTAATTATAGTTATAATTGATAATTTTGAAAAATATTATCAGATATATTTATGACTATAACACAATTAAAATATGTACTCGCAGTCGCAGAATACCAAAACTTTACTACTGCTTCTGAGAAATGCTTTGTTACCCAGCCTACTTTGAGCATGCAAATACAAAAGCTTGAAGAAGAATTGCAAATCACCATTTTTAACAGGAAGAAAAAGCCCATTGAACTCACTCCCATTGGCGAAAAAGTCATTAAGCAAGCTAAAGTAATAATTGATGAGAGCAATAGAATTAATGATATTGTTGATCAGCAAAAAGGATTCATTGGCGGTGAATTTAGATTGGGTATTATTCCTACAGTAACACCAACGCTATTGCCTTTGTTCTTAAAAGCTTTTGTAAATAAATATACTAAGGTACAACTGAAAATAGAGGAGCTCACAACAGAAAACATGCTGCTAAAGCTACTTGATGGACATCTAGATGCCGGTATTGCCGCCACACCATTGGAAAACGAACATATCAAAGAGCGTGTGTTATACTATGAACCGTTTGTAGGATTTATGGATGAGAATCACCGTTTGTATAAGAAAGAACGACTGGAGATTGAGGACCTCGAGATCGATGATATTCTACTACTTGAGGATGGGCATTGTTTTAAAGATAGTGTTTTAAATCTCTGTAGTAGCTTGAAAAGCGATACTAAAGATCACTTTAAATTGGAAAGTGGAAGTTTCAATACACTATTAAAGCTTTCAAAGGAGGGTTTGGGCATGACGCTACTACCCTATCTGCATACCTTAGATATTAATGAAAGTGATAAAAAATATCTTAAGGAATTTGAAGCACCGGCACCGGCACGAGAAGTTTCATTGATTTACCACAAATCACAACTAAAAATGCAGTTAATAGAAGTTCTAAAAAATACGATTGACGGTGTTATACGAGGGGTGATCTCATTTAGCGATGTAAAGATTATAAGCCCCTTGCAGAAAAGAAAAAAGGAACTTGTTTAAAGTTCCTTTTTATTGGTTAATTTACTACCGCCACATAAGCGTACAATTCTGGTCTATTGGCGGTAAATTCAGCAAGCCATATTTTCAATTCCTCAATTTCATGAGGTAACAATCGTTTTATGGCTTTTTCTAGTTCTTTACAAAACAGTTCAACATTAAAACTTACTTTTTTTAGTACTGTTTTGGTGTACTCAAACATTGCTCTTGCCATAGTTCTTGCAGGTTTTAAAAGGCATACTTAATATAAAAAACGCTAAGCTAAGCACGATATTACAAAAGACTTTAAGTCAAATCTTTCATAGCAATTTTCGTGACTAATATACTATAATTTCTGGATTTTTCCCAATAATCCATTCGCCTTTTCCTGCAATTCCTTACTAATTGCACTGAAATGGGCTTTCTTATTTTCTATGTCTTTAGCATGAATTTTTTCAATTAACGTGTCAAAAGTCGCAATAGCTTCATCGATTATTTTTTCTGCTTTGCCAGCTTTCTTTTCATCTTCCTGGAGCATTTGCCATAGATAACATTCTTCAATAATATCAGATAAAACGTAATTAATGTCTTTCTTTAGGTTTTTTACGCTTGCCATAAATTTCCAAATTTAACTGGTGCAAAGTTAGCTTAAAAAAAGCATATGTATAAAGTTAAAATTTGCTAAAACTTCGTTAAGGTTTTTTGGAATTCCTCGATAAATAATCCTACATGATATCCATCGACCAATGCATGATTCACTGAAATCGCAACGGGCATTTTCAACGTACCTGCTTTTTCAGTCACCTTACCAAAAGCCAATCTTGGAATGCTGTCTTTATTATTTCCTGTAAAGGTTTCTTTATGCCCTTTAAAATCAAGCCATGGCAAGGCGGAACAATAGACACAATCTGTCGTGTTAACCGGTGGAAACAAATTGGTGGTCGTTACAATGCGCTCCTTTTCTTCTTGAAAATTAGTATGAAATACCTTGAAATCCTCCGAATAATGGATAAAGGAAAAGCCATAAGTAGTATCAGGTCTGGCTATGGTAGCCGAAGCATGAATAACATCGTGTATAAGCACCTTATTTGCAACAATGCGATACTTGAAATTTTCTACACTGTTCATGGCACGCATACAGGCATGTAAATACCTTGCGAAAAATGACGTCTTTGTGTCTTTTGCGAGTTGATGTACATTGGTAACGTCAACATCGACGACAACGGCAAAAAAAGGATCGGCAAGTGTTGTGAAATGTTCAAAAAGTTGCTTTCTATTCCAGGATGCAATATCGAGTTCTTTCATGATATCACATAGTTTAAAACATCAGTCAGCTTTGCTATTGTATGATAGCCGGTAGTATCATTATTTTCTACCAGTTCATGAGCCCAGGTCGTATGAAACGGAATATGTATCGCTTTCGCACCAATTTCGAGAAGCGGTAATACGTCAGATTTCAAAGAATTACCGACCATTAGAAACTCTGAAGGCGCTACATTTAATTGATGAATTACATTTAAATAATTGGTCGTTTGTTTATCGCTTACAACCTCAATCTGGTTAAAATATTTTTCCAAATCTGATTTTTCAAGCTTTCGTTCTTGATCTAGCAAATCACCCTTCGTAACTAAAATGAGTTTATACTTCTTATTTAAAGCTTTTAGGGTTTCCTCTACACCTGGTAGCAATTCTATGGGCTTTTCTAACATTTCTTTACCTAAGGCAATGATCTGTTGTAAAACCTTCGGTTCAATCTTATAATTCGATACCTCTAGAGCCGATTCGATCATTGATAAAACAAAGCTTTTAATACCATAGCCGTAAAGGTGTAAATTATTCATTTCTACCTTGAATAATTCCTGCCCAAGCTTATTTTCAGTTTCATATTCTGACAATAATCGGGCAAATTCATGCTCGACATCGCGAAAATATGTTTCATTTACCCAAAGGGTGTCATCGGCATCGAAGGCGATCACTTTTATAGTTGAATAATCAATCATTTAATATAGACTTCAAGTAATTTAGCAGTATTGTTTGACTTTAGGGTCAATTCTTTTAAAATTGCAGGAATCAGCATCGTTTGACCCTGTTGTAAAGTTATTCCATTGATAGCTATTGTTCCTTCTACACAAATGTAAATGATGAAAGAATCTTTATCTTTATGATTAACCCTTAAATTTCCTTTAACAGAAAATGAATTAGTCGTAAAATATTGACAATCAATTATTTTAGATTGCTTATTGATAGTGTCTGTATAATTAGTGCTATAGGTTTCGCGCGCCGTATAATCAATGGCATCGAGAGCTAATTCAGTATGCAATTCCCTTGAATTTCCCTGCGCATCTTTACGATCCCAATCATAAATACGGTAAGTAATATCGCTCGTCTGTTGAATTTCTGCCAGTACAACACCTGCACCTATTGCATGTACCCTTCCGGCAGGAATAAAATAGACATCACCTTTTTGGACCTTATCAACATTCAGGATTTCCAATAACGACTTCTCGTATAAATGTTTCAAATACTCTTCTTTGTTAGAGTCTTTTTGAAATCCTACAATCAATTCGGCATCTTTCTCGGCATCCATGATGTACCACATTTCTGTCTTCCCAAAAGAATTATGACGTTGTTTCGCTAATTCATCATTTGGATGCAATTGTATGCTTAAAGGTTCTTTAGCGTCAATAAACTTGATCAATAAGGGAAATTTCTCACCAAATTGCTCGTACACTTTCTTCCCAAGAAGTTTTTCCTTAAACTCACTAACGAGTTCTTTTAGATCTTTTCCTGCCAGCGCTCCGTTAGAGACAACTGAAATATCTCCTTCAACATCAGAAAGTTCCCAACTCTCACCTATAGAGTCCTTATCAGAATTTTTACTTAGCTGTGTCACCAGCTTTTTACCGCCCCAAATACGCTCTTTTAGGATCGACTCAAACCTTAACGGATAACTTAGAAGTATGTCTTTATTCACGAAGCAAATATCACGAATTAATGGGTCAAACTAAAATTTAGTTAAATAGAAGTTAAAAATAGGTGAGAACGTCCAGTAAAGCACCATAGAAAGATCACAATTAATTAACTTTAATTGCTTGTCGATCAGCTTACTATTTAGGATATGAATTATTGCTTCACTTTTATTATACTCTGTTTTTCGGTAGTTTTTAGCTATTCGCAAAGTACCGCGATTGCCGATCAATTTATTAATAGCCTTACTTCAAGTCAGAAAAAAAAGGCCGTACTCGAATTAGATGATGATAATCGTACGCGATGGCATTACTTTCCTTCCACTTTCTATAAAAGGGAAGGAATCACGCTCAAAGAATTGAGTGCTTATCAAAAGAAAAAACTTCACGCATTACTAAATTCTTACCTGAGTAATAAAGGATATCAGAAAACACTTGATGTGATTGAAGCCGAAAAGATCTTATATCGCTTAAGTAATAATTCAAATTCCAGAAACCCTGAATTGTATTCGGTAGCTTTTTATGGATTACCGTCGAAGAATACACCGTGGGGCTGGAGTTTTGAAGGGCACCATATCTCATTGAATTTTACCATGAATGGAGATGAAATGACCCATGTACCCCGTTTTTATGGTGCAAATCCGGCCAAAACAAGTAAGAAGATCTTCCTGAAGAATGAGGAAGCTATGGCTTACAAGCTGCTCAACTCATTATCGAAGGAGCAACTGGTCAAAGCAATTTTTAGTAAGAGGGCATTGCCGGATATCATTACGAGAAATAACAGTAAGATAGATCCTATGAAACCAAAGGGAATTGCTGCATCTGAACTAACAGAACAGCAGCAATTATTACTCTTTGAATTAATAAACGAATATATAAGTTCGGCACCCGAGAAATTCGCTAAACTAAGAATGCAAAAACTGAAAAGTGAACATCTGAATACGCTTTATTTCGGATGGGCGGGATCAACTACAGTAAATAAACCTCATTATTATTGTATCCAGGGAAGCTCCTTTTTAATAGAATTAGATAATACGCAGAATAACGCTAATCACATCCATAGTGTCTGGCGTGATTTTGACGGGGACTTTGGCAGGAACTTGCTCAAAGAACATTATGAGCAGGCCCATAAACATTGAGCAACTATTAAATCAACCGCTGTAGCTTACAAAATTTCTAGGTGTTTCGTAAAGTGTCACCGAAAGTTCATGTGCAGAAGTGATATGCGGGCGTAATTTATCAAATATAACCACAGCGATATTCTCGGCAGTGGGGTTCAGGTTCTTGAATTCAGGAACTTCTTCGTTCAGGTTCTTATGGTCAAAAGGCTCATCAACTTCCGTTTTAATCAGCTCTTTTAAGTCTTTCATATCAATTACAAAACCGGTTTCTGGATCGATCTCACCGGTAACAGAGACAATTAATTCGTAATTGTGTCCATGGTAATTCGGATTACTGCATTTACCAAATACCTGGGCATTTTTCTCATCTGACCAATCAGGTCTAAATAAGCGATGTGCCGCATTAAAATGTGCTTTTCTGCTAACTGTTACTTTCATATTAAGCCTCTATCAATCGTTGATAATATTCATTAAAAATAATCTTAAACCACTCCGTGTAAATTTCGGGCTGTGATTGTATGTCTTCCTTTACTTCATCCAGAGACATCCACTTAAACCCTTCAACCTCATCGGTGTTTATTGCCGGGTCATCATCATATGTACCGACCATTACATGATCAAGTTCATGTTCCGTCAAACCATTATCAAAAGGTGCTTTGTATATAAATGAAAATATCTCTTTAAGATCACATACAAATCCCATTTCTTCCTGTAATCGCCTGGTACCGGCCTCAATATTGGTCTCACCATTTCGCTGATGACTGCAGCATGTGTTTGTCCATAGTAAAGGCGAATGGTACTTATGTGCAGCGCGTTGCTGCAGCAGTAACTCTCCTTTTTTATTAAAAACAAATACGGAAAACGCCCTATGCAAGAGTGCTCTTTTGTGCGCTTCAAGTTTAGGCATTAATCCTATTTGTTCATCTTTGTCATTTACTAATATTACTTGTTCTTCCTGCATTTTACAAAATTACAAATTATCTAATTGTACAAAGGCTGTTTTTATACTTGGGTTTTCGCCAATAACATCTGTCCATGCAAAATAGGCACGATCATTTAAAATTTCCAATTGAGGAAATCCGCTGGAGCGGGACGGATCGAATTTTGCAACAACGAAAGGATCACTCCTCTCTCCCATTAGATCTACCTTCATAGCTTTTAGCACTGTTTGACTATTCTCTGACGTTACCCAACTAACCAACACATGATTTGCATTAATAAAGGCTACGTCCACCCTACCGATAGTCCTTATCTCATCAATTAAAATTGGTGCGTCAAAAGTCATTCCATTATCTTTTGAGAAGATTAAATTTACTTTCGGTAGCTCTTTCGCAGCTGTATACCAGGCAATAGCCAGGTAATTTTTATGACTTGCGGCTTTCGGCCCGTTAACCGGACAGCCTTCTATTTTCCAATTATCATGAAAAACTGCTTCCGGGCTCGTCCAATTTCCATCTAAAAAACGGCTAATACTTATATCACGTATTTCATTATCGCTGCGGTCTCGATAAACTACGATTGGGCCGTTCTCAGTAAGAGCAGCACTGGTTTGGCAACAATCACAGGTTTTATAATCTAACTCTACTTCATTGGTGACTTTTCCGCCAGATGAAATAGTGGCGGCCCTAATGGTCATTGCTCCCGGGCCTTGATGGCCTTCGTTTTCGGTTGTATTTCTGCCATCTAACCAGGTCACAAAAAAAGCATCGTTTTGATAAGGGAGCATTGTTACAAAACCATGCTCAGCTTGTGTACTATCATTATGTAAGACAAAGTCCTCTTTCCAACTATTGGTCTTCTTGTTAAAAAGTTTTAATCGTATGTCATAGGTATATGTTCCTTCGGCAGATTTTTGTAAAAAATGACTTAGTATATTTCCATCGTTTACGGCGATAGCAGGAAAATCAGCCCAATTCACGAACCAATTCGAACCTGAAGCAATTTCGCTTGGGGCATCCCAGATACTGTCGTTCAGCTTGGAATACTGTAAACTTACAAGACTATCATTCTTTTTATGCATCCAAGACATATATAAGTCCTTACCACTTGAAAATAGGAATGGTTGCGCAGAATTATTGGCAGCCGGGGATCTTAAATAATATATCACTTGGAGATCTTTTTTATCCTCACAGGATAACACAGAAATTACAAGGATTAAAAAAAATAAATATCTCATTCGTTTAAGAAAGCGCGAAAATACGAAGATTTGAAGTAATACCTATATTTGCTCATCAGATTTTAATTATGCGCAATTTAAGTATTCTAATAACACTTTTTTTTGTCCTTTCGGGTTGCGAAAAAGCCCAAAAAGTTCAGAAACATCCTTTAGGGACTATAAAAAAAGAGACCACCGCTGTTAAAGAGAAAAAGAGAGCGAGCACTTTTACAAAAGAGAAAAATGAAGAAGAGACCATTAGTCGGAAAACAACGGTAGAATTCTTGACTGCTTTTGGAAAGGAAAACCCGGAAACTCAAGTAATTTTTAAAACTCGATTGGGTGACATAAAAGTCCGCCTGTATAAGGATACTCCTTTGCATAGGTCCAGTTTTATTTTCTTAGCCAAAGAGGGGTACTTTAATACTGTAACGGTGCACAGGATTGTTGAAGGGTTTGTGGTACAAGGAGGTAATTCAGAAAATCCGCTTACCCGACGAATGCGCAAGAAATTCGACTCCTATAATTTGCCCGCTGAGTTCAGGGAAAACAGAAAACATAAATATGGCGCCTTGGCGGCTGCCAGAAACTGGGAAAACAATCCCAATAAGCGCTCTACACCTTTTGAATTCTATTTTGTCGTTGACAAAAAGGGAGCTTTTCACCTCGACGGTGAGCATACCGTTTATGGAGAGGTTATTAGTGGCTTCAATGTTTTGGATAAAATGAGCAAAGAACCTGTTGACACGCAGGAGTGGCCGAAAAATGATATCTTTTTTGAAGTTGAAGTACTAAAATAAATTCCAGAACTTAAG
This sequence comes from Flavobacteriaceae bacterium, assembly GCA_030065775.1. Lineage (GTDB taxonomy): Bacteria > Bacteroidota > Bacteroidia > Flavobacteriales > Flavobacteriaceae > Aureibaculum. Next base: position 7,294 of record JASJDL010000008.1, on the reverse strand, counting down.
TGTAAAACAACTAAGTATTCCTTGCCTAAAAAGGTTATCTTTGCGCTCGCAATTTGAACACATGAGTTTTTTAGAGGAACTAAAGCGCAGACGCACCTTCGGTATTATTTCACATCCCGATGCCGGTAAGACCACTTTAACAGAAAAATTATTATTGTTTGGTGGTGCTATACAAGAGGCTGGTGCGGTCAAGAACAATAAGATTAAAAAAGGAGCGACATCAGACTTTATGGAAATAGAGCGGCAACGCGGTATTTCGGTAGCAACTTCTGTATTGGCCTTCATTTATAAGGATAAAAAGATCAACATTCTTGACACACCGGGCCATAAAGATTTCGCTGAAGATACTTTTAGGACCCTTACTGCGGTAGATAGTGTTATTGTGGTGATTGACGTCGCCAAAGGTGTTGAAGAACAGACGGAAAAGTTGGTAGAAGTTTGTAGGATGCGAAACATACCTATGATCGTTTTTATCAACAAATTAGACCGTGAAGGTAAAGATGCTTTTGATCTCTTGGATGAAGTAGAGCAAAAACTTGGACTGACAGTAACTCCATTGAGTTTCCCGATTGGTATGGGATATGATTTTAAAGGCATTTATAATATCTGGGAAAAGAAATTGAACCTGTTTTCAGGTGAGAATAAGCAACTAGTTTCTGAGGGCGTTGAGTTCGATGATATTTCTAACACAGAATTAGACAATCATATTGGTGAATCTTCGGCCAATCAGCTACGCGAAGAGTTGGAATTAGTCTACGAGGTATATCCGGAATTTGATACAGCTGCTTACCTGAGTGGATCACTTCAGCCAGTATTTTTTGGTTCTGCTTTGAATAATTTCGGGGTGAAAGAATTATTAGATTGCTTCATAGAGATTGCCCCCAATCCTCAACCCAAAATGGCAGAAGAACGACTGGTAGATTCTAAAGAAGATAAATTGTCGGGGTTCGTATTTAAAATACATGCCAATATGGATCCGAAGCACAGAGACAGGCTGGCATTTGTAAAGATCGTTTCCGGAATATTTAGGCGTAATGTTCCTTATCTGCATGTGCGGCATAATAAAAAGTTGAAATTCTCCAGTCCTAATGCTTTTTTCGCTGAGAAAAAAGAGGTTGTTGATGAGTCCTTTCCTGGTGATATTGTAGGCTTACATGATACCGGAAACTTTAAAATTGGCGATACATTGACTGAAGGCGAAAGTTTAAATTTCAAAGGAATCCCCAGTTTTTCTCCTGAACATTTTCGCTATGTTAATAATGCTGATCCGCTAAAAGCAAAACAATTGTATAAAGGATTAGATCAATTAATGGATGAAGGTGTGGCGCAATTATTTACTTTAGAATTAAATGGACGCAAGGTAATTGGTACCGTTGGGGCACTACAATATGAAGTCATTCAGTATAGACTTGAACACGAATACGGTGCCAAATGTTCTTATGAAAACCTAAATGTGCATAAAGCATGTTGGGTAGAACCGGAAGATGAAAAGAATGGTGAATTTGAAGAGTTTAAACGGGTTAAACAACGTTATTTGGCGAAAGATAAACAAGGGCAATTGGTGTTTTTAGCAGATTCTGCCTTTACTATACAAATGACACAACAAAAGTATCCTTCGGTTAAATTACATTTCACCAGTGAATATGAATAGCTAGGTTAGCTGCTTTTGTATTTTCTCATGCAGCTCTTCAATAGAGGCAACAACTTTCAAATCATAAAAGACGAAAAAGGACATGATTTCTGCTCCAGCTTGTACTATGACCGAATCTGTAACTAACCAAATCAGCCCTATTTGATCTCTTAATTCTTGCATGGTCTCCTGCCAAAGCACTCTGGCCTTGGCCTCATAATTTTTCATGGCCAAACAGTGCCAAACTATAGTAATTTTAGTTTTCGGCTTTTCTTTGAACAATGTCTTCCATTCTGCAATGGCATCCCTTGCATCAGCTTCTCTGAATATTCCTGCAAATGTAAATTGAAGACATTCTATTCCATTTATTTCTGTCCAAGCTATGAAAGGATTGCGTATCATAAACCGGTTTTAATCTTCATTCAATGTACAAAAAAGATAAAGAAATAAAAAATCGCCGCTATAGTAGTGACTATAACGGCGATTCACACAAACCAATATATAACCGAGAAAAAACTAAGGCATTACTACTGTGTCGATAGCGTGGATCACTCCATTAGAAGCACCGACATCTGTAATGACCACTTTAGACTTATTTCCTTTTGAATCAGTAAGAATAACACTGTCCCCATCTATCGAAGCTGTCAATGAGCCTCCTTGTACAGTCGCCACGGTGAAACTACCGTTGTTATCCTTGATGGCCTGGACGACATCTGCAGCTTTAAATTTTCCGGAAACCACGTGATACGTTAGAATTCCAGTTAAAGCATCTTTACTTTCCGGTTTTAGTAATGACTCTACAGTACCCTCTGGTAATTTACCAAAAGCTGCGTTCGTAGGTGCGAATACCGTAAAGGGACCCTCACCACTTAGAGTTTCAACTAAACCGGCTGCCTTAACCGCAGCAACCAAAGTAGAGAAATCAGCATTGCCAACCGCTACTTCAACAATATTCCCTGGCCCTTTCGCCTCTTCAGCTTGGGCTGTTTCCTCAGTCTTTGGGGTTTCTTTTACCGGATCAGTTTTTTTGTCTTTTGCACATGCCGTGGCAGAAATTGCTACTGTTAGTACAAAAGCTGCAAATAGATTTTTAGATTTCATGATGATGTTTTTAAATTTGATTCAAAGGTAATTTCTGAAGTCTAAAAATTTTCTTATTTTTTGTTTAAATTTTTGTTAAAATAATTAAACAATAACTTTTTTGAGTACTTTTACGTGGCAAAGATTATTATGGGTAGAAAAAAGAACATTAGTGCTGAGCAACTAATCAGTTGGTACATGCAGACCGTAGCTGAAAACGGAAATAAACCTGGCTCCATTGCGGCCTTCGCAAAGACCTTTAATTTTGATGAAAAACTATTTTATAAGCACTTCAATACTTTTAGAGAGCTGGAGCAAGCGATTTATAAATCTTTTTTTGATCAGACACTTCAGATGCTAAAGCAGCTTGAAGAGTATGATAACTTCAGCGCCCGAAATAAGTTGATTAGTTTTTATTACACGTTTTTCGAGTTGCTCACTGCGAACAGATCGTTCGTTTTGGCAAATTTAAAAGGCCAGAAAAGATCTTTAAAGTCATTAAAGGGCCTTAAAAGATTGCGAAAAGCTCTGGACTATTATATTGACACTTTGAAAATTGAAACTATAAATCTCAACATAGATAGTTTGAATAATCTGCAATTAAAGATCTTAGAACAGACTGCATGGCTGCAATTCTTGGCTATCTTAAAGTTTTGGATAAATGATACTTCTGATGCGTTTGAAAAGACAGACATACTTATTGAAAAGAGCATCAATACCGGTTTTGACCTGATCAATGTTCAACCAATCAATAGTGCCATAGACCTTGCAAAATTTTTGTACAATGAGAGAATTAAAAAATAAGCATGAAATCAATAGATAAGATTCCAACGGGTAAAATACAACGGGCTACAAAATTGGTGTCAACCGGTGCCAAAATTGGTGTGAACTATTTGAAGTATTATGGAGATAAGTTTACGACTTCCGAAGAAGAGGCTAAAGAGAAGCTTAACAAAAACAATGCGGAAGATATCTATGACAGCCTCAAGAAATTAAAAGGCAGTGCTTTAAAGGTTGCTCAAATGCTGAGTATGGAGAAAAGTATCCTTCCAAGGGCATACGTTGAAAAATTTTCATTGGCGCAGTTTTCAGTACCGCCATTATCACCTCCGCTTGTCATTAAAACTTTTAGAAGGTATTTCGGGAAACACCCAAGTAAATTATTTGATAAGTTCAATAGTCAATCCATAAACGCAGCTAGTATTGGCCAAGTGCATTTGGCAGAAAAATACGGAAAAAAACTGGCTGTAAAGATTCAATATCCGGGTGTTGCTGAAAGCATTGCTTCAGATCTCGCATTGGTAAAGCCAATCGCGACTAAAATGTTCAATATTAGGGGGAAAGATTCTGATAAATATTTTCAAGAGGTCGAAAACAAGCTTATTGAAGAGACCAATTATGAGCTGGAGCTAAAACAAAGTAAAGAAGTGACTGAACTCTGCGGGCACATACCGAACCTTAAATTTCCAAACTATTACGAAGAGCTATCTTCTGACAGAATTCTTACCATGGACTGGATGGAAGGCCAGCACTTATCTGAATTTACCAACTACAAGCAAGACCAGGAAGTTCTCAACATTCTTGGACAAGCACTCTGGGATTTCTACATGTATCAAATACATTGTATCAAAAAAGTTCATGCCGACCCGCATCCGGGTAATTTCTTAGTTACGAAGAAAAATGAACTTGTCGCTCTAGATTTTGGGTGCATGAAAGAGGTCCCAGATACTTTTTATAAACCCTATTTTGAACTTGCAGAGAAAAAAAATATTGAGGATCAAACATATTTTCGAAACAAGCTTTATGAATTAGAAATTCTGCGTGAAGATGATACCGAGGACGAAGCTGAATTCTTTACCCAAATGTTTCGCGAAATGCTCATGCTTTTTGGACAACCCTTTCACAAGGAAACCTTTGATTTTTCAGATACTTCATTCTTCAACCAGATTGCCGATTTAGGCGAACGCTACAGTAAGAATACAGAATTGCGTAAGATGAATGGAAACCGCGGCTCGAAGCACTTTATTTATATGAATAGAACATTTTTCGGACTGTATAATCTCATGCATGACTTAAAGGCCCAGAATGTAAAAATTGGCAATTATCAAAACCTCTAAGATGCGAATAACCAGGGAGCAAATAGATCAATTAAATAAAATTTATCGGATAAACCTGATTAATAGCTGCTCCGGTTACAAATCCGCAAACCTAATTTGTACGACTTCTAATTCCGGCGTTCATAATGTGGCCGTTTTTAGTTCTTTGATCCATTTAGGTTCTAGCCCACCACTCTTAGGTTTTATTTTAAGGCCTACCACTGTACCCAGGCATACCTATTCCAATATTAAAGAAAGTGGTTTGTACACCATCAATCATATACATGCAGGAATACTTAAAGATGCGCATCATACTTCAGCAAAATATGACCAATCAATTTCAGAATTTGATGTTACGGATTTAGAAGAGGAATATGTCGAGGGTTATCAGGTACCATTTGTTAAGGGTGCACCAACTCAATTAGCCATGAAGTACATTGAAGAATACCATATCAAAGCAAATGATGTCATTATGATTGTTGGCGAAATCCTGGATGTATTTATGCAAGATCATCTCATTGATGATGATGGATTTGTGAACCTTTCAAAAGGAAATGTAGCAGCCATTAATGGATTGGATGGCTATGCCATACCGCAATTAAAAGAACGATTCGGATATCAAAGACCAAAAATTAAAAACGAATTATGAAGATTCTAATCACGGGCACAACAGGATACATCGCCAAGCGACTTGCGCTGCGGTTGTTGGATGACAAGCATGAGCTGGTCTGTTGTGTTCGGGATATGAGTAGGATTCCCGATGAAATCGAAGAGCATCCTGATGTCACTTTCATCAAGGTCGATTTTTTAAGTCCTAGCAATGTTGAACTTCCTAAAGAAATCGATGCCGCATATTACCTGATACATTCAATGGCTACGAACAAGGGCGACTTCGAATCTCTGGAGGAACGATGTGCCCGAAATTTCAGGGAATTAGTCGTTAAAACAAACTGCAAACAGGTAATCTACCTGAGCGGCATAGTGAATGACAATGCGTTGTCGAAACATTTACAGTCCCGACTTCAAGTAGAAAATACCCTCAAGTCTGGGCATTATGGGCTGACCACACTTCGGGCGGGAATCATCGTAGGTAGCGGTAGCGCCTCTTTTGAGATCATAAGAGACCTGGTTGAGAAATTACCGGTTATGGTAACTCCAAAATGGTTAAATACCAGATCGCAACCCATTGCTATCAGAGATGTGTTAACCTATCTCTCAGGTGCGTTGTTAAATAAAAAATTATATAATACATCTTACGATATCTATGGGCCTGAAGTGCTAACCTATAGGGAAATGCTACTTCAATTTGCTGAAGTGCGAAAGTTAAAACGTTACATTCTCACGCTCCCGGTATTGACCCCTAGGCTTTCATCATATTGGTTATTTTTTGTGACCTCAACATCGTTTCAACTGGCGAAAGCACTGGTTGATAGTATGAAAGTCGAAGTGATCGGCAAAGCCAGTGATATTCAAGAGCACATTCAAGTTGATCCAATACCGTATAAAAAGGCAGTTGAACTGGCCTTCCAGAAAATAGGTCAAAATAGTGTGGTATCCAGCTGGAAAGATGCAATAAGCAGTGGTGTCTTTAACGATCAATTAGCAAAGCATATTGAAATGCCTCATTTTGGCTGTTTTAAAGATGTGCGCTCAAGAAATATCCATAATGAAAATTATACCATCGATAAAATTTGGTCTATTGGAGGTAAAAATGGCTGGTACAGTTACGATATCTTATGGAAATTAAGGGGAATCATTGATAAGATGGTAGGTGGCGTTGGCCTCCGTCGTGGACGCACGCACGACAACTATTTGGAACCTGGAGACCCTTTGGATTTTTGGCGGGTTTTGTTTGCAGATAAAAGTCAAAAACGTTTGTTACTCTTTGCTGAGATGAAGGTACCCGGAGAAGCCTGGTTGGAATTCAAAATTGTAAAAAATAAATTATACCAACGCGCAGTTTTTAGGCCACATGGCGTATGGGGACGGGTCTATTGGTTTATGGTATTGCCATTTCATTCATTCGTGTTTAATGGAATGATTAATGCCTTAGCGAATGAATAATTTACAAAAACGAAGAAAGAAATATCTGCCAGAAAAAGTATGTAAGTCGTGTGGGAGGCCATTTACATGGCGCAAGAAATGGCAACGCGATTGGGAACAGGTAAAATTTTGTAGTAAGCGATGCAGAAGAGCAAAGAAGATACCGCTTTAGTTTGGTTTAAGAATAACTTAAGAGTGCAAGACAATGCGTCTCTCAGAGAAGCCTGTTCCAGACACAAGAATGTCGTTGGTATCTTTTATTTTGATCCATTAGTATTTGAGAAACGACAATTTGGGTTTCGAAAAATTGAAAAATACAGAGCGAAATTCTTGATCGAAACTGTTCGCGACTTAAAGAAATCACTACGTGATTTAAACATATCATTATTAGTCTATTATAAAGCTCCATCCGAACATTTAAAAGAAGTAGTTACTAAACATGGAG